>NZ_JAASHM010000043.1 GCF_019734195.1 Clostridium sp. K13 | reverse complement strand
TTAGCTAGTGGTTCCCACTACCAAGCCCACAACGGACTTTCACCGTCAAGTTGTTACCCATGCTGGGCGCACAACAATAAAAGGTAACTACCCGTCGATAGCTACCTTTTAAAGTTAAATTAAAGCGTATTCTTTATTTTATTCTTTTTAAATATATAAATCTATGATTTTTTTATAACAGCATATTTATATAAATATCTCTATCCCTCTAGAAATATTTAAAGTTCATTTTATTAATTTTCTATTTCTAAATTTATTTTAACATTAAGCGTTATAGTTGTAGAATCCTCTTCCAGACTTTCTACCTAACCATCCAGCTCTAACATATTTTCTTAAAGTACTACTAGCTCTGTATTTAGTATCTCCTGTTTCATTATATAAAACATCCATTATAGCTAAACAAACATCTAATCCAATTAAGTCACCTAAAGCTAAAGGCCCCATTGGATGATTTGCACCAAATTTCATAGCTGTATCTATGTCTTCCACTGATGCTATTCCTTCTTGAAGGATAAATGAAGCTTCATTAATCATTGGGATAAGTATTCTGTTTACTACAAATCCTGGAGCTTCAGCAACTTCTACTGGCTCTTTTCCTATTGCTAGTGATAATTCCTTAACAGCATCAAAAGTTTCTTGAGAAGTAGCCATACCTCTGATAATTTCAACTAACTTCATAACTGGAGCTGGATTAAAGAAATGCATTCCTATAACCTTATCTGGTCTACCAGTAGCTGAAGCAACTTCAGTAATTGATAAAGAAGATGTATTTGAAGCTAAAATAGTTTCTGGCTTACAGATTCTATCTAACTCAGCGAATATTTCTTTTTTAATTTTCATATTTTCAATTGCAGCTTCAACAACTAAGTCACACTCTTCAGCTAAGTTCATATCAGTAGTTCCTGAGATTCTAGAAAGAATATCTTCCTTAGTTTCCTCAGTCATTTTTCCCTTAGCTACTAATTTAGATAAATTCTTATTGATTCCAGCAATTCCTCTTTCAACAAATTCATCTTTAATATCTCTAACAATAACCTCATAACCTTTTTGAGCAAAAGCTTGAACTATTCCAGCACCCATAGTTCCAGCACCTAAAACAAAAATCTTTTCCATTATAAACTCTCCCCTTTATTTAGTGAAAAACTAAAATTAATATTTCCAATCTACTCATTATAAATTAGAAGTCAGAACATATCTTAAAACTTTAACTAATAATTTTAGTTTTAAACTTATTTATTTTAATTCTCAAAATTTATACACACAAATAAAAAACTTAATAACATTTTGTCCACATTATATATAAAATTAAACTCCTAGGCTGTATAATTTTATATTTATTTATAAAGTATAATGGCCATTTATACTTTAAAGTTAACATGTACAAATTACTTAATATTATATAGTTTATAAGTATAACTAATATATGGATTTTTTAAAAAATTAGTATTATAATTTACAAGTTAAGACTTCTTCAACATCAATACTTTCTTTTAATTTGCTTATCATTTCTGGAATTACCTTATTTATATCACCAACTATTGCATAATCAGCAACCTTCATAATCGGAGCTGCTTCATCTTTATTAATAGCAATTATCATATCTGACTCTTGCATACCTGCAACGTGTTGAATTGCTCCTGAAATACCACAAGCAACATATATTGTTGGTCTTACTGTCTTACCAGTTTGTCCAACTTGGTAATCTCTTTCTATCCATCCCTTATCTACAGCACCTCTTGATGCCCCAACAACTCCACCTAAAGTTGTTGCTAATTCTTGTAGCATAGCGAAGTTTTCTTTACTTCCTACTCCTCTACCACCAGCAACTATAACTTTAGCTTCTCCAATATCAACGATATCCTTATTAGCTTTAACTACTTCTAATACAGTAGTTCTAATATCTGATGCTTCTAAATTAACAGTAACATTTTCTATATTAAAGTTTTCCTTCTTTTCAGTAAGTTTTGAGAATACCCCTGGTCTTACTGTAGCCATTTGTGGTCTGTGGTTTGGACAAGCAATTGTTGCCATCAAGTTACCACCAAAAGCTGGTCTTGTTGCAAGTAAATCACCGTTAGTAACATCTACTTCTAAAGATGTACAGTCAGCTGTTAATCCAGTTGAAAGTCTAGCAGCAACTCTAGGTCCTAAATCTCTACCAATGAAAGTAGCTCCTATAAATAATATTCCTGGCTTTCTTTCATTTGCTAAGTCACAAATAACCTTTGTATAACCATCTGTAGTATAGTTTTCTAATTCTTCATGTTCAGCTACTAATACTTCATCAGCACCATGCTCACCTAAAATATCTGCTAAACAAGCTACATTATTCCCTAATAAAACTGCAGTTAAATTAACACCTAATTCATCTGCTAACCTTCTACCTTCTCCTAATATTTCTAATGAAACCTTTTGTAATTCACCATTTCTTTGTTCAGCGAATACCCAAACGCCATTATATTCTGATATATTCATCTCCAAATTCCCTCCTATTATCCTAGATGTAGTGCTTTTCTTTTAATTTTCCTAATACATATGCTACTGCTTCTGGAGCTGAATCCTTAACGATTTCTCCTGCGCCCTTAGCTTCTTTAGTCATAGATTTCTTAACCTTAGTTGGAGAACCTTTTAATCCTAATTCTTCAACTGGTACATCAAGATCTGCTGCAGTCATAACTTTAACTTCTTTTTCTGCAGTATCGAAGATATATTGAACATTCATATATCTTGGGTGATTTAATTCTTCAATAGCAGTTAAAAGTACTGGAGTTTGAACTTTAATTAATTCATATCCATCTTCTAATGCTCTATTAACTACTAAACCATCTTCAGTAACTTCTACACCTTGTACATAAGTTACTTGTGGTACATTTAAATGTTCAGCTATTTCTGGACCAACTTGTGCAGTATCTCCATCGATAGCTTGTCTTCCACCAAAGATTATATCGTATTCTAAATTTTTAATTGCTGCTGCAATTGTCTTTGAAGTAGCTAAAGTATCAGCTCCTCCAAATGCTCTATCTGTTAAAAGGATAGCTTCATCAGCTCCCATACATAATGCTTCTCTTAATGCATTTTTAGCTTGAGGAGGTCCCATGCTGATTACAGTCACGTATGCCCCATAATTATCTTTTAATTGTAATGCTGCTTCTAAAGCGTGCTTATCTTCTGGATTTATGATTGAAGGAACACCATCTCTTATTAGAGTTCCTGTTTTTGGATCTATTTTTACAGCTGTTGTATCTGGTACTTGTTTTAAACAAACTACTATCTTCATCTTTTATAGCCTCCTATATTATCTTAATGCTGCGCCTGCGATAACCATCTTTTGAACTTCTGAAGTTCCTTCATAGATTTCAGTTATCTTAGCATCTCTCATCATTCTTTCAACTGGATATTCCTTAGTATATCCATATCCACCGTGGATTTGAACTGCCTTAGTTGTTACATCCATAGCAACTTCAGCAGCAAATAACTTAGCCTTAGCAGCATCTACTGAATATGGCATTTTGTTTTGCTTTAACCATGCTGCTTTATATACTAATAATTTTGCAGCTTCAATTTTAGTTTCCATATCGGCTATCATCCATTGTAATCCTTGGAATGCTGATAATGGTCTACCAAATTGTTTTCTTTCTTTCATGTATTTAACAGCTTCTTCATAAGCTCCTTCTGCGATACCTAAAGCTTGAGCAGCTATACCAATTCTTCCCCCGTCAAGAGTTTTCATTGCTATACCAAATCCCTTACCTTCTTTACCAATTAAGTTTTCCTTTGGTACTACACAGTTTTCAAATATAAGCTCTGTTGTAGAAGAAGCTCTAATTCCTAACTTATCTTCTTTCTTACCAATTGAGAATCCTGGGAAATCTTTTTCAACTATGAAAGCTGATATTCCTCTAGTTCCTTGTGATTTATCAGTCATAGCAAATACTATGAAAGTATCTGCAACACCACCATTAGTGATGAATATTTTAGAACCATTTAAAATATAATTATCTCCATCTAAAACTGCTGTAGTTTGTTGCCCTGCAGCATCAGTTCCTGCACCTGGTTCAGTTAAACCGAAAGCACCGATTTTTTCACCTTTTGCAAGTGGTACTAAGTATTTTTCCTTTTGAGCTGGTGTTCCATTTTCATAAATTAATGAAGCACAAAGTGAAGTATGAGCTGAAACTATAACCCCATGTGTTCCACAAGCTTTTGATAATTCTTCAACTGTGATGATATATGATAATACATCGCCTCCAGCACCTCCTAATTCCTTAGGGAATGGAATACCCATCATGCCTAGCTCTGCCATTTTCTTTACATTTTCCATTGGAAATCTTTCTGTTTCATCAATTTCAGCAGCTATTGGTTTTACTTCATTAACTGCAAATTCTCTAACCATTTGTCTTACTAACTCTTGTTCTCTAGTTAATCCAAAATTCATTGCTTTTTACCTCCCTGCAATACCCTCTTTTATGTGTATAATTACAATTCCTAATTAGAAAACATCTTTTAATTTTTAATCATCGATGCAAGTTTTGCTAACTAAATTAATAATTTAGAGCTTAACTTATGTAAAACACACTCTATTTATATATTTAAAATTTATTAAATAAACTATTTTACTTATTTTTAAAGTTTTTTGCTCTTCTTTCTAAGAAAGCAGTCATTCCTTCAACTTGATCCTCTGAATCAAAGCACTTTCCAAAATCCTCTGCTTCAACTTCTATTGCTTTATCTATATCTACTTGCATTCCTCTATTTATAGCATCCTTACAAAGCTTAACTGCTATTGGAGCATTAGCACAAATAGTAGATGCCATTTTTCTTGCTTCTTCCATTAAATTTTCTAATGGAACAACCTTATTAACTAATCCAATTCTTAAAGCTTCTTCAGCATTAACCATTGAGCAAGTATAAATTAATTCTTTAGCCTTACCTAATCCAACTATTCTAGGTAATCTTTGAGTTCCACCAAATCCTGGTGTAATTCCAAGTCCAGCTTCTGGTTGAGCAAATTTTGCCTTTTCTGATGCAATTCTTATATCACATGCCATTGCAAGCTCACATCCCCCACCTAAAGCAAATCCAGAAATAGCTGCTATAACAGGCTTGTCTAAATTTTCTAATCTTCTAAATACTTTATTACCTAAAAGTCCAAATTCTTCTCCAGCCTTAGAGTCTAAATCTTTCATTTCTGCTATATCAGCTCCAGCAACAAAAGATTTTTCTCCAGAACCTGTAAGTATTACACAATAAACATTGCTATCATTTTCAATGTTTGTAATAGCTATATCTAACTCCCTTAAAGTTTCTGAATTTAAAGCATTTAATGCCTTTGGCCTATTTATTGTTATAATCGCTAAATTCCCATCTTTTTCAAGAGTTACATTTTTTAACTCTTCTTCTAAAATAACATTTTTGATTTCCATTAAAATTCCTCCCTTTATATACCAATTAATCTCATAAATACCCATTTTATTGTTAGATAATTAACAAAGAACCTTAAAAAAAACTCTCTTATTCCTTCTTCTTTGGTTAGAAGATTCTGAATAATCACAACCCACTTATAATTATAATATCTAAATTTATCATTTGCAATTAATATTTTCTTAATTAGTATATAAATTACAATTTTTCAATGTATTTCTTCGAATACGTTTTCTTTTTTCCTTTTTTTCGCCCTTCTTTTTGATTGTTGAGTTATTAACATTATAAAATAAAAATAGCTGTTGCAAATGCAACAGCTTATTTTAACTATCTTTCATTAAATATACTAAAGTTAATAAACTTTCTGAAAGATGAACATTTTCTACTTTAACATCATCTGGAACAACTAAATCTACAGGTGCAAAGTTCCAAAGCCCCTTAATTCCACCCTTAACTAACATATCACAAACCTTTTGTGCGTTAATTCTAGGAACACATATAATTCCAATATCAATATTATTATCTTGTAAAAACTCAGCTAATGTATCTATATCTTTAATTTCAACATCTCTTATTCTCATTCCTACAAGCTTTGGATTAGCATCAAAAATACATTCAATAGATAAACCTAATTCCGAAAATCTATTGTAATTAGCAATAGCCTGCCCTAAGTTACCTGCTCCAATTATTATTCCAGTATAATCTTTATCTAATCCTAAAATTAAACTTATTTGTTTATATAATTCTTTTACATTATATCCGTATCCTTGTTGTCCAAAATCTCCAAAATTATTTAAATCTTGTCTTATTTGAGAAGCTGTAAATCCGATTTTTTCCCCTAATTCTTTAGATGAAATTCTATCTACATCATTTCTCATCAGCTCTTTCAAATATCTATGGTATTTTGGTAATCTTTTAATTACTGCCATAGAAACACTTTTCTTTTTCTCCATAGTATATGAATCTCCTTAATACACTTCAATAATATTCCTATTCCAATCCAACTTTGATAATATAATAACATACTTTTAATTTTTTATCTATATTTTAATATATAAGTAAGATATTTTTATTAAAATATTCAAATTTAGTTTTTACTATTTTATTTAATTTTATTAATTTTTATATATGAAATTCTTTTAAAGATTAGCTTTTGCTTTTTTTATTTTAAAAAATAGAGACTTATGTATAACTTAGCAGATCAGTTATACATAAGTCTCATTATAGAAGCAAAGTCAGATATTATGGACTATCTGACCTATCTACAAGAGTCAAAATGATCTTGTATGCTACGCCCTTACGCCTAAAATGTTCTCGACTTATTTTATTATAATCAAGGTAATATTCTTTGTCAATATTTATCGAATTATTCTCATTGAATTTAAAACAGCTATTAATGTTACTCCTACATCAGCAAAAACAGCAGCCCACATATTTGTTAAACCTAATACAACTAATATCATTACTATAATCTTAACTCCTAATGAAAATATAATATTTTGCCATAGTATTTTATTAGTTCTTCTTGATACCCTTATAGCTTCTGCTATTGCTTCAACTTTATCCTTCATTAAAACAACATCAGCTGCTTCTATAGCAGCATCTGAACCTATACCTCCCATAGCTACACCTATATCAGCTCTTGCTAAAACAGGAGCATCATTTATTCCATCACCAACAAATAGGACTTTTCCTTTTTGATTATTTTTATCTAATATTTCTTCTACTTTACTTACCTTATCTCCTGGTAAAAGCTCTGAATATACTTCATCAATTCCTATTGATTTTGCTACTTTTTCTGCAACTCTCTTATTATCTCCTGTAAGCATTACAGTTTTCTTTATTCCAACATTCTTTAACTCACGTAATGCTATATCTACATTTTCTTTTATCTCATCTGAAATAACTATATTACCTTTATACTGTCCATTAATAGCAACATAAACTATTGTCCCTATAGAATCTATTTCATCGAATTCTATATTATTAACCTTCATTAATTTAACATTACCAAGTAATACATCATTATCATTTATAGTAACTTCTATTCCATGACCTGAAATTTCCTTATAATCTTTTATTTCTTCCTTATTTATTTCTTTTCCATATGCTTTTGCTATTGAAATTGCAATTGGATGATTTGAATGTGACTCACCCATAGCTGTGATTTCTAATAATTCTTCTTTGCTTATATTTTTAGGATTTATTTCAGTTACATTAAATACACCCTTTGTTAAAGTACCTGTTTTATCAAATACTACTATTTCACTATCCTTAAGAGCCTCTAAATAATTTCCTCCTTTAACTAATATACCTTTTTTAGAAGCTGCTCCAATTCCTGAAAAGAATCCTAATGGAATTGAAACTACCAATGCACATGGACAAGAAACAACTAGTAATGATAATGCTCTATATATCCATACAGAAAAAGTTTCTCCTGAAATAACTAACGGTGGTATTACTGCAACTAATATTGCAATTACAACAACTATAGGTGTATATACTTTTGAGAACTTAGTTATAAATTTTTCTGTTGGTGCCTTCTTATTCGAAGCATTTTCAACTAATTCTAATATTCTAGAAACAGTTGATTCTCCAAATTCCTTATTTACCTTAACTTTTAAAACACCATTATTATTTATTGCACCTGATAGTATCTCATCACCAACTGTAATTTCACGTGGTACTGATTCCCCTGTTAACGCAGAAGTATCTATAAAGCTTGTTCCATCTAAAACAATACCATCTAGCGGAATCCTTTCACCTGGTTTAATAATAATAACCTCATCTATAGATACATTTTGTGGATCTACTTTTGCCTCTTCACCATTTCTTAAAACATTAGCATAATCTGCTCTTATATTCATAAGAGATGATATAGATTTTCTTGATTTACTTACAGCATATCCTTGGAACATTTCTCCTATCTGATAAAATAGCATAACTGCAACTGCCTCTGGATATTCACCAATAAAGAAGGCTCCCAATGTGGCAATACTCATTAAGAAATTTTCATCAAATATTTCCCCTCTAGAAATATTCTTTATTGCAATCCAAATAACTTCTCCACCAATAACTAAATAACTCGCTACAAATAATAATACAGATAGTAAATTTTCATTACCTTTATAAAGTAATGCAATAATATAAATAACAGCTCCTATTATTAACATTAGATTATCTTTTATATACCCTAGTACACTTTCATTATTTTCTTTAATTTCATGACTATGACCATGTTCATGACTATAAGAATTTTCATTATGAGATGAATGACTAGTAGAACAACAACTGCTCTTACATATATCTTGATTGATATTCATTTTTTTGCCTTCTACCTTTTCCTCAACATTTACATGTGGCTCTAGTTTTTTTACTATTGATTTTATTTCTTTTATTATTTCTTCCTTCAAATTTTCTTCATGAGCTTCTACAGTTAATATAGATGTTGAAAAATTAACAGTTGCTTCTTTAACTCCGTTTATTTTATTGACCTTACTTTCTATTTTGTTAGCACAATTAGCACAATTTAATCCATCTAGAACTAATTTAATTTCCATACCTATCCTCCTATTTATTTTTTAGTCATATCTATTCAGTGATATGTTTTAACCCTTCATCAAATATATGCTTAATATGTTCATCATCTAGAGAATAATAGATTATCTTTCCATCTCTCCTAAATCTAACAAGTCTTGCTGATTTTAAAACTCTTAATTGATGAGATATGGCTGATTGACTAACATTCAATAATGCTGACAAATCACATACACACATCTCTTCTTCAAATAATGCACAAAGTATTTTTATTCTTGTACTATCTCCAAAAACTTTAAATAACTCTGCTAAATCATATAATGTTTCTTCTTGTGGCAAACTATCTTTAACTTTGGCTACTATATCTCCATGTATTACGTTACAGGCACATCTTTCTACTTTATTATCATTATTATTTTCCATATCCTATCCACTCCTCTTATAAATATCATTTGCATTTATCATTATAATTATATTTAAATTTTTCTTCTGTGAACATATGAATAATTGTTCATATGTTATATTGTTATTATATGCTTATCATACTAAATTGGTCAACATTATTTTTCCAAATATTTTTTTATTTTTAATAATAAAACCGTCTAGATTATTTTTATATAAATTGTTAATCTAGACGGTTGATTATTATTTTAAATAATTATGCTATATTTTTTAAATTATTTTCAAACTTACCTGAAGGATTCTTTTTTACTTTTCTATTTTCTATTACTTCATTTATAATTTTAATAAATTGAATTATTAAAGTTGGTATAAATGCTAATATATATATTG
This sequence comes from Clostridium sp. K13, assembly GCF_019734195.1. Classification (GTDB taxonomy): domain Bacteria; phylum Bacillota; class Clostridia; order Clostridiales; family Clostridiaceae; genus Clostridium. The sequence continues at coordinate 17,790 of NZ_JAASHM010000043.1, read as the reverse complement.
TCACATATTGACTTAACATTAAGTTTTCTACTTCAAATAATCCTTGAAGAAATGGTACAAATAAAACAGCATTTAACAATACTAAACCTATTCCAAAAGCATACCAAACATACTTATTAGAAAATACACCTAGTTTAAATATTGATCCTTTACCTCTACAGTTAAACCCATGAAATAATCTAGCTAAACAAAGTGTTGCAAAGGCCATAGTTGAAGCTGTTAAAGGAGTTTTCATTGGATTTCCTGCATAAAAAGCAATTATAGTAAACATACCAATTAATAATCCTTCTAATCCTAATCCAAATAAAAAATTCTTATTTAAAATAGATTCATTTTTACTTCTTGGTTTATCCTTTAATAAATCCCTATTAGATTCTTCCATACCTATGGCTATAGCAGGTAAACTATCTGTTAAAAGATTTATAAATAGTAAATGTACTGCTGCAAAAGGCATTGGTAATGCCATAATTGAAGAGTATAGTACTGCTATTATTCCTGAAGTATTACCTGATAATAAGAATTTTATAGAATTTTTTATATTGCTATAAATACTCCTACCATTAGATACAGATTTTACTATTGTTGCAAAGTTATCATCTGTTAAAATTACTGAAGCTGCATCCTTAGAAACTTCTGTACCTGTTATTCCCATTGCTATACCTATGTCTGCTTGCTTTAATGCTGGAGCATCATTTACACCATCACCTGTCATAGCAACTATTTGTCCCTTTTCCTGCCATGCTCTTACTATTCTAATTTTATGCTCTGGAGATACTCTCGCATAAACAGATATATGTTCGATATTTTCCTTTAGTTCCTCATCTGACATTTTATCTATTTCTAATCCTTCGATTGCCCTATCTCCATCCCTTAGTATTCCAATTTCTTTAGCTATTGCTGATGCTGTTATCTTGTGATCACCAGTAATCATTATTGGTTTTATACCAGCCATTATACAATCCTCAACAGCTTGTTTACTTTCTTCTCTTGGTGGATCAATCATTGAAATTAACCCTATAAAAGTATAGCTATATTCATCATCTAATGTTAATTCTTTAATCTCATCTAATTCTTTATATGCAAATGATAATACTCTTAACCCAGACTCTGATAACCTTCTATTAACATCTAATATTTCTGATTTATCACTATCAGTTAATTCTCTAACACCCTCTGAAGTCATTATAAATTTAACTCTATCTAAAATAACATCTAAAGCGCCTTTAGTAAACATTACATTTTTATTATCAATTTTATGCAATGTACTCATTAGTTTTCTATCAGAATCAAATGGAATCTCAGCTAATCTCTTATATTCATTTCTTAATTCTAATTCATTTATTAAAATATCGTGTCCTAAATTTACTAATGCAACTTCTGTTGGATCTCCAATTTCTTTTCCATCCATTGATGTTGAATCATTACATAAAATAGAATTTTTAATTAAATATTCTTGAACCTTATTATTTAATGAAACTTCACAACCATTAATTAATTTACCATCAACATATATTTTTCTAACAGTCATTTTATTTTGAGTTAAAGTACCTGTTTTATCTGAACATATTATAGAAACTGAACCTAAGCCTTCAACTGCTCTAAGCTTTTTAATTATTGCATTTTCTTTAGCCATCTTTTGAGTTCCTAATGCTAAAACAATAGTAACTATAGAACTTAAAGCCTCTGGAATAGCAGCAACTGCTAAAGCAACAGCAAACATCAATGAATCAAGGACTGGCATATTTCTATATAAAGATAATCCAAATACAATTGCACATATAGCTAATATTATAATAGCAAGTTTTTTACTAAAATCGTCTAAGCTAACTTGGAGTGGAGTTTTCTTTTCTTGAGTTTCTTCCATAAGAGTAGCTATTTTACCTATTTCAGTTTTCATTCCTGTACTTGTAACTGCTACTAAAGCTCTACCATAAGTTACTAACGAACCAGAGAATACCATATTTTTTTGGTCTCCCAATGCTACTTCTTCACTATCTATTTTATCAATTATTTTATCTACACTTAAAGATTCTCCTGTAAGTGAGCTTTCATTTACTTGTAAAGAATAACTTTCAATTACCCTACCATCAGCAATTATTAAATCCCCAGCTTCTAAAACCAAAATATCACCTGGAACCACATCTCTTGATTGAATTTCTATCTTCTTACCATTTCTTATTACCTTTGCACATGGTGCTGATAAATCCTTTAATGAATCTAAAGATTGTTCTGCCTTAAAATGTTGAACTGTACCTAATATGGCATTTAAAATTATTACAGTAAATATAACAATAGTACTTTCTACATTGTTACTTAGCATAGAAATTATTCCTGCTGCAATTAAAATAAATATTAATAAATCCTTAAATTGACTGAAGAATACTTGAAGTATACTTTTTTTCTTTTTTTGATTCAATTCATTAAACCCATATGAATCTAAATTCTTCTTTGCTTGTTCATTACTTAATCCTTCTTTTGATACATTAAACTCCTTTAATGTATCTTCTGCAGTTTTACAAAAATACTTTTTCATAAAATCCTCCTTAATTTAATAATAAATTTGGAAACTTTTTTATTTATTAATAAAAAAGAGACCCTTAATATAATCCTCAAACTTAAGTAAAATAACTTAAGGATTATATTAAAAGTCTCGTAACCAAAATGGTATATAACACCAGGCATAACCCGCGATTGTTGATGCTATATTTTATACTACTCCCCTTTAATAGAGATATTTTGTTTTATAGAAGTTATTATATTCCAGAAAAATAAATTTGTCAATTATTTACTACAATATTTTCAAATTATTTTTTATAAATGTAATACTTCATAAAAATTATATTTTTCTCAAAATTATGAATATATTGTATTTAACTATTTGTATTTTTATGGTATAATTAATTCATAAACCTACCAGGCAAAAATAGGTTTGAAACAGGGGTAGTCTGCTAGTGCTCCTGTTTTTGAGTTTATTTAAATAAATTTAAATTTTTTGTAAACGTTTAAAGGAATTATTTAATTTTTATCGAAATATATATATATATTAAAATCTATTAATTAAATTTATAAGTGAGGGGTTAATATGGAGGGTATTTATAAACATAATAACGATTGCTTTGATGTGTATATAAGTGATAAGAATATAACTGATACTGATGAATTTTTAGGAAAAGTACTAAAATATTTACAAAACAATGGATTTTCTGTATCTTTAAAAGGCTTCGATAAATATAATCGTCCACTAGTTGAAATTAATGGAGTAATTCATACAGCAGATAAAAACTTTGCTTGTTGCCTTGTAGAAAGATTTATTAATGTTAAACATGAAATAATTTTAAAAGAAAACTTAAATAGATTTAATAAAATTTATAGTTTTATGCAATAATAATTGTTGTATATTGCATTTTTCATAATTAAAACGCATCGTTATAGCGCCCGATGCGTTTTTTATTTATTATATTCCAAAATAAAAAGCCGGTTTTTACCGACTTTAAAATATGATTTATTAATTTTATATAAGATATTGTATTAAAAGTGTTGCTAATCCTAGGAAGAAGAAAAATCCTAATACATCAGTAAATGTTGTTACAAATATAGATGATGCTAAAGCTGGATCAACTTTAAATTTCTTTAATATTATTGGTACTAAATACCCTGTAATTGTAGCTACTACCATATTTAAAATCATAGCTACGCCTATTATTATTCCAAATATAAAGTTTCTTTCCCATAAGAATCCTAAGACACCAATTATAAGGCCTATAGCTATTCCTGTTAATAATCCAACTCCAACCTCTTTTAAAAATACTTTTTTCATATTTTTAAAGTTTAATTCTCCTAATGCTAATCCTCTTACTATAATAGTTAAAGTTTGTGTTCCTGCATTTCCACCCATTCCTGTAACAATAGGCATAAATGTAGCTAATGAAACAACAGCCTCAATGGTTCCCTCAAAAGCTCCAACAACTGCTGATGCCAAAATTGCTGTAAATAAATTTACTATTAACCAAGGTAATCTACTCTTTACTGATTCAGTAAGCTTTCCATCAACTTTTTCACCTTCATCAATTCCACCTAAACGATGAATATCTTCAGTAGTTTCATCTCTTAATATTTGCATAGCATCATCAACAGTTACAACACCAAGTAATCTATTTGAATTATCAATTACTGGCATAGTTAAATATCCATACTTTTCAAATCTATGTCCAACCTCTTCTTGATCTGTGCTAAATAATATTCCTTCAACTTTAGTATGAGCTACTTCTGAAATTCTAGTTTCAAAACTAGTTGTTACCAATTCCTTTAAGGATACTACTCCTTTAAGTTTATCAAAATTATCTACAACATATAAGTCATTTATATTTTCATTTTCATCACCATATTTTTGCAAATACCTTAATGTTTGTTCCACAGTCATATTTTCTTTAAGTGCAACAAACTCTGTAGCCATTATACCAGCAGCAGTATCAGGATCATAACTTAATAATTGTCTAACCTTTCTAGCATCTTCATCTGTCATTTTTTCTAATATTTTATTAGATTGTTCTTCATCTAACATACCAAGTAAATCTGTTAATTCATCTGATGACATTTCTTCTATAATATTTTTTTGTTTATTTTCAGAGAACTCCATTAATATATCATACTTTTCTTCATCTTCAGCCTCATCGATTATATCTGCAATTAATTCCTCTGGTAATCTACATAAAATATCACTTTTATCCTCTGGACACTCACGTAATATATCAAGAATATCAACTGGATGAATATTCTCATAATATTTGATTATACTTACTTGTGGGGCATGCAATAAAAATTTTCTTAACTCTTCTTTATTCATATTTAACTTCATAGCTATTCCTCCTACCTTTTATATATAGGAAAAAGCATGCTAAAATTATAAATAATAAATAGAAGTCAAAACACTAAAAAATTCACTTTTAAAATTAGTGGTATTAACAGCTAAATTCCCATATATCATATATTTAATTTTTCCAATAATTAAACTTTTACTCGGATATGAGTCCATTAAATACCACCTCCTATTTACACAAAAAAAAGACTCTTTGTCCCTACAAACAAAAAGTCTTGTTAAATCTCACTTCTTAAATTGTAGAGCTTTAGCACTATAAAGCGTAGACTATGATAAATAATAGTCAGCTACATTAAAAATCACCTTAGCGATGATTCCTGTTAACCCATTGGAATCTCTAGATTTTTCTGGGCAGCAGCATCTTTCCTTATAGGAGCCTCACCTAACAAATTATTTAATTTTTATCTACTAATATACTATGCCTATAATTTAAATTTGTCAATTAAATAAATTCTATAATCCCTTTTCCTAACTTCCCAATTCTAGCTAAAGAATAAACATCATATCCTTTTTTATCTAAAACTCCTCTTCCTGGTTGGAATGATTTTTCTATTACTATTCCTACCCCTGCAACCTTAGCTCCTGCTTCTTCAACTAGTCTTATAGCTCCTAATGCAGCTTCTCCATTTGCTAGGAAATCATCTATTATTAATACATTGTCTTCTGGTGAAATATAATTTTTTGATAATGTTAATTCATAATCAGAACCCTTTGTAAATGAATGTACTGTTGTTTGATATACATCTCCATTTAAAATTTTAGAGCTTTGTTTCTTTAACGTAACCATTGGAAGCTCCATTTGCATTGCTGTCATTACTGTAGGTGCAATTCCTGAACTTTCAATTGTAAATATTTTAGTTATTCCATGATTCTTATAATATTCCTTAAAACAAGTCCCTATTTCATACATTAATCTTGCATCTACTCCATGATTTAAAAAAGAATCAACTTTTAATACTGTCTCACTTAATGCTCTTCCCTCTTGTAATATACGTTCCTTTAAAATATCCATTATCTCTTCTCTCCTCAACAACATTTTTTATTTAAAAAAAATCAACACCTCAAATAAATTGAGGTGTTGATAATACTTATATTTATGCTTATACATATGAAAACATAAATTCAACGCCTCGTAGTCTACTGTTTTACGGTCAGTAGGTAGAAACTTTCGGACCAATTACCGATTTTATACGAGATTTTTACAAATTCACTTATTGGTATTATACCATGAACATTGTTCTTGTAAATATATATTTTATTTGTATTTATATTCAACTTTTATTATTCCTGATATTAATAAAAAAACTTCGTAATACTTTCAAATAAAAGTATTACGAAGTTATAATTAATACCTACAAATTATAGTAGTTTTATCTTCTATATTGTTATAAATAGCTTCAGCTACACTATATGGCATATTAACACATCCATGAGATCCATTTGTTTTATAAATAGACCCTCCAAAACTACTTCTCCAACTTGCATCATGAAGACCTATTCCACCATTAAACGGCATCCAGAAACTTACTGGTGATGCATATCCATCTCCTCTTAATACAAAGTCTTTAGCCTTCCAGTCTAATCTATATACACCTGAAGGAGTTCCATTTCCTTGACTTACATTTCCAGTAACTATATTTCCTTGAGTAATTAATTCACCATTTTTATAATAAACAACTGTTTGATTACTTAAATCTACCTCAACAAAAGTATTTATTATATAATCATCAGTTGCATTTGGTGTTTTAAATGTTAAGTCCTTTGTTATTTCTTTGCCATTATTTATAGCTTCAACTATCTCATTAACAGTTGCGTCCCTATCTATATAATATATTCCTGGTGTTGTACTAACTTTTATAGCTTCTCCAGACCATCTAGTGAAATCTCTATAACTACCTAAATAATCATAATTACTTCCTAAACTATTTATATATTCTCTAATAGCATCTTCATTTAATGTTACATTAAAATCCCCATCTATATTAATCCATGTATTTATCAAGCTAGAATCTATTACAATTTGATCACCTGAGGTATTATAAATAATTTTTGCCTGTATATATTTATCAGCAGTATTTTTAGCTTTAACTACTACATCTGTTTCACTATTATATTTAGGATCTTCATAACATCCCTCTTTATCTAAATCTAAAACATTATTAATATTTTGAATATGAGTTAAAACCTTTGAATAAAACTCATCATATTTTACTTTATTCCCTTTATCTTCCTTTACAATTTCATATCCATTATCAGTATAATTAATATATGCATTTACAGGGTCTTTCATATTTTCTTCATTTAGACATTGAAGATTACCTAATACTTGCTTTAATAATACATCATCATAAGAGATTCCATCAGTGATTGTATATTCATTGTTTTTAAACATATACTTAATCCATGAAAAAGGATTTTGTTTTTCTAATAACTCATCTATTCCATTAGAAAAATCATAATTTAAACTAATATCTGTTCCTTTTAACTCTTCAGTATTATCATTTCTCTCACTAATAGTTAATACATAATCACTTGCTTTTTGAGCCATCAACTCTTGAGCTGACTTATCACTCTTTCCAGTAACATTAACCCCATTTATATATGTTCTGAAAAAGAAGTGACTATTAAAATATGCAGCCATTATTAAATATATTGCTAATAAGCTAGCGACTACTATTCCTGCTGATATCAAAATTTTCTTGTTCTTTTTATCATTTATAGTTTTTTCATTAACTTCTACAGTTGCCATCTCAACAGTTCTTTCTATTTCTTTATTCTTTATTGAATCATCTAAACTAACCTGATCTTTAACTATTTTGTTAAGCTCGTCTATATATTTAGAATACTCATTAATACTAAGCTTATTTGCAAATAACGCAATACGTTCTTTTGCTCTACTTACATCATCCTTAGTCTTAACTGATAAACTCCTATAATACTCATCTAACAGGTTATTTTTATATTCACGAATATTATTATATCCTAAAAAATCACATAAGTCTTCTAATTGATTATCTTTGTCTCCATATTTATATAATAAAGCTTTATATATATTTTCATTATATGGATTTAATTTTATTATTTCTTTTATTGTATTTAATTCTTCTTCTTTTGAAATCTTATTTTCTAATAAATTTTTAATTAGCTTATTAGATTCACTTATATCCTCAACACTATTATATGCTGATACCTTGTCTACATTATTTTCATTCAAAACATCTATTACTGCAAAATTAATATTAAATATACTTTCAATCATAGAATTAATTAACTTATTTATTATTGCTAAAGAAATACCATTCTTAATTTTTTCACTATCTAAAACTATATCTTTTTCCTTAAATTTAAAAGGTTTTTTTATTAGTTCAGAGTTAATATTTAACTTAGCATATATTACATCACCTGAATTATTCTCTTCTTTATTATTACTCTTTATTTCCTCTAAAGTATTTTCCCATGTACAATAACTATTTAGATAATATTTTTTATTAAATGTATTATTATCAATTTCAGTTATTCCAAACTCATTAATAATTTTTATTCCTTTAGAAATATACCTTTCTAAATATTCATATCCAAAGCTTTCTCCATCTTTTAATAATTGTTCAATACTATTAAACCTTTTTGTACATTCTTCAGTGAATGTTGGAACTGAATTAAAAGCTTCTTGTAAAAATTCTGCTCTTATCTCATTTAGCTTAATAAATTCATCTGGAAAATTAATATCCCCATTTAGCACTTTAAAGTTCATACTATCCTCCCATACCATTAACATTAAGTCGTTAACGAATTACCCCTTTTTATTTCTGCATCTTTCATTATACTATTAAACTTTTGTTAATTTATTACAATTTTAACACAAAAAACTTCTATTTCATATATAATTTTAAAAATATTTTATTTTAAAAATAAATATCCAAAAGCATATCCTGCATATATAAATACAAAATTCCATATAGTAATACCTATAGCTGAATACAGAGTAAATTGTATAAGCTTAACATTAAATGTACCTGCCACTAATGATATTAATGTTCTAGCAACAGGAATAATCCTAGATATAAGAATACCCATATTCCCATATTTATCTATATACATAAAAATTTTGTCTATAGCCCTTTTGGATTTAGGAAACTTGTTTTCCCATTTGTTTAAAATAGGTTTTCCACAATAATGCCCTAAAGCATATAAAACAAAACTTCCTAAAAGTCCAGCAATAACTGATATTATAAGGGTATATATAAAATTTAATCCATCGGCTTTAACTAATATACCTGCAGCTGGCATTATTAATCCTGCAGGTAAGCCTGGCAAATTTAGATATTCTAAAAAAACTATAATACCCAAAAATAAATATCCGTATTTACTCATATATTGAAGTATATCATTTATATTAGTCATACCTTCAATCTCCTTTAAATAAATTGTTTATATCTAATAAAGTTTTCCTAAAAATAACATTACAGTTAATAATCCACATAAAAAACCTATTATTCCGCCTCCAATAACATCTGAAGGATAATGTACACCTAAATAAATCCTAGAGAAAGCAATTAAGCTTGCCAATAATATTATTTCTAAAGAAGCTGCATTATCAGTCTCTATAAAAACAGCAGCCACAGCAAAAGATGATGCAGTATGTCCTGATGGAAATGAATAGGTAATTGGCCTTGATATTAAAAGTTCTTTATCACTATCACCGTAAAATGGTCGTTTTCTCTTTACAATATGTTTTATTATTCCTTCACCTAAAATAGTTGTAATTATAAGTGCCATAAGTATCATTTGTCCTAATACTCTATAATCTTGTTTTGTCATTAGCAAAACAGATATTATTATCCATACAATCCCTAAGTTCCCTGCTGAAGTTATAATTGGCATTATCTTATCAAAAGTCTTGTTTCTAAATTTCACATTTATCCATCTAAAAATCGTATTATCTATCTTTTTTAAAATTTCTATCATTTTCTTCTCTCTTTCAATAGTTTTAGTTATTAATTTTCATTATTTATATTCTTTCCATCATATATAAGCTGTATTCATTTGTTTTTCTTAATAAAAAATGTGATATAAACTTGTATTTAAACAATTTTATATCACATTTATAAATATAATTATTCACTTAATATTTTTTAGGTAATAAATATGCTCCTAACATAAATAATACACCTAAAATTAATAGTCCAATATATCCAACATTAAATACAGCTGGATATTTATCACTTATATTAAATAAAGTTATTTTTCCATAATTTAAACTGTTGAATAACCCAATTCTTTAAAATATCCATATGAAATAGAAAAGGTAAAAGCTCCAAATAATCCACCAATGAATGGTATTAAATACGTATTTATAAATGGATTGTTTCTTCCTAATTTACAATTTTCATTTTGCTCATCTTCTTTTCTTTTTATCCTTTTATTTCTTAATAATAAATAGCCTATAAAACTTCCAACTGGTATTGAAAGCACAAAAATATTCCCATAATTAATAGGTTCTTTAAATTTTTTAGCTATTTCTCCATCATTTTTATCATAGTATGCATTAGTACTTTTATATCCACTTTCTCTTGAATTATCTACTGTAATAATATTTTTATCTATGCTACTTAGTAAGTATATACTTCTTAGTAAATTTATTTTGTAACTATATCACAAATTTATTTTCTCTATACATAATAGTGTTACCTAACTTTAAATTAAATAAAAAAATCTCAGTAATCAAAATTTTAGATTACTGAGATTGATATTATCTTATGCTGTTACTACATTATCCATTTTTTCACTTGTAACTTTATCCTCTTTTAAAACTAAATTTAGTACTAAAGCTACTATAGTTCCAATAGAAATTCCTGATGAAAATACCATCTTGATTCCTTCTGGTAACTGAGCAATAAAGTCTGGTCTAAATGTTACTCCTAAGCCTAATCCAATAGATGTAGCAATTATTAATAAACTACGCTCTGTAAGTTTAACCTTACTTAAAGTCTTTATACCAGCAGCTGCCACTGTACCAAACATAACTATTCCAACGCCCCCTAAAACAGGTTGTGGTATTTGAGTTACTAATGCTGCAACCTTAGGTAAAAATCCAAGTACAACTAATATTATACCAGCCATAACAGCTACATATTTACTAGCAACCTTAGTTAATGATATAACTCCAACATTTTGGCTAAATGATGTATTAGGGAATGAACCAACTACTCCACCAATTATACTACCTACACCATCTGCTAAAACACCTGCACCAACTTGTTCCTCTTTCATATCTATATTAGAACTTTCTCCAACTGCCTTTAAGCATCCAACTGTTTCAATTGTAGTTACAAAATAAGCTGGTAAAAATGCTAATAATGCTTTAAAATCAAAAGTTACTCCATACTCAAATATCTTAGGAATTGAAATCCAGCTTGCTTCTTTAACAGCATTAAAATCAACCATTCCTAACGGAATACAAATAATATATCCAACAATCATTCCTATAAGTATAGAAGCACTACTTATTATACCTTTTCCATATCTATTTAATATAAGTGTTATTACTAATACAAATCCTGCTATTCCTATATTTCTTAAGCTACCATAATCTGAAGCTCCTACGCCTCCTGCGGCCCAATCTATAGCTACTGGTAATAAAGTTAATCCAATTAAGCATACAACTGTACCTGTTACTAATGGTGGAAATAACTTCATTAATGGTTTTATAAAGAAACTTAATATAATTTCTAAAAATGCGCCTAGGATAGTTGCACCAATTATTCCTGGTAACCCAAGAACTGATCCTACTGAAATCGATGGAGATACAAACGTAAAGTCTGTTCCCATTATACAAGCAACTCTTGATCCTACTTTTCCAATTCCCTTAGCTTGTATTATAGTTGCTATTCCAGATGCTAAAATTGTTGCACTTATTAACGCCGTAGTAGTTGTTGCATCTAATCCAAGTGCACTTGCTATTACTAATGGAACTACTATTATTCCACCAAATGCTGCAAATATATGCTGAATTCCAAATAAAATTTTCTTTGGTAAGCTTGGATTATCATCAACCCCATAAGTTAAATTAATATCCGTTTCATAATTCTTTTCACATTTCATTAGGTTATCTTCCTCTCATCTTTGTATTAGTACTTCTAATAACTATAAACTTCCCTTTTATATCTAATCGGCTGTTACTAAATTTTGGTGAATATTTTATGCAACATACCTCTAATGTAAATTGTGTCCTAAAAAAAACAACGTCTCAAAATAAATTGAGGCGTTGCTATAAATTAAAATCTTATTAACTCTGCAACTCCCCGTAGTCTACTAATTTAAGGTTAGTAGGTAGAAACATTCGGACCATATTACCGATTATATACGAGTTTTTTTATCTTACATACGTATTATATCACGAACGTTATATATGTCAATATTAATTTTTGTTTGTATTTTATTCATTCCATAATTGTGATGTATAAATTCCTTTATGCCCTGATACAAAAACCGCTATTATACAAACCATCATTGCAAAAACTATATCATTAGCTCCAAAAAGCTCCACATACATCATAAAACAGGCTATAGGTGCATTAGTTGCACCAGAAAAAACTCCAACAAACCCTAATGCTGCTGCAAATGCAAATGGAACTCCAAATATATGTGATAAAGTTGCTCCAAGAGTAGCTCCAATAACAAATAAAGGCGTAACTTCTCCACCCTGATATCCAGCTCCCAAACAAAGAGTTGTTAATATAAGTTTTATTATGAATGCCAAATAAGGAACATTACCCTCAAATGCATCACTTAATAATCCAAGGCTTAAATTATTATATAATCTATTTCCTAAAATTAATGTTGCTATTACCATTAAGGTTCCACCTATAAATATCTTTAAATAAGAATTTTTGCAGTACTTTCCTAATACCTTTTTAAACCAATGAGTCATATATACAAATAATCTGCTTGCTAACCCAAAACAAATTGCCATTGCAATTACTTTTAATACCATTATTAATGTAAAAGCTTCAACTGGTGGTATTTTATAATGACTATGCTTTACTCCTAATAACTTAACAACGGCATTCCCAGTAATAGAAGCTATTATCGCTGGAACCATGGAGTTATAACTTAGACTACCTATATTAGCTATTTCTAAAGCAAATATTGTTGCTGTAATAGGTGTCCCATAAACTGATGAAAATCCTGCCGCAACACCACTTATTAACAAAATTTTCTTTTCATCTACTGTACTTTTAAAACTTCTAGCTAAAGAACTTCCTACTGTTCCCCCTATTTGCACTCCTGAACCCTCTCTACCTACTGATCCACCAAAAAGATGAGTTAATATAGTCCCTAAAAAAACTAAAGGAGCCATAATAAATTTTATTTCTTCTTTACTACCATTTATATCTTCTATTATTAAATTATTTCCCTTTTGAGAATTATCACCAAACTTTGTATAAAGATAAGTCATAAAAACTCCTGATAAAGGTAAAATAAATATTAACCAATAATATTTTAAATTTAAATCAACAGCTTTTTCTAATAGTATTAAAAATATACCTATGAATAATCCTGAAATTCCACCTATTAATATAGATATTAAAGCTAACTTAATTATTTTAGTACTTTTCATTTGCTTCACTCCTTTACCCTCTTACTTATTAAGTTCCCCTAAACAAAAAAATAATACCTATAAACATAATGGTTTTAAAACTAATATCATTCCAATATTAGTTTTATTGAAATATATATTTGCTTATGATATAATCAAAAAACGTAGGGAATGAAGTTCTCCCTTGATAATTATCAAAACCGCTTATTATAGCTAATGACTTCTACAACTTTTTTTGTTGTAGAAATCATTAGCTTTTTTTATTTATAACTGAAATATAAAATTCAGTTCTTCATCAAATTTAAATACAACTTTAAGGAGAATTAGTATGTTAACGAAAGTTTTTTTAATCATTTTAAGTCTATTTTTAATTGGGCTTTTAGCAAATTATGCAGGAAAGCTAGTAGAATTTATAAAACTTCCATCCCTTATCGGAATGATTTTACTAGGTATGTTTATAGGCCCTTCATTTTTAAATGTTATTCCAAAAATAACATTAGATATAGCACCCTATATTAAAGATGTTGCACTCGTAACAGTATTATTTATAGGAGGACTAGGAATAAGCCTAAATCAAATGAAACAAATAGGCAGACCTGCTGTTTTATTAAGTATTATTCCTGCCACCTTAGAAGGATTAACTATTGCTCTTTTATCTATGATATTTTTAAAATTCACCTTTGTACAAGGAGCTATTTTAGGCTTTATAATTGCAGCTGTAAGTCCAGCTGTTTTAGTTCCTTCAATGGTTGATTTAATAAGAAGAAAAATTGGACAAGATAAGGCAATACCACAAATGCTTTTAGTAGGTGCTTCTGCAGATGATACAGTTGCAATTACCTTATTTACAACATTTTTAGGTATTTATATGTCTGGTGTAAGTGGAAAATCAGTATCTATTTCTAAAGAACTTATATCAATTCCTCTTACTATACTTATAAGTATTGCTATTGGATGGCTTCTTTCCCTTTTGACTAAGAGTATTTTAAAGTCTATAAATATTAATGGATTTAGAGTTGTTTTTTCTTTATTTATATGTTTATTAATTAGATTTGTAGAAAATAATTTTCATTTAAAAATGTTTAATTCATTATTAACTATAATGATTTATGGATTTTTCTTAAGAACTTATTTAGATGATCTCGCTAAAAAAATTCAAGATGGAATTAATGTTGTTTGGAAGTATGGAAAGTTATATTTATTTACCTTTGTAGGTATGGCCATTAATCCAAGTCTTGTTGGTGAATACCTGTGGATTGGTATAGGAATGCTTATTATATCTTTAACTGTACGTTCTATAGGTGTAGTTATTTCATTAATAGGTACTGATTTATCATTTAAAGAAAGAGTTTTTTGTGTAATTGCATATTTACCTAAAGCAACTGTCCAATCAGCAAAAGCTGGAATACCTCTTCAAATGGGAGTTGTTGGCGGAGAAATAATGCAAGCTATTGCTATCCTAAGTGTTTTAGTAACTGCTCCAATTGGTGCTATTGGTATAAAAGTTACATCTTCAAAATTATTAAACCAAGGAAATAATAATGAGGAAATAGCTATATAAATAGAAAAAATCCTATATCAAAATACTTATTTAAATTTTGATATAGGTTCTTTCTCTTTATTCGTATTTTTTTAAGAATCTTTATTTCAACTTCTGGTATACTTTTTTATTTAATTATATAGAAAACGTAGATATAGATTTTTCTATAATATATTCAGCTTGTTCATATATTTATATATTTTTTAACCTTAAATTACTTAATACTATGTACAATATCTCTTGTTGTTTTAATATATTCTTTAGTTTTACCAAAATCATTTTTAGCAATACCTAAATATAATATATCAATTATTGTTAATGCATCTATTCTTGAAGTTATAGCACCAACTCTTAATTCTTTTTCATAATTTGGTAAGTATATAGTATAATCTGCAATTTTAGATAGTGAATTTTTATTATATCTAGTAATAGCTATAGTTTCTGCTCCATTTTCTTTTGCCAATCTTAAAGGAAGATTAACCTCTTTTGTTTCTCCACTATAACTTATTCCTATTGCTATATCGCCCTTTTCAATATGTACAGCTGATGATATTTGAGTATGTGGATCCATTTGATATAAAGTACTTTTATTTATTCTAAGAAGCTTTTGTTGTAAATCCATTGCAACTAATCCTGAAGCACCTATTCCAAATAAATAAATTCTTTTAGCTTTAGTCATAGCTTCTATAGCATTTTTTATAGTATCAATATTCATTAATTCCATAGTTTCTTCAATACTTGAT
The DNA here is from genome assembly GCF_019734195.1 of Clostridium sp. K13. Lineage (GTDB taxonomy): Bacteria > Bacillota > Clostridia > Clostridiales > Clostridiaceae > Clostridium. The sequence goes on along the minus strand of NZ_JAASHM010000043.1, from coordinate 2,032 downwards.
ATATTAGAAACCTTAACTTTCCTCATTATATCCTTTATAGTATCGTCTTCATTTATAATTACACTAGTATCATTTTCTTTTTCATCTCTATCTTTTGCCAAATCTACCTTTAATGCAGTAAAACCCTTATATCCAAGAGTTTTTGAAAACCTAACCACTGCTGCCGGTGAAATGTCAGCTTTATCAGATAAATCCTGAGCTGATAAACCTATAACCTCATCTTTATTTTCAAGAATATACTCAGCTAATTTCTTTTCAGTATTTGTAAAACTATTAAACCCTTCTTTAATCTTAAATATGCAACTCATAAAATCACCTTTCATTGGTTTTATTTATATTTATATCTTAAAATTTTACCTAATTATACTTTAATTTTTCCCCCTATTATAAACTTTATATTTAAATATTATCTTTTAAAGATATTTTCTGCAATATTTATATGTATTTTTATCCAAATAAAAAAGTGATAAATTGAATTTACTATTAAAACTCAATTTATCACTTTTAACTTAACATTAAATAAACGCTCCAAATTCAGGACTATCATTAATATCATTAAGCAAATGCTTAATTTCTTGATCCTTGTCTTTATCCATAACCAGGATGACATCTCCTGCATCAACAACAACCAAGTCTTTAACTCCAAACCCAATAATAAGTTTTTCATTTCCACCAAATATGGAGCAATTTTCACAATCCTGAATATAAACATTATTGCTTATCTTATTGTTTCTATATTCGCTTAAATACCTACTTAAAGCACTGAAACTTCCAATATCATCCCACTTAAAAGTTCCTTTTATTACATAGGCCTTTCTAGTTCTTTGCATTACTCCAAAATCTATAGAAATGCCATCTATTTTTTCGTACTCTTCAATAGTTACTTTCTCTTCATCTTCTTCTCCTAAATGCTGATATATATTCATTAATGACTTATACATCTGTGGTAGATATTTTTCTATTTCTCTTAATATAACATCTGCTCTCCTTACCAAATTGCAATGCTTGGACACCTTGATTTTAACTTATTTGATGAGCTTAAAAAACTTAGGATTTATGACGCTTACATGGATAAAGTCATTAGTCGTGGTATTAGCTTTGAACAGTTTTATCACTCAACTAAAGCTTTAATAGAAAGTACTAAAAATCTTGATTTTGATTGTGGCTTTTTAAAACCTAAAGATTTTAAGAACTTCTGCTCATTACTAAATATTGATTTTAAATATCTTTGTGATGAGTATTATGAATTTGTTCTTATTAAAGATTATCCCCAAATTATTTTAAATAATAGGCTATCTTTAAATCTTTCTCAAAAAGAATTAGCAGCTCAATGCAAAATAAGTCCAGTTACTATAGGTAAATTAGAAAATAAACTAAGGTATCCATCAAGAATTCAATTTTTAAAGTTGAAGGAGGTGATGAAGTTTTAACATCATGAAGCGATTTTATTTATTAGTACATAAAGATACTAACAAGACATTTGTTTTAAAACTACCTAGAAAACATTTTTCTTTTATAGTAAATGAATATTATTTCTTTCTTGAAAAAAATGAAGAAGAGTTAACTTTAGAAGAAAAACTTTGCTTACTAAATCATTCAGAAAATATAACTTGGAAAAGAATATCACTAGTTGAAGTGTTATTTAGAACTGTATTTTTAAATATAACTACACCTGTTGATTTTCAACTATTCCTTAATAGAAATAAAGTGAGTATTTTAGTTAATGGTAAGGTCCAAGGAAAGCTGATTATAAAATAAATTTACTTATTTTATATTTAATAACTTATTTTAAAAGGAGGTATATCAATGTATATAAACTATACTAGATTATTAGAAAAAATTAATGATTTAAGATTTGACTTAACATCAATTAACTCTGAATTAAAAAAATTAAGAGCAAGAGTATCTGTACTTGAAGCTAGCTTAAAAAAAGAACAAGAATAAATTTATAAAATAAATGGAGCTGTATCAGATTGAATTAATAAATTCAGTCTGAATACAACTCCTTTTTAATTGTTCAAAATTTTATACA
>NZ_JAASHM010000042.1 GCF_019734195.1 Clostridium sp. K13 | reverse complement strand
GAAACCATAATCTTGCTTAATTACTCCAAATGCTCCCTCGACCTGAATAGATCTATTAACTCTTAATAATATACCTTCTTTAGTTGATATATTTTCTATTGAATCTTTTCTAAGCCTTACGAAATTTTTTGATACATATAATAGCTTATTACCTTTTGCCTTTGTACACTTACTTTTATATTCACAACCTAAACAGCTTTCGCTTTCGTATATATGAACTATAGATTTAAAATTTGATTTAGAAGTTTTATTTCTTGTTCCTTTATTAAAAAGCTTCTTACCAGCTGCACAAATATAGTAATCTTCTTCCTCATTATATTGCATATTTTCTCTTTTACTTATATCATTTTTAAACTTTTTAGTTTTTGATTTTTCATATGTTTGTGGCTTAATAAATGCCATTTGATTATTATTTTCTAAATAAGTATAATTTTCTTCGCTTTCATATCCTGAATCAGCAACTATAGCTTCATATTTTTGTCCTAAGTTCTTTTCAAGCTTTTCTAAGAATGGAATAAAAGTAAGTTGATCAGATCTTTCACTTGAAATATCAACTCCAACTATATATTCACCTTCTACTCCTATTTGTACATTATATCCAGGTTTGAGTTGACCATTTTTCATATGATCTTCTTTCATATGCATGAAGGTTGCATCATGATCAGTTTTTGAAAAACTATTTCGACCATTGAAAATGCTATTATAGTCATCATATCTGGTTTGTTTTTCTATAAAATCAATAAGAGCTTCTACATATTTCTGAAGTTTGCTTTTTCTACGTCCTTTTCCATAAACAAAATTTACACCTTGATTTTCTTTTATTTCTAATAATTTTTCATTTATAAATATTGCATCTTCAACCTCGATTTTAGAATCAGAAATTTCTATAGTTATATTGAAAACATCAGATATTTCCATTACTATTTTTTTAAATTTTTTTTGAAGCTTTTCTTCAAGAATATCCGTAGTTTTCTTCCATACAAAAGTATATCTGTTAGCATCCGCTTCGATTTTTGTTCCATCAACAAATAAGTTTTTAAACTCTATTTCATTCCTTTTTTCTAATTCTATAACAAATTGATAAAATAAATCTTCTACACAGCTTTCTAATCTTTTACTTCTAAATCTAGCAATTGTATTATGGCTCGGAGCCTTTTGCCCCTGCAAAAGCCATATGAAATTAAGATCTCTTTTACATGCCTTTTCAAGTTTACGGCTTGAGTATATTCCCTCCATATAACCATAAGCTAATATTCTAAATAATGTTTCAGGTAAGATTACAGAATTTCTACCAATAGTAGAGTATGCTTTGTATAATTGTGAATAATCTAGTCCCTCCGTTACTTCATATAGTGTTCTTACTGAATCATTTTTTGGTATAATAATTTCTAAATTAATTGGGAAAACTACTTGATGAATATGTATAATATTTTTGCTTTTTAAATTATTAGTATTCATAAAAATATTATACACAAAAAGGAGGATTCAAATTCGAATCCTCCTTTTCTTATCGGCTAGTATCAAAATTTATTTTGATACAGCCCCTTTTTATATTAAGCTGTTTTTTTAGTTTTTATAAATAATCCAATAACTAAAGCTATAATAGTAGGAATAACCCAACCAAATCCAACTCCAGCTAAAGGCATAAAGCTTAATGCATCTCCAAAGAATGAGAATAAGAATCCACATACTAAAGAAGTATAAACTGCTAGTCTAATAGCAATAATATTAGTTAAGAATTTATTAAGTAGAGTAACAACAATAATTGTAATAGCTACTGGGTATAAAACATTTAATATTGGAACTGATAATTTAACAATTTTATCAACACCTTGACAAGCTATTATATAACTCATTAAAGAAATAGCTATAGCATTAAATTTATATGATAATTTTCCGTTACTTACCTTTTCGAAGAAAGTGGCACCAGCAGTTAATAAGCCGATTGATGTAGTTAAACAAGCAAGTCCTATAGCAGTTCCGATTAATATTAAACCAAAAGTTCCTAGAATTTTGTTAGCTATGAATACTAATAATGCAGTATTACTAATTCCAGAATCAACTAAATTAACAGTATGAGCGCCTATAAATGTTAAACCACCATAAACAAAGGCTAAACCAACAACAGCAATAAGGCTAGCTTTTAATAAAACTGATTTTACTTCTGAACCTTTATAGCCTTTTTCAACTATAGAAGAAGTAATAACACCAGCAAATAGTAATGCACCTAATGCATCCATTGTTTGATATCCTTCAAGTAAAGACATTGATAGTATATTAGTAGCACCTGTAGGAACTAATTCACCAATTGGATCTATTATTCCTTTAACAATTACTATAGTTAATACAATTATTAATGCAGGTGTTAAAAACTTACCTATTGTATCTATAATAGAAGAACGTTTTAGAACAAAGAATAAATTTATTAAGAAATAAATTGCCATTACTATTATAGGTGACCATGTAGGGAAGAAAGGCAATATTGAAATTTCAAAAGTAGTTGCAGCAGTTCTTGGTATTGCTAGTAATGGACCTATAGCAAAGAATAAAACTGTTGTAAGAATTAATGTAAACTTAGTACCTATTTTATTTGTAATACTTTCAAATGTACCATTTCCTTTAGAACAAGCTAATATAGCAAGTAAAGGTAGACCTACTCCTGTTAGGATAAATCCTAAAATACCCAATAAGTATTGATCTCCTAATTTATTTCCTAGTGATGGTGGGAAGATTAAATTTCCAGCACCAAAGAACATTGAAAATAATGCAAACCCTACTACTATAGAGTCTCTTGTTTTATTTTTCATATGTGTACCTCTTTCTGTCTTTTTAATTTTTTTATTAATTAATTAATTAATAAATTGGCAAGATTTTTTTAATTTTTTTTGTTAAATTGTAAAATTTGATATAATAATAACATTATATATGTTTTTTTTCAACAAAATATTACATGTAAAAATAGGGTTTACGAATGGTAATATTAAGGTACTAAATATAGTATTGCCAATTACATTATGTTATTATATTAATATAAAACTCGTTCTAGTAATTGAGAATGAGTAACTTTCAATGACCAAATTTAATTTTGGCTTGTCAGTTATGTATACTAAAATTTTACTTAGTTAGAGAGGTAATAAAATGAAAGTAAGAAAGGCTATAATACCAGCGGCTGGTCTTGGAACAAGATTTTTACCAGCAACAAAGGCTCAACCAAAGGAAATGCTACCAATAGTTGATAAACCAACAATTCAATACATTATTGAAGAAGCAGTTGCATCTGGAATTGAAGAAATACTAATAATAACAGGAAGAAATAAAAAGTCAATTGAGGATCATTTTGATAAATCTGTTGAATTAGAAATGGAACTTGAAAAGGCTGGAAAGCAAGAAATGCTTGAGTTGGTTAGAGGCATATCTGATATGGTTGATATTCACTATATAAGACAAAAGGAACCAAGAGGATTAGGTCATGCTATTCATTGTGCAAAATCCTTCGTAGGTAATGAACCATTTGCTGTAATGCTAGGTGATGATGTTGTTGATAGTGAGGTTCCTTGTTTAAAACAATTAATAGATTGTTTTAATGAATATAAAACAACAATATTAGGAGTTCAAACTGTAGCGCCTGAAAATGTTGATAAATACGGAATAGTTGATGGGATTCATATTGAAGATAGAGTTTATAAGGTTAAGAGATTAGTAGAAAAGCCGGCGATAGAAGAATCACCAAGTAATGTTGCTATTTTAGGAAGATACATAATAACACCTCAAATTTTTGAGATATTAGAAAATACTAAACCTGGTAAGGGAAATGAAATTCAATTAACAGATGCATTAGAGACATTAATAAGAAATGAAGCTATGTATGCATATGATTTTGAAGGAAGAAGATACGACGTTGGAGATAAGTTAGGTTTCTTACAAGCAACAGTTGAGTTTGCATTAAAGAGAGAAGAACTTAGAGAAGATTTTATAGAATATTTAAATACAAAACCATGGGAAAAATAATAGAAACAGCCTTTTGGCTGTTTCTATTATTTTTTATTTATTATCTTGGTATAAGACCTATTTTCTTTTGCATTTTTCTAAGTGTTTTTATAGCAGCATAGTTAGCTTTTTCAGCACCTAGTTTATATATTTCTTCTAAGGCTTTTTTATCTTTAAGTAAGTTATTAACTCTTTCTTGGATAGGAGCTAATTCATCAACTATTGCATCTGCAACATCTTTCTTTAAGTCAGCATAACCTTTTCCTTTATAAAGGTCAACAACTTCATCTTTTGAATATCCTTTAATTGAAATAAGAATATCAAGTAAGTTTTTAACTCCTGGTTGTTCATCACAGTAATTTACAACGCCTATACTATCAGTAACAGCTCTAGATATTTTCTTTCTTATAACATCAGGAGTATCCATAATTAAGATGTAGCTATTTGGATTATCATCTGATTTTGACATTTTTTTAGATGGATCTTGTAAGCTCATAACCTTTGCACCAACAGGTGGTATATAAGGGTCTGGAACTTTAAATGTTGGGCTATAAGCATTATTAAATCTACCAGCTAAGTCTCTAGCAAGTTCAAGATGTTGTTTTTGATCAATTCCAACAGGAACTAAGTCAGTGTTATATAATAAAATATCTGCAGCCATAAGTACTGGATAAGTAAATAAACCTGCAGGGATAGAATCACCATGTTTTTGAGATTTATCTTTAAATTGAGTCATTCTTGAAAGTTCACCCATATAAGTATTACATGTTAAAAGCCAAGCACCTTCAGAGTGAGCTGGTACATGAGATTGAATAAATAATGTATTTTTTTCAGGATCAATACCACAAGCTATATAAATAGCTAAAACTTCTAGAGTTCTTTTTCTTAAATCAGCAGGAACTTGTTTAACTGTTATAGCATGTAAATCAACTACACAGAAGAAACAATCGTATTCATCTTGAAGTTTAACCCAGTTTTTTAATGCTCCTAAGTAATTTCCTAAAGTTAAATTACCAGATGGTTGAATACCACTGAAAATAACTTTTTTCTTTTCTGCTACGTTTTCCAAATATAGCACCCCTTTTCTTTTTCTTTAAATGTTTTTATATCCTAACTATAAATTTATTACGTTATCATATAGTTAATATTATAAAATTACCAAAATTTTATGTCAACCAAACTTAGGAATTTGCATAAAAAGTATTAAGTTTAAAAAATAAAAAAAAGGAGTTGCTTATGCAACTCCAAACAATTCAATTAATTATCTTCTGTCTCTATTCATCTTTTGAGCTTTTCTAGCTCTTCTGCAATCTGGGCATCTAACAGGATCATTTTCAAACCCTTTTTCTTTGTAGAATTCTTGTTCTCCTACAGTAAAAATGAATTCCTTTCCACAGTCTTTGCAGATAATTTTCTTATCTTCCATTTTATATACCTCCTTAAAATCCATAGGGTGAATCTTGATAACTACTAACTATACACCTAAGGAAAAGGGGTACTTTAATGATATTATCATAGAATTTCCTAATGATTTTTATTACACTATTATTATAGCATAAATTGGAAAAAATGCAACAAACATCCTTTTATAAAAGATAGAAAAATAAATTATTTTTTCTTAGATCTTAAGCTGAAGGCAGTAAATGCAATAAGTGGAACAGCCACAAATAATATTAAATTAATATATTGATAGTACTTAAGTAGGTAAAATAAAATATAATTATTTCTTGATAAAAATGTTCCAAATATAAAGATTGCTAGAGTATAAACTGTAATAAAATATTTATGGTTTTTTATATATTTTTTATATATTATATAAACTCCACAAGCTGAAATTATATATTTTAAGAAAAAGCCCATAACTGTTTGATATAAGAAAAAGAAATCAGCAAATTCTATAAAACTGACAAGCTGAACTCTTTGACTTTGAGTAAATTCAGGGTAAAAGAGATTAGCAGCTCTAAGTGGACCAAAGGTTGATAATATTCCAATTAGTACATAAATACATACAATACCTAATATACCTAATGCTATAAAGCTATGTTTTCTTAAATCCTTACCATTATTTAAATATCTTAGATATGGTAAAGAAATAACAAAAGCAGATAGTGAGCCTAAAACTAATAGGAATGTTGATAAAAATTCACTACCTATAGACCCTGCAAAAACAGGCATAATATATTTTATATCCTTATATTTTTCAGTAAGTATAGCTAGGATAACAGTATTAACACCTAATGAAGATATAATAGTAATTACAAAAATTAAAAATGAACGTATACTTTTACCAATTAGGAACACCGATGGTAAAAGGAAAAATGCGATTATATACCAACTAGGAGTTCCAAGGAAAAAACAAGATTTTACTATATTGGTTTCTACTGCTGCACATTCAAGTGAAGCTAAAAATAATCCAAATGCAAATAAAAATAAAAATACATTTCCTAAGGTTTTAGACAACCCTTGAGTAAAAACTTCATTTATATTATAAATTTTTCTAGAATCCATAACATAAATTAAATACATGGCAAATGCAAAGAAAATTAAGTAAATAGCTAATGTATATAGCCATGTATCTCTTCCCCCTTCTGCAATGAATAAAGAAGGATAGGTTTTAAAAGATATATATGTAACACCAAATATAAAAAGTATAAAGTGCTTTGCTGATAATTTATTCATTTTTTCTCCTCCAACTCTAAATATAAACTTAATTATTGCTATGAGATAAGATAATTCTATTTTATTATTCTCAAAAAAATGAATATTAAACATGGTGAGAGGAATAATATGCTTAGGTGATGCAAATGGAGAATTTAAATTATGTAAAAGAAAGATTTGAAGGATGTTTTGACGTTAAATATAGGGATGTTAAAACAATAATAGGAGATGGTACTTTAGTATTCATAGATGATTTATGTAATGGTCAATGGATGATGGAGTACTTAATATTACCATTAAGAGGATTTGGAGAATTAAAAAATACAAGTATAAAAAATCCAAATGATTTATTAGAAAAGGTACTTGATATAAGTGCAACAGGAATGGCAACAGATTTAGATGATGCACTTATGCATGTTTTATCTGGAGATGTAATTTTAATTTTAAAAGATTTTAATGAAATAATCTTTTGTGAAGTTAAAAATTTCCCAAGGAGAGGTATTGGAATTCCAGAAACAGAAGCAGTATTAAAGGGACCTAGAGAAGGATTTAATGAGCTTATAGTAGATAATGTTGCATTAATCCGTAGACGTGTTAAAAATCCAGATTTAAAGTTTGAAACAGTTATAGTTGGAGAGCAATCACAAACTGCAGTTGCAATTGCATATATAAAGGGCATTGCACCAGAAGAGCTTGTAAGTAAGGTGAAAGATACAATTAAAAATTTAGATTTGCGATTTGTTTTAGATTCTAATTATATAGAAGTAAATTTAAAGCATCAACATTCATTTTTTGATACAGTAGGATATACTGAAAAGCCAGATGAAGTTGCAGCAAAAATATTTGAAGGACGTATAGGAATATTAGTAGATGGTACACCATTTGTAGTTACAGTACCATATTTCTTTTTAGAAAATTTTCAAATGCCAGATGATTATTATATAAATAGGCACTATACAAACTTTAATAGAGTATTACGATGGTGTGCATTTTTAATTGCATCTTTTTTACCAGGACTTTATGTTGCAATTATTACATATCATTTCTCTATGATACCGAGTCTTTTTGTTTTTAGGCTTGCAGTATCTAGAGCTGGCGTGCCATTGCCTACCGTTGTAGAAGTACTGATTATGATGTTAGCTTTTCAACTTATAAAAGAAGCTGGTTTAAGGCTTCCACATCCAATAGGTGGAGCAATGAGTATAGTTTCAGCTCTTATTTTAGGTGATGCAGCAGTTGGAGCAGGAATAGCATCAAGAATAACAATAATAGTAGTTGCAATAAGTACATTAAGTTACTTCCTAATACCTAAGGTATATGGAGCTGTTTCATTTTGGTCAATAGTAATAATGTTATCATCATCATTACTTGGAATACCAGGATTTTTATGTGCCTCATTAATTTATGTTATTCAAATATCAGAATTAGAATCTGTGGGTTATCCTTTCTTATTCCCACTAGGTAGTTTAAGTGAATATAGATTTAAGGATGTATTCTTTAGAGGAAAATTAGATAGGATTTCTAGAAAGATAATAGGAACAGGAGGTAAGGAGAGTGGTGAAAAATAAAAGAAGGAGATATTCACTATTATTAGTCTTATTATTTATACCATTATTTTTAACAGGCTGTTTTGATTATCATGACATTAATAAAGTTACCTTTCCTACAAGTATTATTTTTGATATAGATGATTTAGGTGAGGCAATAGTTTATTTAGATTGTATTAAGCCATATAGAAGCACAAATGATAGTTCTGATAAAGGAAGAAGAATAATTTACAAAGGCCAGGGTAAGACTGCATTAGAGGCATTAAGTGATATAAATAGAGTATCAAGCTTTAAATTAGATTATACTCAAACAAGGGCATATATATTTACAGAAAAGGCCTCTAGAAAAGGTATTAAAAAGTTTTTAGACTTGATTAATAATAATAGTGAGTTTTCAATGAAGCCAAGTGCTTTTGTATATTATGGTGATGTAGATGAGTTATTAAAAACTGTTTCTACTGATGAAGAGTATTTAGGATTATTTTTAAATGATTTAGTTGGTAAGGAAAAGTATAATCCTAAGGCTGTAAAATCAAATATAAATTATTATTTAAGTAATATTTTAATGGGAAGTAATACTGCATTATTAACATCTATAGCATTAAAGGATAATGCTATAGATAAGAAGATAGAAATACAAGGTTCATCTATATTTAAAGATAATATTTTAGTGGAAAAAATAGATGTAGTAAATAGTTTAATGTACAATATTATGATGGGTAATGCAAAGAGTGGTACATTAGAAGTTGCTAACCCACAAGATAAGCAAAATTTTATTACTCTTCAAATATTGGATAGTAGTGTTGTAGATAAGCTTCAGTTTCAAGATGGTAAGTATAAGTTAATAAAAAATGTTAATGTTGATGTATCTGTAAGTGAAATACAAGGAAAATTAATTGTGGATAGTAGTTCAATAGATTATATTGAGGTTAACGAAGAAGCGTATATTAATGGATATGTTGAATACTTATTTAATAAATATAAGGAAGAGGGATTAGATATTTTTGATGTTGAAAGATTAGTTGAAATGTATTATCCACATGAAAATATTGATAATCCTTTAAGTGTTACTGAATTAGAGGTAAATACTAAGATAAATATAAAAGGAACTGGAGTTGTAAAGGATAGTCTTTAATATTAAAAAATATTTATTAATAATTAGTGGAAAATATTGATAAATATTGTTTATAGGAGTATTCTTAAATTAAGGATATAAATTAGCCATTGTTAAAGAACAAAGGAAAAGATAACAATAAAGTTATTTTCTTTGTTCTTTTTTTTTATATAATAAATATAATATATTACTATAAAATTTTTGTTAAAATTTAATACTAAAATTAGCAGTTTTAGTTTAAGTTGAATATTATATCTTAGAGAGAGTTTAAGGTAAAATATTATGAATAAAAAAAAGCTACTATCTTTAATACAACAGAGAGAAGGCACTAAATTAGATTTCAAACTAAAAATAGACATTTCCTCTGAATCTGGAAAGAAGGAGCTTGCAAAGGATGTATGTGCCATAGCTAATTCTAAAGGGGGAAGAGGGTATCTAATAATAGGTGTTGAGGACAGAACAAAACGATTAGTTGGAATTAATAAGGCAAAAGCTTTAGATGAAGAAAAAATCCAGCAAGTTGTTAGCTCAAGATGTGAACCCCCAATTCCAATAAAAGTAGAAGTTGTAAATTTAGATGAAGTTGATATTGGAATAATAACAATATTTGATGGTGGCCAAAAGCCTTATCAAATAAAAGAAACTGGTGCATTTCATATAAGAAGAGGTTCTATTACAGATACTATGAGAAAATCAGAACTAGTAGCGGCATTTGAAGAAAATCAATTGTTAACAGTTGAAACCTGCCAAATAGTAAATAGTAGTGCTGAGTTTTTAAATAGAGAGTTAATAGAACATTATTTCAAAAGTAAAGGAATAACTATTACTAGAGAAAATCAGCAGTTTTTATTAGAAAGTGCTGGGATAACTTATTTGGATAAACGAAATAGAAAGCTTAGATGTACTTTTGGAGGATTATTAGTATTTTGTGATAGTAATAATATATGTATTCCCAATAATGCAATAAGAATAATAAATAAGATTAATGATAATTATCCAAGATCATTTATGATAAATGGGACTCTATTAGATATGATAGATAAAACAGAAGAAAAAATGTATACGTTATTACCAAAAGATTATCCGGTTTTTGCTATTATGGAAGCAGTAAAAAACTCAGTAATGTATAGGGAGTATTCAATTATAGATAAGATAATAGAAATAGTATTAACTAAAAACTCAGTAATAATTATAAGTCCAGGACAACTGGTATCTAAGGGTAATATTTTAGGAGATATGGGCTATAATAAGAGGAATATGTGGATTTATGATAAGCTAATATCTTTAGATGAAGGAAAGAGATTTATTAATGATGGAAATGGATTAGTAAGAATAAAGGAAGCATTCAAAGGGAAAAGAAAGGTAAGGCTAATAAATTCAACTCTAGACAATTGTTTTAAGGTTGTTTTACCAATAAACCTTGAATAATAAAATTTATATAGATAATAATAACTTTAAAGAAAAGTGAGTACAGTTTAGTTTTAGTTGCTAAAAAGTGTGTTACTAGAATTTTTAATTATAATTAAAAAGTTTAACTTACACCTTAAATAAAAATATTAAGGTGATTAACTATAAAAAATAATTAAAAAAGAAGGAGTGGTTCCAATGATTCAAGTTTTTTGTGCAAGAAGAGGCTCTGGAAAAACAAAAAGGTTAATAGAATTAGCCAACCACCAACAAATAAGTGCTAAGGGCGATGCTGTTTATATTGATGACGATTCAAGACCAATGTTACAATTAGCTAGAGGTATTAGATTTGTTGATACTAATGAATATAGGGTTGATGATTGTCAAAGTTTTTATGGCATGTTATGTGGTATAATTTCATCTAATTATGATATTGAAAATATCTATATTGATGGGTTATCAAATATTGTTAAGTGTACTATGAAAGACTCAACAGAATTGTTTAGAAAGATAGCTGGATTAACAGATAGATTTGGTATTAATGTATACATTAACGTTAACGTTGATACTACTGAAGAAGTACCAGCATGTATTAGAGAATACGTAGCATAGGATTGAAAATAATTAAATTTAAATAAATTAATTAAAGCTACCCAATAAGGGTAGCTTTTTATTTTAAATATAAGGCTTTCAAATATTAAATTTCCTTGATAAAACCTAGTAATAAATATATACTAAATATATGAATTTTTATAGGAGGTAAGGATATGGCTAACGTTTTAGACGAGTTATTAGATCGTGGATACATAAAGCAATTTACTCATGAAGAAGAAACAAGAGAATTGCTAGAAAAGGAGAAAATAACTTTTTATATAGGATTTGACCCAACAGCTGATAGTTTACATGTAGGTCACTTTATAGCAATGATGTTTATGGCACATATGCAAAAGGCAGGTCATAGACCAATAGCTTTATTAGGTGGCGGAACTGCAATGGTTGGAGATCCATCAGGAAAGACTGATATGAGATCTATGCTTACAAAAGAGCAAATTGAGCATAATGTTTCTTGCATAAAGAAGCAAATGGAAAAGTTTATAGATTTTTCAGATGACAAGGCTATATTAGTAAATAACGCAGATTGGTTACTAAACTTAAATTATGTTGATTTCTTAAGAGAAGTAGGAGTTCACTTCTCAGTAAACAGAATGTTAAGTGCTGAATGCTTTAAGCAAAGATTAGAAAAGGGATTATCATTCTTAGAATTTAACTATATGTTAATGCAAGGATATGATTTCTATGTATTAAACCAAAAGTATAACTGTAAAATGGAATTAGGTGGAGATGACCAATGGTCAAATATGATTGCAGGTGTTGAGTTAGTTAGAAGAAAAGCTCAAGGTCAAGCTATGGCAATGACTTGTACATTATTAACTAATAGCCAAGGTCAAAAGATGGGTAAAACAGTTGGTGGAGCATTATGGTTAGATCCAGAAAAAACATCACCATTTGATTTCTATCAATATTGGAGAAACGTAGATGATGCTGATGTTGAAAAATGTTTAGCATTATTAACATTCTTACCTATGGATGAAGTAAGAAGACTTGGTGCTTTAGAGGGCGCTGAAATAAACAAAGCAAAAACAGTTCTTGCTTATGAAATAACTAAGCTAGTTCATGGCGAAGAGGAAGCAAACAAAGCTAAATCAGCCGCAGAAGCATTATTTGCTGGTGGAGTTGATATGAGTAATGTTCCTACAGTTACAGTTACTTCTGAAAGCTTTGGAAAGACTGTTCTTGATGTTATAGCTGAAACTAAAATAGTTCCTTCAAAAGCTGAAGGTAGAAGATTAATCCAACAAGGTGGTCTTTCTATTAATGGTGAAAAGGTTACTGAAGTAGCTAGATTATTCACTGAAGAAGACATACAAGATGGAGCAGCTTTAATAAAAAGAGGAAAGAAAAACTATACCAAAATAGTTGTAGAATAGATATAAAATCAGATATTAGGTTGCAGATTTTGTTGAATATTAAAATCAAATCTGCAGCTTTTTTTTTGAAATTTTTAATCAAATGGAAAGTTCATGAGAAAAAATGTAAATATAACTTGATATATACTAAAAATTAATTTATTATTAAAAAGTGGTCTATACATGTTGATAACGTTAACATTTTCGTGAAGGGACGGGTGATAATAATGGAATTAACTAAAACTGTAACAGTAACGAAATCTATTAATAATAATGTATTGTTAGTTAGAGATCAAGGCGCAGAAAAAATATTATTTGAAAAGGGGATAGGCTTTGGTAGAAAATTTGGAGATAAAGTTACCGCAGGTACTAAAGTAAGCAAGATTTTTGAGATTGTAGATGATAAGAACCAAAAAAGCTTTAATGAAATAGTATCAACTGTAGATAATAAGTTAATAGGGACTTTCGAAGAAGCATTAGGAGAAATACAAGATGAGTTAGGTGAAGAGTTAAATGAAAGTATACATATAGCTCTTATAGAACATTTAGCATTTTCTGTAAAAAGATTAAGGGATAATCAAGAAATAATTAATCCATTTTTAAATGAGGTAGAGACTTTATATTATAAGGAGTTTCAATTAGCTTCAAAATTAGCTAGAAGAATTGAGCAAGAAGTAGATGTGAAAATTCCTGATGGTGAAGTTGCATTTATAGCTATTCATATTCATTCAGCTAGAAATAATGGTAAATTAGCTAATACAATAAAGTATGCATATTTAAGTAACACTATTGTTGAGTATGTAGAGGACAAGCTAGGAATTTATATTGATAGACAATCTTTAGATTATACAAGATTTTTAATTCATATAAGATTTGCTATTGAAAGAGTAATGAGTAATAAGAAAATAGAAAATGATTTAAAAGATATAATAAAAGAAAAGTACAAGCTTTCTTACAATATATCTAAGGATGTTGCAAAGATAATAGGGAATACTTTAGATTGTGAAGTATGTGAAAATGAGGTTGCTTATATTACAATGCATATTGAAAGATTTAGAATATCTTTAGTATATAATTAAAGTATAGCAATCTATAAATATTAGTTTAGGAAATGAAAAGGTTTTAAAATGAGTATTGACAAAAAAACAAGTACTAATTATTATATAAATATAAAATATTAATGATTTTAAAAAATTTGAGTGTGTCATCATAAGTGTATTATGAGCATTAGCTGAAGGAGGTTTTGTTATGCCTTTTTCAGCTTTTTTTTATGCAAAAAAAAACAGAACAATATGGAAAGATTTTACTTATCTATATTGATAGGGGGGGTAAATATGAGAAATAAGATTAAGGTAAACATAGCAAGAGCATTAGCTGTAACTTGTGTTGCAGGACTGACAGTATCAATACCAGTAGAAGTAAAAGCTGGGACGAATGATTCCATAAGTAAGGGTGTTACAATTACAGCGAAAAGCAACACTAATAATCATAGTGTAAATTTAGCTATGGATGGAGATAAGGAAACTTATTGGGAGTCATCAAATCATTATAGATGGGTAGAGATAGACTTAGGTGCCACATATAATTTATCTTCAATTAAGGTTTTTAATAAAATTGGAGGATACTATCATTACAATATATATGCATCATCAGATGGTGAAAATTTTATAAAAATTGGAGCCAAAGAAAATAATGACCTAGCAACAATAGATGGTGACATACATAATACAGGAAATGTAAAGGTTAATAAAATAAGAATAGATGTTACTTTCTCTTCAAACAATGATAATTCAAATATAGCTGAAATTGAGTTATATGGTAAGAAGGTATCTGATGAAGTTGCAAAGGAAACAGCAATAGAAACTACTGATTTTGCAGGTTCAAAATGGGAAACTGAATATAATAAATTTACTACAGATACATCATATGCTGACTCAAAAACTGTAAGTGAAATGACTAATATGGTTGGAAGAGTAATAGGTGATGAATACAAGGATAATTTCATATTTGAAATGAGAAGTGCAACTTCAACAGGAAATGATGTATTTGAAGTTGAAGATGGAGCAGATGGAAAAATAGTTATTAGAGGAAATAACGGAGTTTCATTAGCATCAGGATTTAATTATTATTTAAAGAATTATGCAAAAGTAATGTATAACCCTATGATGGGATCTAACTTAAATATGCCGGAAACAATGCCTTCAGTTGGAGAAAAAATAGTTATTGATACTCCATATGAAGAAAGATATTCATTAAATTTCTGTACTTATTCATATACAATGTCATTCTGGGATTGGAATGAATATGAGGCTTTCTTAGATTGGTCAGCGATGAATGGATTTAACTTAATGTTAGATATAATTGGACAAGAAGAAGTCTTAAGAAGAACTTTAAATGAGTTTGGATATTCAGATGAAGAAGTAAAAGAATTTATTTCAGGACCAGCTTATTTTGCTTGGTTCTATATGCAAAACATGACAAGCTTTGGTGGACCACTACCAGATAATTGGTTTGAAGAAAGAGCTGAACTGGGAAGACAGCTTCATGATAGAATGCAAACATTAGGAATTAAACCTGTATTACAAGGGTATTCAGGAATGGTTCCACTAGATTTCCAAAGCAAGAATCCAGACGCACAAATATTACCACAAGGTGATTGGTGTGGATTTGATAGACCTAATATGTTAAAAACTTATGTAAATGAGGGAGAAAAAGATTACTTCCAAGAGGTTGCAGATGTATTCTATGAAAAACAAAAAGAGGTTTATGGAGATATTACAGATTACTATGCAGTTGACCCATTCCATGAAGGTGGAAATACAGGGGGAATGAATAGTGCAAAGATATATGGAACAATCCAAGATAAGATGATTGAACATGATAATAATGCAATTTGGGTTATTCAACACTGGCAAGGTAATCCAGATAATACTAAGTTATCAGGATTAACTAATAAAGAGCAAGCTTTAATATTAGACTTAAACTCAGATTTAAATCCAGATTATAAGAGATTTGATAATCAAGATATTCCATGGGTTTGGAACATGCTTCATAACTTTGGTGGAAGAATGGGATTAGATGGACAAGTTGAAACTGTAGCTACTTCAATTCCAGATGCTTTAGCAAATACAGAGCATATGAAGGGAATTGGTATTACACCAGAAGCTATAAACAACAGTCCAATAGTTTATGAATTAATTGGTGATATGGTATGGACAAGAGACCCAATTAATTATAGAGAATGGGTTAATAATTATATTGAAAGAAGATATGGTGCTGTAAATGAAGATGCTATTGCAGCTTGGGAAATTCTTTTAGAAACAGCATACAAGAAAAGCGACTATTATTATCAAGGGGCAGCAGAATCAGTTATAAATGCTAGACCAGCAATGTCAATTAATAGTGCATCAACTTGGGGGCATAGTAAAATTCCATATAATAAGAAAGAGCTTGAAAAAGCAATGGAATTATTTATTAGTTGTTATGATGACTTGAAGGGCAGTGATGCATTTGTTTATGACTTCTTAGATATAACTAAGCAAGTATTAGCAAATTCAGCACAAGAATATCATAAGGAAATGGTTGCAGCATATAATGCTGGTGATTCAGAAAAGTTTGATAAGATTTCAACACATTTCTTAGACTTAATAAGATTACAAGAAAGAGTATTATCAACAAGTCCAGAGTTCTTAGTTGGAACTTGGATAGAGCAATCAAGAACAATGCTTGAAGGGGCAGATGATTGGACAAAGGATTTATTTGAATTTAATGCAAGAGCACTTATTACTACTTGGGGAGATTATAAAAACGGGGGCTTAAAAGATTATTCAAATAGACAATGGGCTGGATTAACTGGAGATCTATATCTTAAGAGATGGGAGATGTGGGTTGATGGTATAAGCAATGAATTAAAAACTGGTAAACCAGCACCAGGTATTAATTGGTACAGAGTTGAATACGAATGGGCAAATGAAAAGACAACTGAAGAAAACCAATATACTACAGAAGGTTCAGGCGAAGACTTAGCTATGTTAGCTAATATAGCTATGGATGAATTTTCTGTTACTAATATGGAGAAATTCTTAGGGGGATCTTCAAGTGCAGTTGAAAAAGTAAATATAGCATTAGGAAAAACTGTTACAAGTAGTGTTGAAAGTAAGGAAGGAAATCCAACTAGTAATTTAACTGATGGTACTACAGGAACAGCTTGGATGGCTAATGGAGTTACATGGCCAGTAGAATTAACTTTAGACTTAGAAAAAGAATATAGTGTTGATGGAATTGCTTTTGCACCAAACCAAGCAGCAGGTGGATTCCCAATAAACTATGTAGTTGAAGTTAGAGAAAATGGTGAGTGGAAAGAAGTTGCAAGACAAGATGAAGGAACTATAACAGGAACTATTTCAATTGACTATAAGGGAATTGCTGATCAAGTAAAATTAACAATAAATAGTGATAATAATCTTTTAGTGCCTGAAATGACAGAAATAATGGTTTACCAAGGTCAAGAAGAAGGTGAAAAGGTAGAATATGATAATATTGCTTTAGGAAAGCCAGCTACAGCAACAAGTGAACAAGCTGGAAAGCCTGCATCTAATGTTACTGATGGTGACTTAGGAACTATATGGGTATCAAATGGTGAAGGAATAGGATCAGATATAAATGTTGATTTATTAGGATCTGAATTTGTTGAAAAACTAGAAGTATCATTTGAAAAGGCTGGATTACCATTCCAATTTAAAGTAGATGTTGAAAATGCAGATGGAACTACAAGCACTGTATTAGATATGACTGGAAATGATAAACCGGTAGATAAGACATACACTATAGCAATAAATAAAGAAATTAGAGATGTAACAGTTACTATAACTGGTAAAAACGGACAAGGACAATGGCCAGGTGCTTGGGCAGGTTTAGCTGAAATAAAGGCATTAAGACCAGCACAATCACAAGAAGAATTAGTTAATGTTGCATTAGGAAAATCAGTAACAGGTAGTAATTCAGAAGGTGGAAGGCCATTAACTAATTTGGTAGATGGAAATACAAGTACTTTATGGATTGCTGCAAATGGGGCACCAGATGCATGGGCAAATGTTAATTTAGGAAAAGAATACTTTGCTGAAAATGTAGAAGTTGTATTTGAAAAAGCAGGATTACCATTTAAGTTTAAAGTAGAAGCTATTGATGCAAATGGAAATTCAACAGTTATATTAGATAAAACTAATAATAATCAAGTTTTAGAAAAAGCATATACTATACCAGTTAAAAATAATGTTAAGGATATTAAGGTAACATTTAATGGAAAAGCTGCAGTAGGAGATGCTCAAGGAGCATGGTCAGCACTTGCTGAAATCAAGGTTAATTCTAAGTCTACTCCAAATCAAGGTGTTACTGCTTCTGTAAAAATACCTCAACAAAATATGAGTATTGAAGCAAGTTCAGAACATCCAAACGTAGGAAATGAAGGATTAGCAAGCTTTGCAATTGATGGTAATAAGGATACTATATGGCATACTAAATATGGTTCTGGATTTACTCAGTTACCACATGATATTACAATCAATTTAGGTAAAGAATATACAATAAATAAGTATAGCTATCTACCTAGAAGTGGAAGCAGCAATGGTAATATTACTAAATATGAAATTCAAGTAAGTACTGATGGACAAAGCTTTAAGACGGTGGCTTCAGGAAATTGGGACAATAATTCAAATGAAAAAGTAGTACAGTTTGATAATGTACAAGCTACTCATGTTAGATTAGTTGCTTTAGAAGGTATTGCTGGATTTGCTACAGCAGCAGAATTAAATGTATATAGTATCCCTGATAATATTGCAATTAATGAATCAACTACTGTAAGTGCAAATGTAAACAATGAAGCTATAAATAATGTTAAAGATAATAATTTAGAAACAGCATGGGAAGCAAGTGCAGCTGAAGATAAGGTTGTAACATTTGATTTAGGTTCAACTAAAGATATTTCAGCAATTGAAATATTAAAGAGTTCAAACGAAGCATTAAAATATAAAGTTGAATACTCAAAAGATGGTGAAACTTGGATTAGTATTGCTGACAGAAGTAAAAATGATAAAGATTATAATAACTATGTTGAGGAAATTGATGGTGGAATAATTGCTAAATATATTAAATTAACATTCTTAAACAATGATGTTAAGATAGATGAAGTTAAGCTTTATAAAGGTGATTCAACTCAACCATTAGTTAACTATATAAGTGTTGTTCAAGGTATATACAATTCAGCTGTAGTTGGAGATATGGCAGGTAATTATCCACAAGAAGCTAAGGATACATTAGGAGCTGCTATTGAAAAGGCGAAAGCTGAACTAGATAAGGATCCAGATTCAGTAAGAGTTCAAGAGTTAGTTCAAGAGTTAAAGACTGCAGTTTCAAACTTTAGAAATCAAGCTGTTAAAATTAATAGAATTAAGTTAGCTGTATTAATTGATGAAGTTGATGCTGTATTAAATAGCTTAAACACTGAAAGATTAGCAGAATTAACAGAGGAACAAAGAAATGTTGTTGAAAGTGCTATAGAAGAATTAAAAGTTCAAAAGGCAAGTGCTATAACTGTATATGAAACTGTTAAAGTTGGACAAAGCCAAATTGATGGAGCTTATGATTCGTTAAAGGTAGCATTTGATAATTATTTAGAAGTTGCTGATGAGCAAGCTAAATATGAAGCTGCATTAGCAATAGCAAAAGAAACTGTTGGAAATGCTGTAGTTGGATCAGGAAATGGTCAATATACTCAAGAAGCTGTAGAGGCATTAAATGCTGCTATAGATAAAGCAGAAGCTGACTTTGCTAATGTTACTGATATTACTGAAATTGCAACTATAGTTGAGGAATTAAATAGTGAAGTAGAAACATTTAAATCAAGTGTTATTATAGTAAATATTACTGAATTAGAAGCTGCAATAGTTGATGCTGAAGAGGCATTAAGTAATGCAGAAGGAATTAACACTCCAAATGCTATTGCAGAATTTACTACAGCAGTAGAAACTGCTAAATCAGTATTAACTAATACAAATGCATCACAAGTAGAAGTTGATGAAGCTGTTGAAGCCTTAAAGACTGCAAAAGCTAAATTTGATGAAGCATTAGTTGTTGATAAGGCAGATTTAAATAAGCTTATTGAAAATGCTGGTGAAGCTATTAATAAGTTAAATAAATACTCTGGAACTGAAAAGCTAGTAGCTAAAATGGAAGCTGCAGTTTTAGAGGCAAAAGTAATTGCTAATGATGCAAATGTTACTAAGGATGTTGTTGATGCTGCTAGTGGTAAATTAGTAGATTTAATAGCAGAAGCTAATGAAAAGTTAGCAGAGCTTGAAAATGGTATATTTAAAACTCATTTAATAATTACTGTTGAAGAAGCTAATAAAGTAACTGAAGCTGAGCTTTCAAAGGTTGTACCAGTAGTAGTAACTGAATTTAAGGCTGCATTAGCTGAGGCACAAGGATTATTAGCAAATTCAAACGCAACTCAAGAGCAAATAGATGCATCATTTACTAGATTAAGTAAGGCAATGCAAATGTTATCTTTCGAAAAGGGTGATAAGCAATATTTAATAGCTTTAGTAGAAAGAATTGATACTTTAGATGGAAATAACTATATAAAATCTACTTGGGATAAGTTACAAGGAGTAGTAGCTATTGCTAATGGAGTAATTGCAGATGAGAATGCTTTAGAAGCAGAAGTTACTGAAACTTATACTAACTTAATTAGATCATTCTTAGAGTTAAGATTAAAGCCAAATAAAGATGCATTAAATGACTTAATAAATAAGATGGAAAGTTTAGATTCAAGCAAATATACAAGTGAAACTTGGGCTGTATTAGAAGCAGAATTAGCTAATGCTAAAAATATATTAGCTAATGAAGAAGCTACTAGTGAAGATGTTGATAACGCTGAAAAAGCATTAAGAACAGCATTTGATGGCTTACTTGCTAATGCTACTGATGATAACAATGGTAGCGGGAATAATGGAAATAACGGAAATAGTGGTAATGGAAATGGTAACAAGCCATCTGAAAAGCCACAAAAGCCAGGAAAGCCAGGAAATGATTCAAGCTTACCAAAAACAGGTGGAGCATCATCAGCTTTAGCAGTTGTATTTGGTGGAATATTAGCTGCAGGTGGAGCATTATTAGGAAGAAAAAATAAGAAGAAGTAAATAAGTTTATAACAATTATATTAGCCTCAGGAAATAATCAAAATATTGAAATTTTCTTGAGGCTAATTTTTTATGTAAAATATTAATTAATATAAGAATAAATTAACTTGATATAATAGCTT
Organism: Clostridium sp. K13; assembly: GCF_019734195.1. GTDB lineage: Bacteria > Bacillota > Clostridia > Clostridiales > Clostridiaceae > Clostridium. The sequence continues at coordinate 8,422 of NZ_JAASHM010000042.1, read as the reverse complement.
TATAAATATGATAATCTAATAATAGGATACAAGTGAGGAGTGTTAGAGGAGGATTTATGAGTATAGAATTTTTAAAGGGAATAGAATCAGACTATGAAGAGATAGTTGATTTTGCTAATTATGTATTTAGTCATTCAGGAGGAAAAACTGATTTTCCAAGTCTTTTGCCAAAGTTATATAAAAGAGAATACAATACTATGGAGAATCATTATATTGTAAAAGAAAATGGTAAGATAAAAGCTATAGTAGGAGTTTTTCCAATGGATCTTATGGTTTTAGATAAAAAGCTTAAGGTTGGAGGAATTGGAACTGTATCAGTTCACCCATATTCAAGGGGGGCCGGATATATGAAAAAATTAATGAATATGGCCTTAGAAGATATGAAAAAACAAGGCTTTCATTTAAGTTGTTTAGGTGGAATGAAACAAAGATATGAGTATTTTTCATATACACCTTGTGGACAAGAAGTACATTTTACTATTAACAATGAAAATGTTAAACATAAATTAAATAATTATATTAATGATAAGATTACATTTAAAGAGATATTAGAAAATAAGATGGAATTTTTAGATGAAGCATATGAGCTTTATAATAATAGTAATTATAAGTTTAAAAGAGAAAAGTCTAAGTTTTTAGATGTATTGAAATCTTGGAGTTTTAATGTATATTCTATTGAAAATAATAATAATTTCATTGGTTATATGGTAGTTACTCCTGATAAAAAATATGTTAGCGAATTAGTTGTTAATAATGATGAATTATACTTAACAGTTATAGCTAATTACATTAATTATAATAACCTTGAGGAGATTAATTTTGAGTTACCCCTTTGGGAAAAGAAAAAGATAAGAGAGCTTTTTGATATAGCGGAAGGTAGTACAATAAATAGTTCCTATCAATTTAATATAGTTAATTATGAAGAAACATTAGAAGCATTATTAAATTTTAAAAATTCTTATAGTAAATTAGAAAATGGAAGAATAGCTATTGATATAAATGAATATGGGAAGATTGAAATAGTTATTAATAATGATAGCATTTCTGTTAGTAATTTTAATGGAAAGTGTGATATAGAGTTAAACCATTTGAAAGCTATGCAATTGCTTTTTAGTCCATTTAGTAGTTTTATATTAGAAGATGAAAAAGTTAATAAGGTTATAAATTCATGGTTTCCTATACCATTATTTATATCAACTCAAGATAAAGTTTAATTTTATGACACAACCTGCGGGGTCAATCTAATATTTGGATTGACCCCGCAGGTTGTTGCAAATATTAAATTGACCTAAGAGACTTTTTATTTTAAGATTAAGTGGTTATAATAAATAGATAAATCAATTAATTTAGACATAAGATAAGGGGGATGATTATGGCTTTATATGCTATTTCCGATTTGCATCTTGCATTAAGTACAGATAAACCTATGGATATATTTGGGGCACATTGGACTAATCATGATGAAAAGATAAAGAATAATTGGATAGAAAAAATAACAGAAGATGATACTGTTTTAATTGCAGGTGATATTTCTTGGTCCATGAAGCATGATGACAGCAAAAAAGATTTAGATTGGATTGATAGTCTTCCAGGAAAGAAGATTATAAGCAAGGGAAATCATGATTATTGGTGGAGTAGTATATCAAAGTTAAACTCAATGTATAATAATACAAAATTCCTTCAAAATAATTTTTATGAATATAATGACTATGCTATTTGTGGAACAAGAGGATGGATTGATCCAAGTAGTGATAAATTTAATTCAAAAGATGCTAAAATATATGCAAGGGAACAGATAAGATTAAGATTATCTTTAGATAGTGCTAAAAATGCAGGATATACTAAGTTCATTGTTATGATTCATTATCCTCCATTTGGTGAAGAAGGTAAGGATTCTGATTTTATGAAAATATTCAAGGAATATCAAGTAGAAAAAGTTATATATGGGCATTTACATGGACCATCTAATATTAAAGCTATAGAAGGAAACATTGAAGGTGTTGAATATATAATGACTTCTTGTGATTTTATAAATTTTAATCCTGTTAGGCTTTTATAGTTGAAAATATACAAGTAATATTGTTTTAAATTGAAGTTATAGTAATTATTGGTTACACTTTGGCTTGTTTTTGATATAATTTATTTGTAGTAAAATTAAGGGTGATGTTTATGGCAATGCAAAACTGGAAAAGCTTCCTTATGCCTTATGAGCAGGCAGTTGAGGAGCTTAAGGTTAAATTAAAAAGTATAAGAAAAGAGTATAGAAAGAGAAATGAATATTCTCCAATTGAGTTTGTTACAGGAAGAGTTAAAGAGGTTTCAAGTCTTTTAGAAAAAGCTAATAAGTTTGGAATTCCTCTTGATAGAGTGGGACAGGAAATGGAGGATATAGCTGGTATAAGAATAATGTGCCAGTTTGTTGATGATATAGATACGGTTATTGAGCTTCTTAGGGCAAGAAGGGATATGCAAATTCTTTATGAAAAAGACTATGTTAGAAATGTTAAGCAAAGTGGATATAGAAGCTACCATATTATAATTAAGTATACTGTTTATATGGCAGAAGGGCCAAAGGATATATTAGCAGAGTTTCAAATAAGAACCTTGGCAATGAATTTCTGGGCTACTATAGAGCATTCATTAAATTATAAGTATAAACAACATATTCCTAAACAAATTCAAGATAAGCTAAAAGAAGCAGCAGATTCAGCTTTTAATTTAGATGAACAAATGCTAGAGATAAAAGATGAAATAAAGGATGCGCAAAGATTATTTGAAGTTAAGTCTGATATAATCACTAACATCATGAATAATATAATGACTTTAATGTCCTTAGGAAAAGCTGCTGAAGCAAGTAGATATCAAGTTATGTTAAATAAACTTGTTGATGAAGGTGAAGTTTGGGAGCTAAATAGTCTTTTAGACTCTATAAAAAAAGATATTGTAAGATATAAAGACAATGAATAGTTTAATAAACTGCGAAGAAAAATAAAAGTTAACTGGGCGGAGGCTCTTAACTAACTAAATTGCTTCGCAGTTTAGTTAATTTGTCACTTTAGGCTTATTATGATATACTAAAGATAAGCGGGGGTGGCGAATGAAGATTAAAACTAATATAAAAGATAATTGCTTTATAATTATTGTTGTTATATTAATGATAAGCTTTACAGCTAATATTTATCAGGCTATTTTAAATGAGAAGTATAGTTATGAACTGGGAAAACAAAATTATAGTAAAATAGAAGAAATAAGGTTTAGAAATGAAGCTATACTTTCCATATTAGATAGTTGTGTTAATGCAGAGAGTGTTAATAATGTAGATCTTTTAACTCTTTATAAAAATTATAGTAAGATTTCAGAAGCAGAATTAAGTCTTTGGAATAATTATCTTGCTGATGATAATAAAACATTAAGAATTTTTAAAAATAAGAATAAAAATATAGTTGTAAATACTAAAACTAAAAATGAATTATATTCTCAAATAGAAGAATTAATTTATTCATATATTCAAAATGATATGACCAAAAAGATTGATGTTATAGAATTAAAAGATAAAATAGCAGAAGATTTTAAAGCATTAAAGGATATGGCATCAGATTTAAATAATTATTTTAATAACTTTTACGAAGAAAATTGTAATGTACCTGAAAGTAAAAAAGAAGAGAAAATGATTAAAGAAGATTATTGGGTTGATATTTTACAAGGAATTCAAGAAGTTAATAATAAATATGTAGAGTATAGTTTTACGTATGAAAATACAGTTAAATAGAATAAATAAAAAAGCTAAGCAAATTTGCTTAGCTTTTTTTATCTTAGTGGTGACATCCACCACCACAAGATCCGCAACCACCTTCAACTTCGATAACTGGTTTTAAAGATAATCCTCTACCACCATTTTCTTCAGATGAAAGTAATCTGAATCCACCGAATTCATCAACTAATTTTTCTTCAGCGATTAAAGTTATGTCATTAATCTTTTCAGTAACGTCTCCTTCTTTTGCTTCATCAACAGTTATGTTAAAAGCTGGACCGCTGCAACCAAAACCAGCTAAGTTAATTCTTATGCTAAAATTTTCTACTTCGTTTTCTACAAGAAAAGCCTTGAATTCGTTATATGCTTCTTCACTTACTAAAAATTTATTCATAATATTCACCTCTTGAATTTATTCAAATTATGTTTATAGTATACCATATTACTCGGAAATAGCAATATGTTTTTTATAAGTAAATTGTAAAAAAATAACTTGTCCCAATAAAGTTACTAGCAATTAGGAGAATTTATGAATAGTATATTTTATATAACTAATTGGGAGGAGACTTATGGAAGAGAATATATTAAAACAGGATATATTAAGTGGATACCCACATAGGGATTATTATAATACGGCTCATTCAATAATAGAAAATATAAAAGATGTAATATTTTTAAACAATGAAAATGGATGGATAAATGCTGAGGGTAATAAAGTAGATATTGGAACTTGGAACAAAGAAGCTAGAATTGCAACTTTAGATAACAAGGTAGATCACAGAGGAAAGCTATTTTTAATAGAAGTTAGTGATGTTACAATTGATGGAGCAGGAACGATTATTGGAGACAATGACATAGCTATAAGTATTATTGGACAACATGCTGTAAATTTGAAGAATTTTATAATAGAAAATAGTAAGATAGCTATATATATAGAATTTTCTCAAGAAATTTCTATTCAGTATATGTCTTTTAAAGAAAATGAAGAATCTATTGTATCAAATAGAAGTAGTGAAATTAGAATAAAGAATAATGAGATATCCTCATCAAAAAATTCAAGTATAGGAATATTTATATTAGATTCAGGTAAAGTGATAATACAAAATAATGCTATTTCTATTAATATAAGTACAATAATTGATGAACTTATGAAGGAAAGTTATATTGGTATAATTATTGAGAACTCAACAACCATTTATATGATGAATAATGAAGTAGAAATTATTAATGGGAATATTGAAATACCAGATTTAGATTCATACTCATTTAATGCATATTGTATAAATAGCTTTTCAACCCATGATACACTTATAAAATATAATAATTTATATATTAAAAATAATAGTTTAAATTTAAAAAAGTGTAATTTAGCAGAAGTTGAAATATCATCTATTTGTTTAGATTATAATAATACAGGAATAAATATTGAGGAAAATAATATAGGGATAGATATTAATAACCTTGAAGTTAATTGTAATGATGGTGAAATGGGTTTTTATGGTATTCTTTGTTCAAATGAAAATAATTCAAATACTATAAAGAATAATTATATTTATGTAAACAGTAATGCTTATAGTTTAAATTCAAATGAAAATAGTATTAAGGATATTTCTTTTATAGGGGTATTATTAGATTCTAATAATAATCATAATGAGATTGGAGAAAATCAAATAGAATTAAAAGAAAATGTAGCAACTTTTGGATTAGAACTCAATAAAGCTGTAAATTTAGTTTGTGGATTATATTTAAATAATGATAATTCAACTAATAATATTATAGATAATAATTTTACTGTAAGAGAAAATAATATAGATAAAAATGATTATATAAAAACTAGTTTTTCATTAATTTATTTCTACTATAATAATATTTGTAATACTGTTAAGGGAAATAATTTAAATGGAAGTCAAGGAAATGGTGTTATATTAATTAGTAAAAATGATTCTACAGAGATATTAGAAAATAATATAATGAATAATTTTATTAATGGATTACTTTTATCAACAGCAAAGGATGATGGAGGATCCAATGGAGTTATAATAAAAGAAAATAGTATAATTAATAATGGAAATTATGGACTTTATATTGTAGAAGGAAGTCATTACAATATTGTAAGATATAATAATTTTGTTAGTAATAGCAATAAAAATATCTATGATAATAATTCAGTAGAAGTTATTAATTACTATGAAAAAAATTATTATAATGATTGGAATGGAGAGGGTTCATATAAAATATCAGGTTCTAATTTTGAAGATAGTTATTCATTAAGCACACCATATACTAAAAAATAAAAATATAGTAATAATAAAGTCGGCGATGGTCGACTTTATTATTGAAATTTCAATAAATTGGCAATATAATATAAAAAGGTATTGAAGATACTATCTATTAAGAGATAGCTTATAAGAATTTTTGATAGTTTGAAAAATAATGTTTGTATAATAAAAAAGAGTTAGTTAACATAATATTTAAGTTAGTAATATGTTGTAAAGAGAGGATTGTTAATTTTGAAGCCTTTTGATAAAAAGTATGTTTTAGATAAAATAAATGAATATAATAATAAAATTAAAAAAATAAAAATTGGTGACTATGAAATAAAATCTATAGATGGGCTAAAAGGAATTGTACAAGGATATTTATATGAAAAAAAAGATGAGTATGATGTGGATATACTAGAACTACATGGACCTAATCATATTTGTATGAGACTAACACCATTAGAAATACAAGCTTCTTATTTTGCTATAAAGATGGCAAGAGGAAAAGTTGGTGTTGTTGGTCTAGGCCTTGGATATGTGGTAGAAGAAATGGCTAAAAAGGCAGAGGTAGAAGAAGTAGTAGTTTATGAAATAAGCCAAGATGTAATTGATTTATATTATAGCAATTTCAAAGAAAATCCAAAGATAAAGGTTATATGTTGTGATGCATTAGAAGCGGAAAGTAAAGAGTTTGATTTCTTCTATGTTGATATTTATGAATATAAATTAACTTCACAAATAGTAGATGATTATAAGAAGTTTAATGAGATTCATAATATTGAAGATTATAGCTTTTTTGGAATGGAGCATTTTTTATTAAGCTGTAGTTATACAGAAATAGTATGGGTATATATACCTGAAAATTGGATGGAATCAAGCAGAAAAGCTTTTGAAGCAATTCAAGAATCTAATCTTTTAGAGTATTATGAAAAATTAGATGAAAAGTTAGTATCTCAAGTATTAGAAGAATTTAAAATTGTATTAAATGATATTGAATAAGTTTTTTATTTTTTATGTTTAATATTTCTAAAAGGGGACATAATCTTAATATCCCCTAATAATTTAAATATATATATCTATAAAAAAGTGCAGAGATCTCCATGATGCACTTTTTTATTGTTTAAAATACTTAAGAAAAAAATCGAACTAAAAATATTGACTTATTTACATAAATTGGAAATAATATATTTATAGAGTGTTTAATTAAGTTAAATTATTAGAGTAGTTTGGGGTAGGGTGTATGAGATGTGAGGTAATTGATATAAGAGGAAATAGTAGACAAAAATTAGGTAAGTTTTTGGTTACTTTATATATATTAAATATTTTAGAGTTAATAGTTACAAAGTTTTTAATATGGAAAGCTCCTAACTTATTTAGTGAACAAAATATATTTTTTAAGATAATGATATATGGTTTAGAACCGTATTTTTTTAAGATTGGGTTAATGGCATTAGTATTGATTTATTGGTATTGGAGAAGTGAGAAATCTAATATTACACAAATGAAAAGATCGATACTTACAGGAAAAATACTAATTGGTATGTATATTGTAATTAATGTGATGCATTTAATTAATTTAATAATATACTTAAATAAATATTAATATAGTTATTAATGGCCACTATGAAGTTAATTTTTTAAATATAATAAAGATTATGCTTGCAATAAAATTTAAAATATGTTATTATAAATAAATAGCATGATTGCTAATAAATAAGTTTTAATTAGATAAATAGTTTCTCATGAATTAGAAAATATTATATCGGTTTAGAACCTTAAATTCAGGAGGAATTATTATGAAAGATAAAACATTAGTATGTAGAGATTGTGGAAGTGAATTCGTATTTTCTGTAGGAGAACAAGAATTCTATAAAGAAAAAGGATTTACAAATGAACCAACAAGATGTATTTCTTGTAGAAGAGCTAAAAAAGAGCAAAATAGAAGATAATTTTAGATTGTTATAAGACTTTAGTTTATGCTAAAGTCTTTTTTTATAAAATCTAAAAAGGTATAGTAGAAGGAAGTTAATTTGAATAATAACATAGAAATAATATATAAAAATATCGATAAGATGACAGATGAAAAGTTTAATAAATATTTAAAAACAATATCAGCGGAATTGAAGGAAGAATTTAACCATGATTTATTTTATAATAAAGGGTTAGTAAGATTTTTAGATATAGAAAAAACATTGAGATGTATAAAAGTAGTATACAGAATATAGAGATAAAATACAGATAATCTATTAATTAGGTAATAAAGGGATTTTAGAGTGTATTATCATATTGTGGTAGTTTTAATTACGTCATTTGTAATTGCATTTGGAGTGGAGTGTAAATGATAATATAACAATGAACAGAAAATGGAAAATAAAAATGTACAAAAATGATCATTAGTTATATCCTATTT
>NZ_JAASHM010000041.1 GCF_019734195.1 Clostridium sp. K13 | reverse complement strand
ATTTGTATTACAAGTCGTTAACTTTAGGGGGATTCTGCTTAAATTGTAGACTTAAGCTTTAGTTCGCAGTTTATTTCAAATATGAAAATGGAATTTTGGTACATTCCCTTATAATTCTTTAAAGTCTTTTTTCAAAGTTTCCTGTAACATTTAATCCTTCATTAAATATAATAAATGCTTTAGGATCTTTTTCTAAAACTATTCTCTTTAATTGATTTATTTCATATTTAGAAATTACAGTTACTAATATTTTAGTTTCTTCGCCAGTATAGGCACCTTCACCCTTCCAGCAAGTTACACCTCTTGCCATCTCACTCATTATTCCAAGCTCAATATTTTTCTTCTTAGTAAAAATCATAGCAGTAGTATTTATATTTTGATAATGAATTTTATCTACTATTAATGAGAAGAAAGTTGTATAAATAACTGAATATATTGCAGTAGGTAATTCAAATAAAATTGCACAAATTCCATAGATTATAGCATTTATTATTATTCCTAACTTTCCTACACTAAAGTTCTTATATTTTTGAGTAAAATATACCCCTAATATATCTATTCCTCCGCCAGATCCTCCAGCTTTTAATGTTATCCCTATTCCTGCTCCTGTTATTATTCCTCCAATAAGACATGCTGCAAGTTGGTCATCTATTATTGGTAATGTAGGAATTTTAATTACAGTAAAGAATATAGTTTGAGCAATTACACTTACTACAGTTCTTATAAAAAACTTCTTAGATATACTTTTATAAGCTATAAGTAATAATGGTATATTTATAATAAAATTAATTACACCTGCTATTTCAAAGTTTTTAAGTACTGGAATATACTCAACAACAATAGTTCTTATTATTTGAGATATACCTACCACTCCACCATTATATAACCCTAAAGGTGATATAAATGTATTTATTCCAAAGCAAAATAATAATGCTCCTATAATTATTATCCCATACTCTTTAACTTTCTTAACTTCTTGCTTCTCCATATTTAATCCCCCAATTATGTCTAAAAATATCCATAAATAGTTTATAACAAACTAGAGATTATTTCCATAGAGTATTTATAGGTTTTATTACTTAATTATTAGTAACTTCACTTCACTTTACTTACATCTTTTTTCTATTTTTAAAATATACTATTGCTACTATTATTAATATTATTGCCAAAATTACTGCTATACTTATATTAATAACATTGGGAACTTTAAAACTTAACATAATATTGTTATTTTGATTTAATTCACTTATTGTATATGAATAATCAATAGTTTTTTTATTAATTATTTCAGGAGCATTACTTTCTATTATTTCCACCGGCATAGTTATTACTAAATCAATTGGTATTTCTCCAACAATATTTGCTACATTTTTACCAATTAAGGATGCTAAACTAGTACCTATATAGCTGTTAATATTACTATTAATAGCATTACTAATTTCATTTACTAAATTCTTTTTAAAACTAATTGTTATTTTATAAGTATCTAAAAACAATGCCTTATCTTTATTAGTTTCAACATTTACATACTCATTACTCATTGCTGATAAATTATTTATTTTAACTTTATTAGTAGTTGTTACTATAACTTCTTCAACATTTAACTCTCCATCTTTTGATTTTGTTATTTCTCCAAATTCCATATTATCTTGCGATGTTTTATTAACTTCTTCAATTACATAAGATAATAAATTATTTTCTACTAATTTATTAATATTATCATCATAATATAATCTTAAAGTTGTACTAGTAGTACCATCTATGTTAATATCTGTACTACTACTTATTTTTACATTATCACATCCTATTAACATAAATATAGTAATTAAACTCATAATTAAAATTAATATATATTTTTTTAATCTCTTCATCTTCAAACCTCCTTCTTCCATTTTTTCACATTCCATTTTATCACTTTTTTATATTTTTGTAGATGATTATATCTATAATAAATTTAAGTTCAGAAGTTCTTATATCCTAAAGATATATAAAACTCAAATAAAATCAGCCATAATAAATAGTACTTTATTCATTACTATTTATTATGGCTGATTTTATCAATTAATTTCATATTATAATATTTCAACTATATTTCCTTGTTCTAATGTTTTTTGGACATCTATAACTCTTTGATTAACTGATCCTCTATATTTAAGCATTATATCTCTTTTATCATTTTCAAACTTGCCATCTATTAAAACATCTATTTCTTTTAATAGTTCTAACCTTTTAGGATTCTCTATAATTTCTTCATATTTATATCCAGACCATAGCCATATAGGCTTATTAGTTTCTGCTTTTATTCTTTTTAGAAGATTTAATAAGGTGTTGTCCATTATCTGTTGCATAGGCTCTCCACCTAATATATTTACACCTTTTATTTGACGAGCCTTAGTACACTCTATGAATTCATCTTCTGTTTCTTTAGTGAATTCATTTCCATAATTAAAATCTTGTTGTTCTTTATTAAAACAGCCTTCACAATTATGAGTACATCCACTTACAAAAAGTGTTGTACGCACTCCTGGTCCGTTTGTAACATCTAATTTTCTAATTTGTGCATAATTCATTTTAAACACCTCATTTAAAATTAAGAAGTTAAGATTTCTCTTAACTTCTTAAAGCATTTTATAAATGAAGAACTCTGTCTCCAATTTCTGCTGTTCTTCCCTTATTCCAATAACTAGAACCTATATATCCGCACGTTCTACGCATAACTTGTAATTCTGATTCATCATCATTTCCACATGATGGACAGTGCCAAGTTAAGCTTTCTTTATCTAATTTCATTTCTCCATTAAATCCACATTTATAACAAAGATCTGATTTAGTATTTATTTCAGCGTATTGAATATTATGATAAATAAAGTTAATTATATCTTCAACAGCTTCAACATTTTTATTCATATCTGGTACTTCTATATAAGAAATACAACCACCACTACTTATGCTATGGAATTGTGATTCAAATTTTAGCTTGCTAAATGCATCAATTTCTTCACAAACATGAACATGATATGAATTTGTATAATATAATCTATCAGTTACATTTGGTATTTCTCCAAATCTTGCTTTATCTATTCTACAGAATCTATATATAAGTGATTCAGCTGGAGTACCATATAAACCGAATCCTAATCCAGTTTCTTTCTTCCATTCATCACATTTATCTTTCATATGATTCATAACTTCTACAGCAAATTTTTCTCCATCTTTAGATGTGTGACTTTCTCCTAACATTGCTTGAACCATTTCTGCTATGCCAACATATCCAAGTGAAAGAGTAGAATATCCATCTTTTAACAACTTATCTATCTTTTCACCTTTTTCAAGTCTTGCTATAGCACCATGTTGCCAATGTATTGGACTTGAATCTGAAGTTACTCCTAGTAACATTTTATGTCTAGTTAGTAATGCATTTTTACAAAGTTCTAATCTTTGATCTAGCATCTCCCAGAACATTTCCATATCTCCATCCGCTATTATGGCAATTTGTGGTAAATTAAGACTAACCACTCCTTGGTTAAATCTTCCATACCACTTATAATTTCCTTCTCCATCTTTCCATGGACTTAAGTGTGATCTACACATTTATCTCCAATATTTCTATTGGTTTGGACTATCTCTTCGCTCCAGTTCACCAGACCTTCATCACGCCTTGCACTTCCATTGGTGCTAATCTCCAATGTACTCTACTCCCTTACATTTATCTAATGTGGTTTCGATAGTCTCTACACGTTTTCTATAATAAACTAGTCATAATAAAGCGCTCTCTTATTTTCTAATGGCTTAAATCTTTCTAAATTCTTTATATTAACGTATATATTATTATTTTTAAGCCATAGTTCTAAAAATGATTTTCCTACGTTATACTTTTTAGTCATTTCCCTATAATACTCTGATCTATTTTTAAAGCGTTCTATTATATTTCCATAATTATCAACATAAATTTAAAAATTTCTTTTCATAATCTTCTATATTTACCTTTCTTAAATATAGTAAGACTTTTATTACAGAACTTCGCACGATATTACCTTATCATTACTGACTTAGGTTTCATCGTTAGCCAGCATTATACTGACACCCCGTTTGCTTGGGTTCACAAGGTTTTACATGAGCCGTAGTCTTACACCTAATTACTATAACCCATTGGTGGGAAAGTATTCCCTTCATAATTTTCTCTCATTATCTTAGCACTTTGATAATCTGGAACTAATCTCTTAGCTGTACATTTAGCTGCAAGCTTAGTTATATAATCATATCTGCCACCTTCAAGACAATTATGTTCATCTAAAACATAAACTAACTTTGGGAATGCTTCTCCAATTTCTTGACCCTTGTAATTTTTCATTCCTTCAAGTCTTTGTCTTATCATTTCCTCACAAATCATAGCCATCTCTTCTTCATAGGGATGACCCTCTTCTATTTCCAGGTAAATTGTAGAAAAAGGTGCCTGTCCATTTGTGGTTTGTAATGTAGATAATTGATATCTTATAGTTTGAACTCCATCTTTAAGTTCCTTCATCTTCATATCTTTAGCTAACTTAGTAGCAAGTTCTTCATCATTAAGCATTTCCATATAGTGTTTAAATGCTTTTTCTTCAGTTACTTTAAGATACTTAGCTAAATGCTTAATAGTAATACTTTGACCACCATATTGGTTAGATGAAACTTGAGCTATAATTTGTGTAGCTACTGTACAAGCTGTTCCAAAGCTCTTTGGTTCTTCAACTAATTTTTCATTTATAACAGTTCCATTAACAAACATATCTTCTAAGTTTATCAAACAACAGTTAAACATTGGTGATATAGTATAATCCATGTCATGCCAATGAATTGCCCCTTCATCATGTGCTTGAACTATGTGAGCTGGAATAAGTTTTCTTCTTGCAATATCCTTAGATACTTCCCCTGCAATTAAGTCTCTTTGAGTTGCAGATACAACAGGATTTTTATTTGAATTTTCCTTCATTACATCTTCATTTTTTTTACTTAGTAATTCTAATATACTATCATCTGTAGTGTTAGTATTTCTCTTAAACTCTTGTACAGCTCTATAACCTTCGTATGCTCTTGCCGTTTCAGCTTGTCCGTAATGAACTAATCTATCATATACGTAGCTTTCAATTTTATAGATAGTTGCAATGTCATCTTGTTTGCTAAAATATTTTTCTGCATCATTAGCTATTAATCTTGCTATATCTGGCAATAATATTCCGCTTCCATTCTTCATTGACTTAGTAATCGCTTCCCTTATCTTACTCTTATCAAATTCTACTGTACTTCCATCCCTTTTAATAACTTTCAATAATACCACTCCCTAAACTTCAGTATATTTTAAATACTCACTATCAATTAAATAAGACATTAATTTAAAGGCTAATTATACACTAATCGATATTTATTTTCATAATACATCGAAGGTAATTATATTAAATAATCTTTAAAATTTATGTTTTTTTACTATTTTTCTTTAAAATAATGCTTAATTTAATTTATATCATGCAATTAAATTTTCTGATAATTCGCATAAAAAAAATAGTGCTTGTATTAATACTATCCTCTTAAATACACAACATATTGTACTACCTTTTTAATTTAAACACAATATATTGTTTCTCTCATTTTTAAGGATTTACTGTATTTTTCTTACAAGCACTTTAAATATCTTTAGATTTTATACAATTTCCTATATTATCCTTTTCTGCTTTTTTATTCATAAACCTTAGCAACTTTTTTCATTATACTACATAAAAACTAAAAAAACACGACTTGAAATTTATATTAATATGTGCTTTTAAATTTTAATAATTACTTTGAAAATTATTTATTTAATATCTTAATTAATAAAATTTAAAAGTCAAAGGCTAACCCTTGACTTTTTATTGATATTTATTTCTATTTTAATATTATAATCTTTTTAAGTCATACGGAGTATTTTGATATACACAATAATTTAGCCAATTACTAAAAACTACATTAGCACTTCCTCTCCATGTAACCATAGGCTCTCTACTTGAATCATTATTAGGAAAATAATTTTTAGGCATTTCTATTTCTAACCCTTTATTAACATCCCTAAAATACTCATCACTTAAAGTGTTTCTTTCATATTCTAAATGGCCACTAACAAAAATTTGCCTTCTATTTTTATTAGCTACTATAAATATTCCAGCCTCTTCAGATTCTGATAAAATATCAAGTTCAGAAACCTTTTCTATATCTTCTCTTCTTACTTCAGTATGTCTAGAATGTGGAGCATAAAACACATCATCTAGACCTCTGGTAAGATCAGCCGTTGTATCATTTATATAATGCTTAAATACACCAAACATTTTTTTATCTAATTGATATTTAGGAATTCCATAATGATAATTTAATCCAGCTTGAGCTCCCCAACAAATATGCAAAGTAGAAAATACATTACTCTTACTCCACTCCATTATTTCCTTTAACTCATTCCAATACATAACATCTTCAAATTCTAACTGCTCAACTGGTGCCCCTGTAATTACTAATCCATCAAATCTTTCTTCCTTTATATCATTAAAAAAGCTATAAAACCTTTCCATATGTTCAAAAGATGTATGTGTGGATCTATAACTCTCAGTTTGTAACAGTTTTATTTCCACTTGAAGCGGTGTATTAGATAAATACCTAAGTAATTGATTTTCAGTTTGAATTTTTTTAGGCATTAAATTTAATATTGCAATTTTCAATGGTCTTATATCTTGTTTCACTGCTCTTTCATTATTCATTACAAATATATTTTCATCAGATAAAACCTTAAATGCAGGTAAATCTCTTGGAATTTTTATTGGCATAGCCTCCCCCTCCTTACATACATATTAAATCATATTTTTTACAATTTTAGAATATTTATTATTAATATTAATCTTTGTAGATTTTTAATTTCCACAAATTCTCTTTGACACTAAAAACTAATAATCATATAATGATAAAAATAACTTTCGTATAAGCTTGAAAATATGGTTTGAGCGTCTCTACTATATCACCGTAAATGATATAACTATGAAGAAAAAAATCCACGAAGGTTAATTGTATTATTATTTGTAAAGGTGGATTAATTAAATGAATAAAGAGATTCTTATTGATAATATTAAAGCAGCTAATAAAAATATTTCTTGCGATTTAGTTGTTAAAAACATTTCTGTAGTTGATGTATTTCAATGCAATTCTTTTATATGCGATGTAGCTGTAAAAAATGGATTCATCGTTGGTCTTGGTGAATATTCTGGAACAATAGAAATTGATGGTACCGGTAAGTTTATCTGTCCAGGTTTAATTGATTCTCATGCTCATATAGAATCATCTATGCTTACTCCAAATGAGTATTACAAAACTGCATTATTACATGGTGTTACATCATTGATTGCAGATCCACATGAAATAGCAAATGTTATGGGACAAGCAGGAATTGAATTTATGATAAATTCTTCTAAAAATCTTCCTTTTGATTTTTATTTTATGCTTCCTTCTTGCGTTCCATCTACATCATTTGAAAATTCAGGTGCAATACTAAATAGTAATGATTTAAAACCATTCTACTCAAACTCAAATGTATTAGGTCTTGCTGAAGTTATGGACTATCCTTCTGTTGCAAACTGCAATGATGATATGATAAATAAACTTTATGATGCAATATCAAATAATTGTATAATAGATGGACATGGTGCTGGATTAACAGAGCATAAGGTTAATGTATATTCAACAGCCAATATTAAAACTGATCATGAATGTACAACCTATACTGATTTAGTTGACAGAGTTCGTCGTGGAATATATGTATTAATGAGAGAAGGAACAGTTGCAAAAAATTTAAATGATTTAATTAAAGGTGCTTCAATATTTAATAGTAGACGTCTTTGTTTATGTACTGATGATAAGCATATTGATGATTTAGCTAAAAACGGTAGTATAGATACTTCTATTAAAATGTGCATAGAAAATGGACTTGCTCCTGAACTTGCAATTCAAATAGCAACCTTAAATGCTGCTGAATGTTATAAATTAAATAATAAAGGTGCTATAGCTCCTTCATATATTGCAGATTTTATTATTCTTGATAATCTTGAAGAATTTAAAATTAACTCTGTATATAAAAATGGTAAATTAGTAGTATCTAATAATACACTTGTAGATGATGTAAGCAATTCTAATATTTCTACATCAATTAAGTCTTTATCTAATTCTATTAAATTACCTAAACTTACAAAAGATCACCTTAAAATAGATATAAAAAATAAATCAATATTAAATGTTATAGAGTTAATACCAAACAAATTAGAAAGTAACCATTTAAGACTTGATATAAATAAATTAAACCTTAACGAAGAATTTGTTAGCGATACAACAAGTGATAATTTATTAAAAATTGCTGTTATAGAACGTCATAAAAATACTGGCAATGTTGGACTTGGAGTTTTAAAAGGACTAAATATTAAAACTGGAGCTATTGCAACAACTATAGCCCATGATTCTCATAACTTAATTGTTTGTGGTACTAATGATAATGATATGCTATTTGCAATTGAAGAATTAAAAAATATTAATGGTGGAATAATTATTGTTAAGGATGGAGTTGTATTAGCGTCTATCTCCTTAGAAATAGGTGGAATAATAACCTCTAGAAAATTTAATGATGTTATTTCTGACTTAAATAAATTACATGATACTTTAAAAATTATAGCTCCTGATATTACATTTAATCCATTTTTATCATTATCATTTTTATCATTACCTGTAATACCTGATATTAAAATTACAGATAAAGGCCTATTTAATGTGAAAAAGTTCAAATTTATAGATGTATGTGAATAGTTATATGCTATAATATTCTTAAATTTTACTTGAAGGAGAACACTAATGAATATAGAAGAAGTACTATCCATACTAAATAGTCATAGTATATTTATTATTTTTATAATAATGTTTTTAGAATCATTAAATTTAAGTGGTATTCCCTCTACTATTCTATTACCAGCTATAGGTATTTTTATAACTATAAATAACCTTAACTTTTTTAATGTATTTTTATTAACTATTTCTGCTTCTATTTTAGGTAATATTCTTTTCTATTTAATAGCTTATAAGTTTGGAAGTAAAATATATGATTATCTTTATAATAAATTTCCTAAACTTCAAAAAGCCTTTAATAAGACAATGGCAGCATCTGAGAAATATGGGAATAAAGCTTGTTTAATAGGAAGATTTATTCCACCTGTAAGAAGTTTTATTTCCCTTATAGCTGGAATATTTAAGATGAAATTTAAGGAGTTCTTTTTATATTCTTCTATAGGAATTTGTATATGGGATTTAATTCTTATACTTGTAGGCTACTTAATACCAATTTCATATTAGTTATAAAATAAAAGTCTGCCATAAAGCAGACTTTTATTTTATAACTATTATTTTAATTAAGTACAAACTTTTCTATTGCTGTTGCAACTCCATCTTCTTCATTTGAATCTGTAATATAATTTGCAGCTTCTTTTACTTCATCAAATGCATTAGCCATTGCAACTCCCATACCAGCATATACTATCATATCAAGGTCATTTCCAGCATCACCGAAAGTCATTATTTCTTCTTGCTTTATTCCTAAATGCTTTGCTAATAATTCAACACCAGTTCCTTTATTTACAGCTTTATTTAAAAACTCTAAAAAGTATGGTGTACTTCTAACAACAGTATACTTTTCATAAACCTCTTTTGGTAAATTATCTACAGCCTTTTGTAAAACTTCTGGCTCATCAATCATCATAACCTTAACTATAGAATGATCATCTTCAATTTCTGAATAATCATTTATTCCTATGTTTATGCCATTTATGTTTGCTTCCACTTCTGTATACTTGCTATTTTTAGGAGTTATTAATCCATGTACTTCTGAAAAGGCATGAATATTAACACCTAATTCCTTACTTAGATTATGTAAATAATGTAAATCTGCTCCTGTTAATACAACTTTAGAAATCACTTCTCTACTTTTAGTTTTTAAAACTAGTCCACCATTATAGCTTAATACGCAATCATTTTCTCCAAACATGTCAAGCTCTTCTAAATATCTTGTTACTCCATCAATTGGTCTACCTGTTGCAATTACAACATGAACACCTTTTTCTTTTGCAGCCTTTATAGCTTTTTTTGTTCTTTCTGAAATTGACTTATCGCTTTTAAGAAGTGTTCCATCCATATCAATTGCTATTAATTTATACATAAACTCCTCCACCATTCCTTACAATAAAATTCTGTTTTATTATAACATATAATTGAATTATATCATCATAAAAATGCTAACTTTCTATTGTAAGCTGAGTATGTATAAGTATAAATTTATTTTTTATATCCAACAAATGAACTAATTACATCATCAAATCCATCTCTAGCTAATATACTTATAACTATTCCTGTAATTTCATAACTTGATGTATTGTACTCTTCACCTCTAATTCTTTTAATACAACTTACTACATCTTCTACTACTATTTTTACATCTGACTCATTTAATAATGACTTTTGATCTCTTGTTGAGTTTAATATGCTTACTTCAATTTTTTTTGGATCTAATTCCTGTAATCTTCCATCTTTTTTTATTACCTTCATTTATTACACCTCCTATAATATTATTCTCAAAAAAATAGATTGTAACTCATAATAGAAATTAAAATTACTATTATAAGCTACACCCTATTTTCATCTTCCATTCTTACTTTTATTTCCTAGGTAAGACATTCCGATATCATTAAATCCATCCTTATTAAGAGTTTCTATGATTATTGCAAAAATTTCATACGTTGATGTAATCCCGTCATCTCCCCTTATTTCTTGTAATACCTTTACTACTCTATTACTAATTACCTTTAAATCAGATTCATTTATTATTCTATTACTATCTATGGATGCACCTAATATACTACTTCTTATTTTAATAATTTCTAAACTTTCTATTCTACCATCCTTTTTTATTACATTCATAAACACACCCCCATATAAAAAAATTATACACTATAATAGAATTTTTTTAAACGATTTCATGTTTTATTCATAATAAATTCTATTAATTTATTATATGTTTTTATCGTCTCCTCTCTACTAAAGGACATATATATTTTTTTATCCTTACAAGTAATTTTTATAAAAGGCCCATCTAGATTTTTTTTATACACATATGCTTCTTCTCCATTATCAAGTTTATACAATCCAATGTAACTTTCTAATCCACCTTTTAACTTTTTTATATTCTTAGGCATATCATCTAACAATTCAACTTCTAGTACTTCATCTCTATCTATTGTCATTGCTGATATTCCAACTATTTTTATTTTATCGTCCTTTATAATTAATTTGTTTCCCATTGAAACTACTATTGAAATAATTATCAAAATTGAAACTATTGCACTAAAGGTGCTTGTAACTATTCTCCAATTATTATCTTTTTGATTTTTTCTATTGTTCATGTAAAAAAATAACCCCACCTTAAATAAATATTATTACATTTAACATTTATTTTTTATAACCGTAAAATATACTATAAAACTTTTTTTGGAGTATATTTTATGAATTTTATATCTAAAGTTAGAAATTTGTATCACTCATCACGTCAAAATCTAACAATTGTATCAGATACACTAAAAACCCCTAGATCTTATAATAATGATGTTTTGGAGAAAATAAATAAAAGTGATTTTTCTAGTAAAACTAAATACTTTATATGGGTTGATACTGAGAACTTTAAAACAAATATATTTAAAGGTAGTACTCATTATTGGGTTTTAGAAAATAGCTTTCTTTGTACTGTAGGAAGACCTAGCTCTCCTACTATAAAGGGTGTTTTTTATGCAGGACCTAAAGGATATTCTTTTGGAGAAGCTCGTGGTTTTAGATGTCTGTATTATACACAAATAAAAGATAATTATTTATTTCATTCAATTCCTTATAATTTAGATGGTAGCATAAGAGATTCTCGTTTAGGAATGAGATTAACTGATGGATGCGTAAGACTTGCTACAAAGCATGCAAAATGGATTTATTATAATGTCCCTTCCGGAAGCACTATATTTATAAGCTAGATACTTTTCAGTATACTTAAATAAAACTGCGAAGGAAAATAAAAGTTAAGGAGGAAATTACTTCGTAATTTCTTTAAATATATATTTTAGAAACTTCTTATGAAGTTTCCTCCTTAACTAGCCAAAAGGCTTTTACCGTTGGCGTAGTCAACTTTTACCTTTTTGAACTAGCGGAGCGCTGTTCAAAAAACTTAACCGGCCGAAGGCCCTTAACTAAATAAATTGCTTCGCAATTTATTTATTTTACCTTCTCTGGTTCTTTATAGTTTACGCCTTTTGTATCAACTGTAATACTTTCAATTACTACATCATTTAAAGGCTTATAATTTCTATCTGTTTCAACTGAATTAATAGCTTCTACTACATCCATACCTTCAGTTACCTTTCCAAATGCAGCGTATTCACCATCAAGATGTTTTGCAGTGTCTGCCATTATGAAAAATTGACTTCCTGCTGAATCTGGATCTCCTGACCTTGCCATTGATAAAACACCAGCTGTATGTTTTAAATCATTGTTTGTATAACCATTATTACTAAATTCGCCTTTAATTGAATATCCTGGACCACCTGTTCCTATTCCATCTGGATCTCCACCTTGATTCATAAACCCTTTAATTACTCTATGAAATATTAATCCATCATAAAAACCTGAATTAGATAGAGATATAAAATTATTAACTGTATTTGGAGCTTTATCTGGATATAATTCTGCTTTTATAGTTCCAAAATCTTTAACTACAATTGTTGCTATTGGTAATTCTCCTGATGATTCTACAGTTGTACCTACAACCTCATTATTATCATTATTTGTAGTTTTCTTATCTGTGCACCCTACAATTCCAATAATCATGGCACTTATTCCAATTAATATAACCCCTTTTTTAAAAATTCTTTTCATGAATATTTCCTCCCTGTAAACTTTATCATTATTATGATATCAAAAAAGAGCCTAACTCTCAAGTTAAGCTCTTTAAATATAAATTTATGTAGTATTGTAGGAGAATTTGATTTAAAGAGGTTCTCCATCAAAACTTTTATATTGACTAGGATTTTTATCATTTCCTACATTATCTTGATTTTGATGAAGTTTTTGTCTTCTCTCTCCTTTTTGATATTTTTTATCCTTTAATTTATCAGTACTCATATATAAGACACGCTCCCTTCTATATTATTTTCTACCAAACCTCTATATATAATTCTTAAAAATAAATTCTTTATTTGATAAACCTTTTAATATCGGTTATATTTTTACATAGGAGTGATTATTATGAAAAATTCTAAAGACAAACTACTAAAAAAAAGTTATTTTAAAAATTTAATTCCATCTATTACTGCTATGTGGGTTTATTCAATTTATACAATTATTGATGGTATATTTGTGGGAAGAGGTGTTGGTGCTACTGCCTTAGCTGCTGTAAATTTATCAATGCCATTTATTAATCTTATATTTGCCTCTTCAATCTTTTTTGCAACTGGTACTTCTACATTAGTATCTATTCACTTAGGGAAAAAAGAACTAAAAAAAGCTCGAGAAATATTTTCTTATAATCTGCTAATTATGCTCGTCTTTTCTTTTATTCTTTTAATTTTCACCTTATTATTTATGAACAATATAGCATATTTTCTTGGTGCTACTGAAAATACATTTACTATAGTAAAAGATTATTTAAGTATAATTGTATTATTCAATGTATTTTTTATAGTTTCCTATTGTTTAGAAGTTTTAACTAAGGCTGATGGCTTTCCTCATCTTGCAATTATAGGAGTTATTATTTCTGCTATTACAAATGTAATATTAGATTATATTTTTGTAATAGAGTTAGGACTTGGTGTAAAAGGAGCTGCCATTGCTACTGGAATATCACAAATAGCATCTTTCTTATTTTTTGCTGGTCATTTTTTGCGAAAAAAATCAACATTAAAATTAGTAAAATTCAAACCAACATTTAATATTCTAAAAAGAATTATTAAAATAGGTTTTCCAGACGGTGTAACAGAATTAACATCTGGAATAGTTATTTTAATTTTTAATCAATGTATATTACTAGTTATAGGTGAAAATGGTCTTATTACATATAGTATAATTTGTTATGTATCTACTTTAGTTCTTATGACTATGATAGGTTCTACTCAAGGTGTTCAACCCTTATGTAGTTATTATTATGGAAAAAAAGATGTAAATTCAATTAAGTATTTACTTAAACTTTCTTTTAAAACCATTACCTTAATTTCTTTAACTATTTTTATATTATGTTTAATATTTGCCCCACAAATAGTTAGCTTATTTATTACTGATGGAAGTTCTAAGTTAATAAGAGATTCTATATTAGCCTTTAGATTGTACTCTACGTCATTTTTATTATTAGGCTTTAATATTTTATGCTCTGGCTTTTGTGTTTCAATTGAAAAGCCACTATTTGCAACTATAATATCGCTATCAAGAGGCTTTGTATTAATAATTATTTCCTTGATTCTTTCTATATTATTATTTGGAGGAAAGGGAATTTGGATATCCCCCCTTATCTGTGAAATTGGATGTTTATTTATTTCTTTTTTATGTACAAGAAAATCATTTAATTCAATATTAAATACTACTACAGACTGTACCATGAATAAAGAAAACATCATATAATAGTATTTTCTACATAAAACTTAAGGCTAGTTATGTTTTAATTCATAACTAGCCTTTTTTTATTAAACTTCAAATTCTTCAATTTCTATAGAGTAACTTCCACAATGCTTACAAACATTTATCATTATAATATAGCTATTATCTACTTTTCCACTTTTCATTAATCTCTTAAAAGATAAACCTTCATACTCTTTATCTAAAGTACTTACTACATACTCTTGATTTTTAGTA
Organism: Clostridium sp. K13; assembly: GCF_019734195.1. Classification (GTDB taxonomy): domain Bacteria; phylum Bacillota; class Clostridia; order Clostridiales; family Clostridiaceae; genus Clostridium. The sequence continues at coordinate 13,313 of NZ_JAASHM010000041.1, read as the reverse complement.
TATATGTAAAAATTAAATCCTAAGAAATCAAAAAACTTTTTCTTTTCCTCTACACCTTCGTTGCAGTTTTCACATGGGAAATCAAAAAATGCCTTTATAAATTCAACATTTTCATTATTATGTAAAATTTCTATTATTCTCTTCTCATCTATATCCTTAATTGGATTTTCTTCATCATTAACAAAATAATCAAGATTATCTTCATTTAAAATATATTCTTTATCGGCAAAAGTAAATTTAAATTCCATTTAAATTATCTTCCTTTCTATTATGTAAAAATTTTCTTTTATTGCTTTAGTGTACATAATAACATACCAATATTAATAAATAAAGTTATTTAATTAAAAGTTCATATTAATTTTGTAAAAAAATTATTAACAGTTACATAAATTTAGTGTAAAATAAGGAGTATAAAATAAAAGGTGGGGATTTAAATTTGAATAATAGAGATATATACATAGTTTTATCTAGAACTGGAACTATGTTTTCTAACATAATTGCACTTTTTACACAAAAAGAATACTCTCATGTATCTTTATCTCTTGATAGTTCCTTCACTCAAATGTTTTCATTTGGTCGCAAAATTCCAAGTAAAGTTTTACCGGCTGGTCTTGTTGAAGAGAATTTATATGATGGAGTATTCGCTATGTATCCAAATAGTAGATGTTTAACATATAAAATTAATATTACTGAAGAACAATTTCAATTTTTACAAAACGAAATTAATAAATTTTTTGAAAATAAAGATGACTATAAATATAGTGTTCTTGGAACCGTGACAGCATATTTCAATAAACCCCATAAAAGAGAATATTATTATTTCTGCTCCCAATTTGTAGCTGAACTATTAATAAATAGTGGTATCTATAAAACGGACAAGCGCCCTGAAGTAATTAAACCTATGGATTTATTAGAAATAGAAAATAAAACTTTTGTTTATGAAGGTCTTATAAATGAGGAAAATGCTCTTGAAAACAGCTTTAACTTATTTAGCTATCAAAGATTGTATAAAGTAATATCTAGATTAATGCCTTAAATAAAAAAACCTCTTAAAACAGAGGTTTTTTTATTTTATTTATTAAGAAAGGCTATTCTTATAAATATTATATATTTCTTCATATGTTATTTCTTCTGTGTGATTTTTTAATTTAGCTTTATTATTCCACATACCCTCAGTATACTCTTTTATTTCCTCATCAGATATTTCTATATCTACTTTTGTCAATTTTTCTAATATATTATCTAACTCTTCAAAAGATGATAATCCTAAGTATTTCCATATATTATTTACCTTTTCTTTATCCTTAAAAACTTTTAAATACTCTCTATATAAGCATCCATTTGCAATACCATGAGGTAGTCCTTTAAAATAAGTTAAACTATATCCCATTCCATGTGGTAAACTAGTTCCTGTTTGTGCAATTACCATCCCAGCTATAGTAGATGCAATCATAAATTTTTCTCTTACTTCAAAATTGAAGCTTTTATTTAATAAAGAGTCTATACATTCTCCCCATACCTTTAATGCCTTTTCAACTAAAGCATCAGTAAAGAAATTTGCATTTACATTTAAATACCCTTCTACTAGATGTGATAAAGCATCAATTGCAGTATTTATAGTTGTTTCTGAATTCATATTGTTCATATAACTTGCATCTAATAAGGCTAATTTAGGAAATACACTTTGACCTAAATTCTTCTTTGTCTTTTCTTTATGTACAGTTACAATAGAATATTGAGTTGTTTCACTTCCTGTTCCAGCAGTAGTTGGAACTGCAATTACATCTATAGCTTCTAAGGCTTTATTTGTTAAAACTGTATCCTTAGTTAAATCAGGATTCTTTATCATAACAGCTATAGCTTTAGATGCATCTAGAGGCGATCCACCACCAATTCCAATTACAAAATTAACATCATTCTCTTTTCCTAATAACGCTCCTTGTTCAATAGTTTCTAATGATGGATTTTCCTCTATTTCATCAAAAACTATATAATCTATATTTGATAGCTCTAATGATTTTTTAACATCCTCTAAAGAACCATTAGCCTTAGATGAATGTCTTCCTGTAACTATCAATGCTTTATTTCCATATTGTTTTAATAGCTCTGAACTATCAACAACTATATTTTTTCCCATTAATACTTTAGTTGGCATATAAAAATTTATATTCATATTTTATTTTCCTTCCTACTAAAAAATTTATTATTTATTAATTTACCTATTTACTTAGCACTTATACCTTTTAATTCATAATATATAATAATATACTACTATTAATTTTAAGGAGCTTACAAATGTATTCAGTTAATCTTCCTTATCCAGAAGTTAAAGTTAAAGAAAAAAATCCTAATTATATTGATTTAATATTACTTAATTACGCTAGTAATGTTTCTGAATTTGATGCCATAGCACAATATACTTATCATCAAATAGCATTAACTTATAAAAATAAAGAAATCTCTGAAACTATAAGAGGTATATCTATTGTTGAAATGCATCATCTAGAATTACTTGGAGAAATAATAATTCTATTAGGTGGTGAACCTGGTTATTGGATTAACAATAAAAAGAAAAATTATTGGTCAGGTAAATTAGTAGATTATAATCTTTCATCAATTAAAGATATTCTCACTATAGATATTCAAGATGAAAAAGCTGCTATTAAACAATATAAAGAAACCATAACTAAAATTTATGATGATGATATAAATGCTGTACTTAAAAGAATTATTCTCGACGAAGAATTCCATATTCAACTTCTAGTTAGCCTCTACTCTAAATACGTAAAATAGAAATAAACTTCTAACTAAAGCTTATTATATGATACTTTCTTCCGGTGATATCATTAATTTTTCTCTATCACTGGCTTTAAAGATTAAGTCTGTAATTTAAGCAGAATTCCTCTAAAGTTAACAACTTATAATACAAATTTGTAGCAGGAGTCGTTAACTATAAGTCGGGGAACTAAGAAAAACAGTGAAGAGAAAAAATGAAATATTAATTTGGAGGGAACCATTGAAATTAAGCTGTAGAATTTAATAATTAATGTAGTAAAATTTGCGTGAAGAAGATTTTACTGTTTGATGCGCTAGCTAGTTTAAAATCTTTAGCAAATTTTACGGAATTAATTATATAAATTCAAGGCGAAAATTTCACCGTTTCCCGTAAAAGTAATATTCCATTTTTCGTTCTCACTGTAGTTCACAGTTTAGTTAAATTCTTCTATTCTTATTATGTTTTCTACTTCTTTTACAGTTCTTAAATCATATAATTTTTCTATAGAATCATTTATTAAAGCCTCCTTAGTTCTATGTGTTATTAAAACTAAAGTAACTTCTAGGTTTTCATCATGCTTTCTTCCCTTTTGAATAAGAGATTTTAAGCTTACTCTATTTGAACCAAAAATAGTAGTTATTTGTCCTAATACACCTGGCTTGTCTTCAACTGTTACTCTTATATAATATCTGCTTTCTACATCATTAATATCTTTAACTTCTTTTTCCCACAAGTTATTTCTAATAATAGGATTTTCGTTTTTAATATCTATATTTCTTCTTAAAATAGCAATTATATCACTTACAACAGCACTTCCTGTTGGCATATCTCCAGCCCCTCTACCATAGAACATTAAATCTCCAACAGCATTTCCATTTATAAAGATTGCATTAAAAGAATCATAAACATTAGCAAGTGGATGTGTTTCTGGAATCATAGTTGGATGAACTCTTAACTCAATTTTACCATCTTTATCTTTAGCAATAGCTAATAGCTTAATTGACATTCCAAAATCACTTGCATATTTCATATCTATTGGCTTTATCTTAGTTATCCCTTCTCTATATACATCCTTAATATCAACTTTAGTTCCAAAAGCTAATGAAGCAAGTATTGCAAGCTTGTATTGAGCATCATATCCTTCAATATCTGATGTTGGATCTGCCTCTGCATAACCTTTTTCTTTAGCTTCTTGTAACACTGAATCAAACTCTAATTGTTCAAGCTCCATTTTGCTTAATATATAGTTAGTTGTTCCATTAACTATTCCATATAACTCATTTATCTTATTTGCAGTTAAATTTTCATTAATACCATTAATTATTGGTATTCCTCCAGCAACACTAGCCTCGTATTGAAACATAACTCCCATTTCTTCAGCCTTTTCAAATACTTCATTACCTTCAGTTGCAAGTAACATCTTATTTGCAGTAACTATATGTTTTTTAGCTTCCATAGCTTTTAACATATATTCTCTTGCTGGTTCTATTCCTCCCATTACTTCAACTACAATCTTTATAGAATCATCATTTAATATTTCTTCAAAGTCTGTTGTTAAAATATCTTCAGAAACATCTACACCCCTACCCTTTTTTAAATCTCTTACTAAAATCTTAGAAATTTCAATTTCATAACCTGATCTTTTAATAATCTCTTCTTTATTTTGGTGTAATATTTTATATACACCTCTACCTACATTTCCTAGGCCTAACAATGCAATTTTTATTTTTTTCATTAAATGATCCCCCTTTTTTTGTTTCATATCCCCAAAATTAATATATATTTCATTATAATATATTTCTTCAATTTTCCATACATTATTTTGTTAAATTAACCAAAAATATCACATAGTTTTTAAAACTACATCTTGCATCACATCAAAATAGATGCTATTATATTTATATAGTTTGATTTTCAAATATTTTCATTGTAATTTAATAAGGAGAGATATAATGGAAAAAATAGCTTTAATTACCGATAGTACTTGTGGCTTACCTTTAGAATATATAGAAAAGTATAATGTTCATGTTGCTAGATTAAAAATAATCTATAAAACTGCAGAATATATAGATAGAATTACAATAACAGCAAACGATGTTTATTCTAGTTAACGACTTATCATACAAATTTGTAGCAGGAGTCGTTAACTATAAGTCGGAGAACTAAGAAAAACAATGAAGAGAAAAAATTAATATTCCATTTTTCGTTCTCACTGTAGTTCGCAGTTTATTTCAATTGTTCCCTAATCTGCTTTACCCCCTTATAAATCAACCTCCTTTAATTCTCATCCGCCCTATACTAAACTTGAATATTCTTGTTTTAATTACATAAAATAACCTTGAAAGGAGGTTATATGATGAAAAAATCTATTGCTATATTTTTGATTTTAATTGGGTTAATATCCACTACGTTCATTTCAACACATTCATTTACCAAAAATGTCTTTAAAGAAGGCGTTTATAAATCATCGGATTTTAACTTTTCAGAAAATGAAACTTATTTTGCACAGAACGTTTCATCAGACAACTCAGTTTTCCTGACTATTTATGATGAAAATCAACTTATAATTCAAAGTATCCGCTTACAACCTAATTCAAATAGGTATGACTTAATTCCACTTAAGCCTGAATATAGGCTTGTAATAGTTGGAAATGGTGAAATTTTTATTGATCCTAAGGCACAATAAAGTGCCTTTTTATTACCTTAGTATTATTTAATGCTTCAAATTTAACGAATACTAGTTTCAAACTATTAATTACTTCTCTATAATATATTTTAAAGTTATTCTCTTTTTTGGCTTAACTTCAACACTTTTTTACTAACATTCATAAGTATTATTATATATAGAGGTATCATTATAAATGACATATTAAATAAATTTAATATGTATATACAATCAAAAATAGGCACAAACGGTAATATTATAAAATTGCTTAATATCAAAATACTATATGGAAATATTATATCGGATGTACTTTGAATATATAATGAATAAAAATAATCTTTATCAATAATAAGTATTATAAATATTCCTAAAATAATTAATAAATACTTCATAACACTATTTTCTTTAACTTTAAATTGATTAATTAAAATTAAAAATAGTATTGTATTAACTAATAATATTACCCATGAAAATTCATTAACATATCTATATGGTTTTTCAGTTATTACACTTATACCTAATGTCAAAATAAATAATATTAGATGTATTATTATTAATTTGTATCTATCTTTCATTTTCTTATCCTCTCATTTTATATCGTAGTATATATTATAAATAAATTATAACATGTACTTCCAATACTGTACTATTCAATTTTCAAGGATTATTTAATACTCAATAATTTCAATTTAAGTACCAAATTGGATTTTACCTCTTCCTCATAAATTTAATAGTTTTCTTTTAATTTGACATTATTACAAACATATTTTAGCACTAATAATTAGGAAAACTAATGTTATTATTGTTCTAATTAATTTGCCAGATATAATTTCATCTTTTTGTCTCCATGTATTCCATATATCAACTACAGTTTCTAATATATCTATAAAAAAATTTATTATTCCCCTAACCTTTTTCCTTTTATCTTTTAATTAACCTTTTGTGAATATATTAGTATTCTATTTTAAAAATTCTTTATTAAACATATAAAATGTATTTAATTAGCATATTAAAAGTTTTTTACACTTTGGATTCTGACGTTAAACTTGTTGAATAACATTATTAACTCTTTGTATAAAAAAAGGAAACCCGTAGGTTTCCAATAAATTTATCTCTTTCCTGCATCAAATGGTTCTCCCGCAGCCTTCGGTGCTTGAGATGATTTAGAGAATATTACTAATGCAATTAAAGTTACCACGTAAGGGAACATCTTTAAGTACATTGGTGGAATTGTTGCTAAGCTTGGTATAACTTGTGATACGTTAGCTACTGTAGTTGCAAATCCAAAGAACATCGTTGCTCCTAATATTCCTAGCGGCTTCCATTGCCCAAAAATTAATGCTGCTAATGCCAAGAATCCTATTCCTGAAACACTTCCATTAAATTCACTTGAGTAAGTCATAGTAATTATAGCTCCACCCATACCTGCAAAGGCACCCGAAAGCATAACCCCTATATATCTCATTTTAACAACACTAATACCTGCTGCTGCAGCTGCTTGTGGATGCTCACCACATGCTCTTAATCTTAAACCAAAGCTTGTCTTGTATAATAATACTGAGAATATTACTAGTATTAATAATACTACCCAAGTAGTTGCATACGTATTTGTAAAGAATAATGGTCCTATTACTGGAATCTTTGATAATACTGGAACATTACCTCTTTGGAATATAGTAGTTAATTGTAATCTACCACTTCCATTACCAATAACATTACATAAGTATATTGTTAATGAACCAGCCATTAAGTTAATAGCTGTACCACTAATAGTTTGATCTGCTTTTAAGTTTATACTTGCAAAAGCATGTAATAATGAGAATAACATACCAGCAATTGCTGCTACTAAAAGTCCAATCCAAACTGCTCCTGGCACGCCAGAACCCTGTAATTTATATACTGTAAGAGCTCCTGCAAAAGACCCTACAATCATAAGTCCGTCTAATCCAATATTTACAACACCACTACGCTCTGAATAAAGACCTCCAAGTGCTGTTATTAATAGTGGAATTGTATAAGTAATTGCATAAGGAAAAATTTGTACTATTGTATCCCACATTATTTTTCCACCGCCCTTTCATTATTGTTAACCACTGTTTTGTTTTTCTTAATATTTTTAAATCTCTTAATTAAGTTTTCCATTATTAAGCTTGTTGCTGAGAAGTAAATAATTGTTGCCATTATTGTATCAGCAAGTTCTGTTGGAACGTTAGCTTTTATTGACATAGCACCCTTACCAACATTTAATATACCAAAGAATAAAGCTGATAATACAACACCAAGCGGAGAGTTAGCACCTAAAAGTGCAACTGCTATACCATTAAATCCTTGTGATGGCATAATACCTGTTTGAATACAATCTGCATATCCAGCATATTGAGTTACCCCAGCAAGACCTGCTAAAGCACCAGCTATCATCATTGATACAATAATATTTCTATTAACTGACATACCTGCATATTCAGCACCAAATCTATTAAATCCAACTGCTTTTAATTCATATCCTAGTACAGTTTTATTTAATATGAACCATACAATAAATGCAGCTATTATAGCTAAAAATATACCTAAGTTTAATGCATTACTATTTCCGAAAAGTTTAGTTAACCATTCAGCTTTTAATGTATTACCTAAGCCTAATGCTCTTGATGTATCTTCAGTTGCTCCCTTAAAATGATTTTGAATTGTATATTGTGTAAAATAAAGTACAATCCAGTTCATCATAATTGAAGAAACAACTTCATGTACGTTAAACTTTGCTTTTAATAATCCTGGAATTGCTCCACATAAAGCTCCTGCAATCATTCCAGCTAAAACCATTAAAGGTAATAATATAATACTTGGTAAATTAACAGTTAATCCAACAACTAGTGATGCAAATCCCCCTATTAACATTTGACCTGGTGTTCCTATATTAAATAGCCCAGTCTTGAATGCAAACGCAACAGAAAGACCTGTAAGTATTAAAGGAGTTGCTGATGCAATAGTATCACCTATTTTAGTAATATTTTTTAATCCACCTTTAAAAAGACTATCATAAGCTACAAGAGGGTCAAATCCCATTACTAACATTAAGACAGCACCTGCAAGTAATCCTAAAACTACCGCCATAACAGATTTTAATGCTTGATTCTTTTCCACTATTTTTCCCCCTTCTTTATTCCAGCCATCATTAGACCTACTTCATTTTCGTCAGTTTCATTAGCATTAACTATACCAATAAGTTCACCATTATTTACTATAGCAATTCTATCAGATACATTTAATACTTCATCTAGTTCAAGAGATACTAATAAAACAGCTTTACCACTATCTCTTTGTTCTACTAATCTCTTGTGAATATACTCTATAGAACCAACATCAAGACCTCTAGTAGGTTGTACAGCTATAAGTAAATCTGGATTAGATTCAACTTCACGCCCTATTATCCCCTTTTGTTGATTTCCTCCTGATAAAGATCTTGCTATAGATTTTCCACCTTCTCCAGATCTAACATCAAAAGTTTCAATAATATGATTAGCATAATTTGTTATCTCTTTTTTGTTTATTAAACCATTTTTAGAAAATGGCTTATTCTTATAAACCTTAAGAACCATATTATCTTCCATAGTATAATCTAAGATAAGACCTCTTTTATGTCTATCTTCTGGAATATGAGCCATTCCATCATGTATTCTTTGTCTTATAGATTCTTTAGTTATATCTTTATTTTTAAACGTAATTGTTCCAGACTCAACCGGTCTCATTCCTGTTAAAGCTTCCACTATTTCAGTTTGTCCATTACCTTCAACTCCAGCAATACCAACTATTTCACCTGCTTTTACTTCTAAGGAGAAGTTTTTAAGTCCTAAAACCTTTTTATTATTTTTAACACAAAGATTGTCCATCTTTAAAACAACTTCTTTTGGCTTAGCCTCTTCTTTTTCAACGCTAAATGATACTTCTCTACCAACCATCATCTTAGCCATTTCTGCTTCACTAGTTTCACTAACATTAACTGTACCAATATATCTTCCTCTTCTTATAACAGTACAACGATTTGCAGCAGACTTTATTTCTTTTAACTTATGAGTAATTAGAATTATTGATTTTCCTTCCTTAGTAAGGTTCCTCATAATTTCAATTAAGTCTTCTATTTCTTGAGGAGTTAATACAGCTGTAGGTTCATCAAATATTAAAACATCTGCATTTCTATAAAGCATCTTTAATATTTCAACTCTTTGTTGCATACCAACAGATATATCTTCAATTTTGGCATATGGATCAACATTTAAACCATATTGTTTAGATAATTCTTCTATTCTTTTAGCTGCACCCTTTATGTCTATCCCAAATAGTTTTTTAGGTTCGCATCCTAAGATAATATTTTCTGTTACCGTAAAGTTCTCAACTAATTTAAAGTGTTGGTGAACCATTCCAATTCCTAATTCATTAGCTACATTAGGGTTTGAAATTTTAACTTCTTTTCCCTTTACTTTTATACATCCTTTATCTGGTCTATACATTCCAAAAAGCATTCCCATTAATGTTGATTTACCAGCACCATTTTCTCCTAATAGAGCATGAATCTCTCCTTGCTCTAATTGTAACGTAATATTATCATTAGCAACAATTCCTGGAAACTCTTTACGAATATTAAGCATTTCTACTACATATCCCACGGCATATCCTCCTAAATTTCATTCTTTTATTTTAAGCAATTTATCCCAACAGGATTTAAATTGCAAATTTTACATAATTTATTTGTTATATGATTTTTTAATTAAATTTTAAAAAATATTTCACTTTATCTTTCTATATAATAATTATACCTTAAAATTCGTACATTATTAAACCGCAAAATATGATATTAAAATTTGAAGATACAATGTATCTACAAACCTCGAACTATATTATTGATTATAATTTAAATCTTTCGTATTTTCAACATTTTACGACAAGTATTTTTTCCCACATCGTATTATATTGATGATTTTTTTATTTTTGTACGCAAAAAAGGTGGAATAACCCACCTTTTTTTAGTTGTAATATTAACTTTTAATAAATTACTTTATTAAATCCCCTTGTTCAATACTAACAACTATATCTCCACTTTTAATTTTTTCAAAAATATCATTAACTGTTTTAATTGTTTCATCGCTTAAGTTTGGATTTTCTGCTGGAAGACCAACACCATCATTCTTAGCATCGAAAGTTAATGTTTCTCCACCTGGGAAAGTTCCATCTAAATTAGCTTTAATCATATCATAAGCAGCTTGGTCTATTTTCTTAACAGCAGAAGTTAAGATAATTGATTTATTGTTTGCTTCATCATATATACCATCTGCATATTGGTCAACGTCAACACCGATAACCCAAACATTTTCACCATTAGCACCTCTTGTTTTAGCTTCGTTTATAGCTCCAGCTCCAACACCACCTGCAGCAGTGAATATTGCTTTTACTCCTCTTTCATACATTTGAGCAGCAATTTGTTGTCCACCTGCAACGTTATCAAATGATCCTTCATAAACTACATTTTCTTTAGCTATGTTCATGCTTGTACCTAAGTTTTCGTTAGCATATGCTACACCTTGTTGGAATCCCCAGTTGAATTTTTGAACTGCAGGAATTTCCATACCACCGATGAATCCTAGTTCACCATCTTTTAATTCTAAAGCTGTAGCAACACCTGCTAAGAATCCTGATTCTTGTTCTGCAAAGTAAATAGCTACTGTATTATCTCCTACTTTAGCTTCGAAGGCCTCTCCTTCTTTACCATTGTTAGGTGATCCATCTAATATTACAAATTTAGCATCTGTATATTGATCTTGAGCTTTCATTAAAGCTGTTTCAAATTTATATCCTGGAGTTATAATCATTTTATAATCTCCTTCATAAAGGTTAGCTATTTCTGTTAAATAGTCTGACTCTGTTGTTCCACCTGGTTTTAAGTATTTAGCTGTAACATCTAATTCTGATTCAGCTTTTTTAATTCCTTCCCAAGTCCCTTGATTGAATGATTTGTCATCAATAGTACCAGCATCAGTAACCATACCTACTGCTAATTTTTCTCCATTACCTGATCCACTGTCTGCGCTATTTCCACATCCAACTAACCCTGTTAGCATTAATGCTGAAAGTGCTAATGCAATTACTTTCTTTTTCATTATTATTTCCTCCCATATTGTACTTCTAACTTTCTATATGATTCTTATAAAAAAAAGCATATTAACATCTAAGTGAAATTAATATGCTTTAAATCTTAACATTACAGATTCATATATCAAGTCCACTCATAGTCGAAAATTTAAGGCTTTCGGTAGAGACGTCTCCCCTTATTGGAGACCTATATGAGTTATTTTTACGTTTTTATGTTTTTATAAGTTCCCCTCGAACTATAATCATATAATAAACTATATTTTTCGTTTTTTCAACACTTTATTTTAATTTTCCCGAATTTTTTTCATTTTTATAACGCCTATAGTTCGATTTGCCTTATTTTGGTTATTTTTTTAAAGTTTACTAATATTTCCCTCCTAAAACTAATAAGAGTTGCTTCAGTTATAAGTACTGAATATTTTCAACTTCAGTACTTTACTGTAAACAACTCTTACTTTCACTATATTTTACTTTATTTTATTAAATCCCCTTGCTCATCTTTAACTACAATCTCTCCATTTTTTATCATTTCAAAAACTTCTGCAACCTTCTTAGAAGTTTCATCACTAAGATTTGGATTCTTTTCTGGTAAACCAATACCATCATTTTTTGCATCAAAAGTTAATGTTTTTCCACCTTGGAAATTTTCATCTAACTCATCCTTTACCATATCGTATGACGCTTGATCAACTTTTTTAACTGCTGATGTTAAAATAATTGATTTCTTATTTGCTTCATCGTATATACCATCATCATATTGGTCAACATCAACACCAATTACCCAAACTTCTTCACCAGAATTTGCTCTTGTTTTAGCCTCATTTATTGCTCCAACACCAACACCTCCTGCAGCTGTAAATATTGCCTTTACTCCTCTTTCATACATTTGAGCCGCAATTTGTTGTCCACCAGCAACATTATCAAAGGATCCTTCATAAACTACATTTTCTGCATTTAATGTCATATTAGTTCCTAAATTTTCATTAGCATACTTAACACCTTGTTGGAAACCCCAATTAAATTTTTGTACTGCAGGAATCTCCATACCACCAATAAATCCTAATTCTCCTTCTTTTAACTCTAATGAAGCTGCAACACCAGCTAAAAATCCTGATTCATGCTCTGCAAAGAATATTGCAACTGTATTATTTCCAACTTTAGCTTCATAGGCATCTCCTTCTTTTCCATTATTAGGAGAACCATCTATTAGTACAAATTTAACATCTGTATACTGATCTTGTGCTTTCATTATTGCTGTTTCGAATTTATATCCTGGAGTTACTATCATTTGATAGTCCCCTTCTATAAGATTTGTTATCTCTGTTAAATAGTCTGCTTCAGTTGTTCCAGCAGGTTTTAAATATTTAGCTGTAACACCTAATTCTGATTCTGCTCTTTTTATACCTTCCCAAGTTCCTTGATTAAAAGACTTATCATCTATTGTACCAGCATCAGTTACCATTCCAACTGCAAGTTCTTTTTCACTTTCTTTCTCTTCATTAGCCTCACTCTCTTCTACAGTTTCTGAAGTTGAATCTCCTGTTGAAGTATCTCCCTCAGTTTTATTGCCACACCCAGCTAATGTACATAGCATTAACGTTGAAAGTATTAATGAAATAATTTTTTTCTTCATTTTCTCTCCCCCTATATAAAAAAACGATCTGTTAAGTTATATGAACATTGCTCTTCTCAGCCCAAGGAAATACAATAGGTTTGCGATACTAAATAATA
>NZ_JAASHM010000040.1 GCF_019734195.1 Clostridium sp. K13 | reverse complement strand
TGTATAAAATTTTGAACAATTAAAAAGGAGTTGTATTCAGACTGAATTTATTAATTCAATCTGATACAGCTCCTTTTAAAATTCTATATTGTTGATATCTATATGTTTTGGAATGGTAAGTCGAATGAAGTTAGATGTTTTATGAGTTAATCCAATTTCATTTATAATATATGAAGGTTCACTAATACCACAAGCAGAACCGGCAGAAATAGCTACTTTATCAGCTAAATCTTTAATAAATATTTCATTAATTATTCCAGGAATAAGCATACCAATAACTCCAGGAATTTTATTAACTGGATCACCTAAAAACTCAGTTCCAGGATATTTAGCTAATATCATTTTCTTAGCTTCAACTTCAAACTCAGATATCTTTTTCATATATTCATTCATATCTCTTTTAGCAATTTCACAAGCCTTAGCAAATCCAACTATATTATGAACTCCGTGAGTTCCAGCTCTATAACCAAATTCTTGTTGTCCACCATGAATTAAAGAAGTCATTTTATAATTAGTTAATCCATTTTGTCTTATAAATGCTGCACCTACACCTTTAGGACCATATAACTTATGGGCTGAAAATGACATAAAATCAACTGGTAAAGTGTTAACATCAATATCGATTTTACCTAATACTTGTGTAGCATCAGTATGGAATAATATATTCTTTTCTTTAGCTATATTGCCAAGTGTAGTAATATCATTTAATGAACCAATCTCATTATTACCATAAATAAATGAAGCTAAAATAGTATTATCTTTAATAGTATTTTTAAACTCTTCAGCATTTACTTGTGCATATTCATTAACTGATAAAAAGTCTACTTCAAAGCCTCTATCTATTTTTTTTATCGCTTGTTTTTTTATAAATCTACTTGCTACCGATTTAGTAGGATTATTATTAAATACTTCACCATTTAAAAATTTACAAGTCTGTAACACTGATTTATGTTCAACAGTAGATGTGATTATATGATTACCTTTTTCTTCGTAATATTTCATATAATCAGCAACACCTTTAATAATAAAGTTATTGCTTTCAGAAGCACCACTAGTAAATATTATTTCATTAGATTTTGCATTAATAAGAGCAGCAACTTGTTCACGTGCTTTTTCTATTGCTTTTTCTGCATTTACAGCTAAAGTATAATGTCTACTAGATGGATTACCAAACTCCTCCTTAAGGTAAGGAAGCATTGCTTCCAATACCTCAGGATCAACAGGAGTAGTAGCACTATTATCTAAATATATCATTTCTTAACGCCACCTTTTTTATCATTTATTAAATAATCAAGGAATTTTTCTAAATTACCGCCAGAATACTTATAATCCTTATAAAGTATTTCAGCACCTTTATCTATATGTTTTTTTGTATATAAAGGATAGTATTGATCATCTGTTAAATGTTTATTTAAATTAACTTCCATTAAAGATTTATACATATTATCAAATTCACCAGTTACAGTTGATCTTTGTAATTCCAATCCATTTGTATCAGTTTCTTCATATAAATCAATTGAAGTAGTATCTTTTAAAGATAAAGCAATTGCAATTTTTGATAAAGCAAATGGCTTAAGGTTACTACTAGCACCTACTTCTTCAAATATTTCTCTTGTCTTTTTTGATGTTTTAAGTCTAAATCCCATAATTACACCTCAAAGTAACCTTTCTTAACTTCAGTTTTTCTAGCATTTTCATTATATAAAAGTAAATATTCATCACATATGTATGGTTTAATTACCTCATATAGATTAGTATCAATTTCTTCATTAGTAGAAAGAATAATAACTTGCTTGCTTATATTAGGTAAATAATCTACAGTTAATGTTTTTCTATGGCTTTCATCTATTCTTGCATAAGGAGTATCTATAATAAATGGAACTTCAACTCCAGAACTTTTAATTAATGCCCAAATTAAGCAAAGAATATAAATTTGTTTTTCACCTTTAGAGAAGTCATTAACATTAACTTTAGTTCTTACTTCAATATCTTCCCAAGTTGGATTATCATTTAAATATTCCATTAATTCATTTAAAGAAGAAACTGGATATTTATTTAATAAATCCTCTATAAACATAAGACCATATTTTTTAGAAATATCATTTACACCTAAATTACTAATTATATTTTGAATTTCAAGCGAACTATATCCTCTGTTAACATATAATGTAGATTCAAATGAATCATCAATTACAATACTTGAAACATATTCATTTTTTCTAATTATAGTTTTAAATATATCAATAAAGTTTTCTTCGATTAATCTTAATTTATCTTTTGTTAAGGTTGCTAATAGAGCATCAAGATATTCTGTAACGTTAGATGATAACTCTAAAACATTATTATCTTGTAGAGAAGAAGTATATTGATTTTTAGCTCTAGTATAATGATATTCAGCATTTTTTAATTCTTCATGGTAAGTATCTAATTTATGTTTTAATATTACAATAGAGTTTTGTTCACTTATAATAAGATTATTAATGTTTTCTAATTCTTTAAGATAGTTTTCAACCAATTCTCCAGAAACTGTATAGTTTAATTTTTCTCTACAAATTTTCAATTCGGTAGATATAGATTTTAATTTATCAAAATAATTACTTATAGAATTTTTGTGATCATCTTTATAAGGAAGTATTGAACTTATTACTGATAAAATATCAAATTTTTGATCAGCACTTAATAGTAAGATTTCATCTATAGTATTAAGTTCATCAGTATCAAACATATTATTTAAAATAGTTACGGCTACTTCGTCAAAATTAGTAGAAGAAGTAGCAAGTGTAGGTATAGATTTAAAAGATTTTTTTATTACTTCACCTGATAATTTATTTTTGATAGATTTATATGAAGATATATTTTCCTCTTTTTCAATTTGGTGTTTAGTATCTTCTAATAAATCACTTATTATAATAAATGGCAAAATATCATTACAAAAATTCTTAATTTCTTGATTTATAATTAAACGATCATTTTCTAGTTTGCTAATATTACCATTTATTTCAGTGCGTTCATTTTCCAGTATCCCACCAGAACTTCTAAATTCATCATCAAGATTATTCTTTTTTACTAAAAGTTCATCAAGTTCTAATTCTTTAGCTTCAAGATTAGCATTAATTAAATCTATTTGAGATTTAGCTGATTTAACTCTATTTAATGATTCATCATAAAGAGCTTGAATATCATTTAAACTATTATTATTTTTAGAAATATTTCTTTGGAAAGAAAGTAATTGTTTCTTTAAAATATTAAAAGTATCATAATTAAATAATTGAAGTACTGCATCCTTTAAGCTATTTGATGAATTAGTACCTATGAAAAATTCAGTAAGTTCTTCACCATCAAAGAAAAAGAAGTCAAAAAGGCTAGGAGGTAATACTGATTGAAGATATCTATTGAAGTAGTTAATTTCATCTTCATTTAAGACTACACCATTTTTCATAACTTCAAATGTTTCAACAACTCTTTGCTTTATATACTCCCAACTTCTATTTAAAGTATATTCATTAATTTGAGTTCCTTCTTTAAAAGATAAAGAAAGAGAAATATCACATTTAACAATATCATTTTTAAATGCATTATTATTAATATTGTTTTTAATTTTAGTTAGGTAATTGGAATTTATACCCAAGTATCCATAGCTCATTGGACCATATATACAAAGCTTTATAGCTTCAAATAAAGTAGATTTACCTGCTCCATTTTCTCCACCAATAAGAACTATATTTTTATTATCTTTAGGAGAAAAAGAAAATTCAGTTTCATCTTCATATGATCTAAAGTTTTTAAGTTTTATACTATTAATTATCATTTTCTATCTCCTCAACTATGCTTTTGTGTAAATATCTTTGATTTAATACTTTTGAAATTGATTTATCTAACACTGTTTTATTAGTAAAATGTTTTGATTTATTTGTTTCAATAAGCAATTTATTTACTAAGTGATCAGATAAGTTAAATTCTTTATTTAATTTTTTTATAGTATCTAGTGTTTCTTCATCAAAGATAGGTTTTTTAAAGTCGTGCCATGAAAGTTTCTCACCCATAATATCATAGTAAATATCAACAAGACTTCTTCTAGTTAAATCTTCTTCATTATCCCAAATCATATCAATTTGTTCTAATTCTTCAATTGTTATTAGTGGGAAATCAATATATTCATTCATAATAACTTGTGTTTCTAATAACTTTCTTAGAATTTCTTTTCTAGCAAAGAAGTTAAAAGGTCCATAACCTACAACATTAACATATGGTCTTGTGTCTTTATCAAAGATTTTATTTTCATCTAATTTAAATTCAGATATAAGTGGAAGTAATTCTAAGAATACTTTCTCTTTATCTGTAGATTCTCTGCTACCAGATTCTAAATCTTTAGTAGTATTTCTTAAATCTATATATAGCTTGTTACTTTCATTGTCCTTAAAAATATAGTCTTTATTCAATGTTAATTCATCTGATAGTGGAAGATCTTCCAAGTATAGTTTTTTATAATAATGATTACCGTCACGTCTGAATTGTTGTCTGTATTCATGCTTATCTCTTATACTTAATAACCAAGATCTGAAATCAAGAAGTGGCATTAACCAGTCTTCTCCATTTTTTATAAACCCAGTTAAAGATTTATCTTCTTTAACTACAGTACAAATCCAACAACCAAATCTTGAATTACCACAAGAAGGAGAGTCGACTTCACCTTTATCATTTTTAGTTATTGTAAATGGACATTCACCAGCATCAGAACCAGTATATAATGCAAATAATTCATTATTATTACCGCCCCATGGAGTTACACCATTATTACTAAGTAAAGTTTTCCAAACATCATCAGTTGTATAATCAACAATTGGATTATAAACGTAAGTGTTTTGTAGTGAACCATGTGGAGTTAATAAATATCCATCTATAGCTCTATTTTCAATTCTTATTTTTCTTGCAATACTTTCAGATTTTCTAACCCCTAGTAATACAATAACTTCACCATTTTCTTTAACCTTTTCTTCAATGAATGTATTAGAAGGTTTAATCTTTAAACGTTCAGTACACCATCTAAATCTAATTGAAGTTGGAGTAGGTAACCCCTTACCAATTATATTAGTCCAAAATGTATTATTATAGTCTGGATGAACCATTTCTGCGTATAGAGGTAATCCTTTTGCTTTTGAACCTTCATTAATTAATTTAGAAGCTTCTTTTAAATATCCTAAAACTATAGGATTTTCAATAAGTGTATCTGAAGATACTACATAAATTGGTTTATGTCTTTCTTCAGGAGGTAATGATTCTAACATAGTAAAAGCAAGTTGAACAACAACAGTACTATCTTTACCACCACTATATCCTATAATCCAAGGTCTAGTATCATTTTTATAAACAAGCTTCATTTCTTCTATTACTTCATTTATTTTTATGTTTATATCGTTAGTTGTCATATAATAATCATCCTTTTATTTTTGAAATTCACTTTCAAGTTTTTCTTCCTCTTTAGTTAATGGAAGACCGATTTTGGTTTTTATTAATATACAAGTTAATTTAACATAACTAGCGCTTTTTACAATACGACCATTTGGAGCAATAACTCTATTTTCCCAATCTTTAAGATTACTTCTATTCCAATCTATTGAATTAAGTTTAATTATGTAATCTTTCCAATCAGAGTAGTTATTACTGTATAAATAGTTACCAATAATTCCAATAGCTTCAAGAACAACGCCATTAGAATTTATATAAGTGTTTCTAAAATTATGTGCGCTCATTTCTTTATTGAAAACGAACATCCATTCACTTATATTATCACATAAACAATTCCAAAATTCCAATACAAATTTTTGAGATTGTTCATCAGTGGCATTTAACTTATTAAGTAATTTTTTATTTGTCTCATAAATACTACTTAGTATAAATAATTTGGCTGAATATTTAGGTAATGATGTATTTTCTTTATCAGTAAAGTTTTTTAAATACTCATTATTATCTAATAGATTTTTAGTTATTATTGCAATTGGGTCTCTTGAATCATATAAAATTCCTATTGATTTAGATACATTAACAGCATGTTTATTTAAATCAGCAAAAATTTGTTGACTTTTGCGTAAGCCTTCATCTACGAATAATACTATTGAAATAGTTTCTTCACCTAAATCAGGAGAAGCTTTTAATGCTTCTTCAATAGCAGCTCTTCTGTGCTGACCATCATTGATTAATAATTTACTATCCATAGAAACTTTCAATTCACCAATATCTTTATTAACTATAGAATCAAAAGATGTAAATTCAAATTCACCATCAACAGATGCCGTAAGGGAAGAAAAAACATAATCATTAGGATTATTAATTATATAATTAGCCATTTCTGGAATTCTTGTTTTATTTAATATTCTTTGAGACCTGTACTCAGCAGGGATTTCTTCTTCGTTAAAAATAAATAGCTTAGATAATATTTTTAATGGACACATAATCACAAAGTATTCTTTTGAAGATTGAATTCCTTTAATTGCTGGAAAGGTATAGAAAAAATTGCTTTTCATAGTTCCTCCTACGTGCGTAAAGTATAAATGTATTATAATATATTACGTGCGTAATGTAAATAATTTGTGATTATTCTTATAAAAGTAATACTTAAAATTTGATTAAGTAAAAATATTTGGAAAAATATGTTGACTTTACGTGCGTAATAATATAAAGTGTAAATGAAAAAAAGAATATTACGCACGTAATAAAAGAGGGGAGAATATTATGACAAAACATTCAGGTGGAAAAGTAGGTAAGGCTGGAAAGGTATTATCAAGTTCTAAGTCAACAAAAAGTGAAAAAAGCAAAGCAGGAAAAGTATTAAATGATCATAAAAATAACATACATAAATAACAGATGATAAAGAGGGGTGAGTTAATGAAGATTGGTTTTTTATTTGGAGCAGGAGCAGAAATTGGGTATGGATTACCGACAGGTGGAAAATTTGCATTAGAAATATTTAGACAAGATACAGCTATGATAAAGGAAGAGTTTAAAAAACAACGTGAGCAAATAGATGGATCTACGTATTATGCTGCAACGTGGTTACCAGATGATTATAAAACAAAAAGTGTTACTTCTTTTGGAAAAACTGTATTTGAAACAATAATAAGAGATACAATTGAACATAATAGAGGAGAGATAATTAAAAAGTTAAATAACTTTGATGATATTGCCAAGTGGGAAGAAAAAAGATTGAGGGAATTATATGAAAAGACATACTCGGAAATAGTGGAAGAAAAATTAAATAAGAAGTTAAAAAATTGTAATATGAAGCAAGTAATATCTTTTATCGATTATTTTGATGAAGGTAATAAAATATTTGAGAGTAATTATTTTTCAGCATTATTAACTTTATATAAAATGTCTAGTTTTTTTAGTGAAGGAGTCAAGAGTGAGATAAGAAAAATTATATTAGCTATTTTTCAATTACAAATAGGAGCATTAAGTGAAAATTTAACTAGGAAAATTAATGATGGTATCTTTAAAGATAAAGATGACTCAATTGATTTATTAGATGATATAGGAGATATAATACAATTAAACTCTCAATCTACTGGATTAGCAGGATTAGAGTATGTCATGGAAAATAAAAGTATTGAAATAGATTCAGATGAAGCGCTTGTATTACAGTTTGCTAGAAATGTAATTGAATCAATTTATGCTTCTGTATTAGATTATAAATCTTTAATTGATTCTAATTGGCATTATTTGTATTGTCCTAAGGATGAGTGGGCGAAGTTTTGCAAAATTAATATTTTCTTATTATCAGTAAGAAAGTATATATTAGAACAATTAGGAGATATAACTAAGATAAGTAGAGAAGGATATTATCATGACTTATCTGATATAATTAGAGATAAGATTATAGAGGTAAGTACAGTAGCTACGACAAATTATAACGTATTTATAAGAGAGGTTCTTGAAAGAGATATATGCTATTTGAACGGATCTACAGATATATGGTATGATCCATATATTAATAGGATTGGAAGTAGAGAAGAATTGTTAGAGAAAGAAAATCATTTTTTAGTACCATTAATTTTTACACAAAGTGGAACAAAACCAATGACCTCAATAGAAATGTCTAGAAAGTATGTAAATATGTATGATAATTTTTATGAATCAGATTTTATATGCATTGTAGGATTTGGATTTAATAAAGATGATGAACATATAAATGGAATGTTAAGAAGATTAATTGATATAGATAATAAAAAAATTATAGTTATAGATTTGAATGCTGGAAGATCGAATGATGATATGAAAGAAAGTATTGCTAATAAATTAAAGATTAGCAATGATAGTAATTTAGATATTATTCTAGTTGATAAAGATAGGAAGATTGAAGGGGTAAGTTGGATAAATTATATTATAAAAAATTATAAATAAAATTAATTAAATAATTTAAGTGTTAAAAAGAGTAGTTACTTTAGAGTGTAAATCTAGGATAATTGCTTTTTTTACTGAAAATTTATTAATAATTGTCCAGTTTATAATTACAAGTATATTAATTATATTTAATAGTAAAGGCATGGTATCTATTATTAAATTATAATTAAATTTTAGATCACAAGATTAATAGAAAGAAATTTAACAAGTGCTAAAAATTATTAGGATATAATAATATAAGAGATATTTATACAGGAGAATGTTTTTGTACTGAAAAGTATATAGAAAATGGTTCTTTGAGGATTGATCATTATCAAATTGCTTATAATCAAGGATTCAATAAAGGGAGATATAATTTAAAAAGTAAAGAGATTATTAGATTAGATGATAGTCTTAATATTAGTATTGATTCAGGAAGTAGTATATGGGAAAAGTAAATAATGCACTTAGAATGTTAGCTATCCTAAGAAGTAGGAAAAAAGTAACAAGAAGAGAACTAGCAGAAGAGTTAGAAGTAGATATTAGGCAAATAACAAGATATAAAGAAGATTTAGAATATGCTGGAGTTACAATTACAGAAATAAAAGGTAGATATGGTGGATACATTTTAGAAAATAAAGATTATCTATTAAATTTAGAGTTAAGTGATAATGAAATTTTAGCATTATCTAAAACAAAAGATTTTCTAAGTAGACAAGGATTGCATTTTTATAATGATTTAAGTTCAGCAGTAGAGAAAATAAAAGCTATTAATCCAAAAGAAGATAATTATAATTCAGAAAGTATATATTCCAAAGGAATAAAGATAAAAGCAAATCATGAAGAAGAAAGTAAAAAATGGCTAACAATTAATGATGGTATTATAAATAATAGAAAAATTAAAATAAAGTATATGGATTCTAAAGGGAATACTACTGAAAGAATAATTCATCCATATGGATTATATACTTATTACGGTTCAAATTATTTTATAGGAAAATGCGAAGAAAGAGATGCATTAAGGCAATTTAAATTAGTAAGAATAAAAGAAATAATTTTATTAAAAGATAATTTTATTAAAGCTGAATTTAATTTAAATGATTATCTTAAAAATACAATTGGGATACACAAGGATAAATCTTATAAAATAAAATTAAAAATAACATATCCATATGCTATGGGGTTTAAAGAGTATTCATGGACACAGGAAGAAGAAATAGAAGACTATATAGAAGATGGATACATTATTTATAATGCAATAGTAGAAGGTAAAATAGAAATTATTCCATGGATTATGGGCATGGGAACAGCATGTACTGTTTTAGAACCAATAGAACTAAAAAAAGATGTTATAAAGGCATATAAAGAAGTACTTAATAATTATAAATTATAGTCAATTAAGCTATATAAGAGTAAAATATATTATTCTTATATAGCTTTTTTCTTGATCAGAATATATTAACTGATCTATAATGTTTTATTAAATAAAAATTAAGTAAGGAGCTAATGAAATATGGAAGAATATAAATTTGATATAGAAGAGGTACTAAATAGAAAAGTAACAGTTGAAGCTACAAATATTGATGAAGCATTTAGAATAGTTAATAAATTATATAGAGATGAGGAAATAGTTTTAGATTATAATGATTTTACAGAGTATAAGATAAAATATATTGATAAATAAATTTAATGATGCAATATATGTCACTATTAAGATTTATTATATAAGTATAGAATAAATTACTTAAGAGGTGTTATATATGATAAAGATAAAACATAATTTAGATGCAAATAAATTTAAATGGTTATGGTGTAAATATGTAGTAGAAGGAAATGATAAGAAACATTGTACAAGCTCTTTAAAAGGAAAGTATAGCAAGAAATTTAGTAAACACAATGAAAATTTTAATAATGAAACAACAATAGTATTTGATGAACAACCTGAAGATAGCTTTAAGGCCATTTATATATGTGGAGTTATTAACGCTGGATATAGTGCAAAAAAGAATTATCCCCATAATGTACATTTGGCTATTGTTCCAAAGAAAGGAGCAAGATGTTTATATCAATTTGAAGAGTGGGAAATTATTATTGAAGATGGAATGATTTCTATGATTCCACAAATTGAAGAGTTACCAGAAAAATATCAGGGGTTACCAGAAGAGTATGTTACTTGTAGGATTTTTAGATGGGCTATTGGATATTTCTTTAGTGATAAGGATGAGAAAAAGAGTATTAATAGTTTATAAATACTTCAAGTTTTGAGATGAATGAAAGAGTATGAGTAATAGTAGTATATTTATTAAAGTAAAGGGTGTAATTAAATATTTATTAATAGTAATAGGGTTTATATTAATGCTAGAGTTAGTAGGTGATATTGCCTTTAATATTGGAATTAGATTATGATAGGATTTTATATTCACAATATATATACAAATGGATGCTCGCTATTTTAAAGAGTTTGAAAGGATAATATATGTCAACATGGGGGGAGACAAATACTATTGACAGAATAAAATATTGTAACCATAAGAATTGATTGAAATAAAAAATAGACTTAGGTGCTATTTATTTAGAATATAATAAAAATAGTATATAATAGAATTAAGAAGTAATTAAAATGGCTTCTTTTAATTTACACAAAGGAAGTAGCAATATTGGATAACAAAACATTAGATTTTTACAATAATAATTCAAAAATATATATAGAAAAAACGCTATCAGGAGACACCACTAATCTATACAATAATTTCCTAAAATATGTACCAAAAGGTGGAGCTATCTTAGATTTAGGATGTGGTTCAGGAAGAGATAGCATAGAATTCATAAAAAGGGGATACAACCTTACAGCAGTTGATGGATCAAAAGAAATAGCAAATGCAGCTAGTAAAATAATTGGACAACAAGTAATTTGCAGTAGATTTGAAGAGCTAAAACTAAATGAAACCTTTGATGGAATATGGGCATGTGCTTCATTGCTTCATGTAAATAAAAAAGATATAGTAAATGTAATAAAAAATATATCATCTAACTTGAAAGATAATGGAGTATTTTATATGTCTTTTAAATATGGTGAATATGAGTATAGTGATGAAAATGAAAGATACTTTAATTGTTATACAGAAGAAACCTTTAAAGAGATGATATCCCAAGTACCAAATTTAAAGATTAACAACATATATAAATCAGGAGATACTCTTGGTGGTAGAGAAAATTTAATATGGCTTAATATATTATTACAAATAAAATAAATTTATCCCAAATGGAAAGATAATTATTACTTTTCCATTTGGGGTAAATTTTTTTGTCTTTTTGTAAAAAGTCATCCTTATTGTATATATCTTAATTGTAAAGCAAAAAAATAAATGAAATGGGGGAATTTATTATGGCAAATAAAGCTCTTGAAAGCACTGTATTATCAATAGAAGTGCAATCAGCAATAGACAAGGATGGAAATCCAACCTTCACAAAAAAGAAAATAGGTAACTTAGTACCAGGGTAGAGATTGAAAAAGTTCAAGCAGTAGCTACAATAGTAGCAGATTTACTAGAATCAAATACTAGATTATTCTATGTAACAGAATTATCTCAAATTCAAGAATAAGAGGGGGAAATAAATTATGGAATATATATTAACAATGACATTTTTAACTGAAACAGGGGAGAAATCTAACATCTCAATTTCAGATGTTAAGAAAGGTATAACAAATGATGAAGTACAAGCATTAATGGATAGCTTAATTGCAAATAATATTTTTGAAAATAAAAAAGGTGCTTTAGTATCAAAGCACTCAGCTCAGGTAGCTGAAAGGGCAGTTACTAAGTTTACTGTATAGTAAATTGAACTAATTTAATATGAAAAGGTAGTAATAAGAAGTGTGAAAAATCAAATCTTATTGCTACCTTTAAAATTTGTAAAAAAGTTTTTAATGAAAATTGAATAATATGGTATTATAATAAATTAATAATAGTATTGCTTGGTGAAATTGGGAGAGTTTTATGAAAAATAAGGTTGATAAGGGATTTGAATTAAATTATTGGAATTTAAGTTATAGAAGAAAGTTTATAAGAAATTTATGGCAGATGCCAATATGCGTACTATTACTTGGATTTTGTTTTTTAATAGGAGACAACTTAATTATTAATAGAATAGTACCTGTATTGATAATTATAGAAGGTATAGGGCAAATCATTTATACCTATATAAAATGGAAAAATGAAGAATAGTATTAATTTTTTTATAATAAATTAAAATAAATAATATAAGAAATTTATTAAATAGAATTAAATCAAGATTTTGCTATCCCAATAAAATATATAAAGGAAGATAAGATATGAAACAATATAATAAATTAGTTAGAGATTTAATACCAGAAGTTATTAAGGCTACTGGTAAGAAGTGTGATATAGAAGTTGCAGCTAAAGAAGAGAAAACTGAACTTCTTGAAGCTAAACTTATGGAAGAAGTTAATGAATACTTAAAAGATAAGAATTTAGAAGAGCTTGCAGATGTTATGGAAGTATTATTTGGACTTGCTCATAATCTTGGTTATACTGAAGAGGACTTACTTAATAAAAGAGAAGAAAAGTTAAATGAACGTGGTGGATTTAAAGAGGGAATAGTTCTTAAGAAAGTATATTAAAGTTGGGATTTTCTTTACCAATCCTGGCGGTGACGTAAGTTAAATAGTTAGTATTACTGAGTTAGGTTAAGAGTTATTTTACCTATTTGGTCTAATAAGTGAAGAAGTATAGAAGAGATTAGAAATTACTCTAGATAAAAATAAAAAATAAATCTTATAAAAAATAAGATTTATTTTTTTTGGTTGCGGGGGCAGGACTTGAACCTACGACCTTTGGGTTATGAGCCCAACGAGCTGCCAACTGCTCCACCCCGCGATATTATGTTACACAAGTTCTTTTCCTTAACCTGTGAACTAAGTATAACTTATTAATTATGTATAGTCAAAGTAAGATTATCTTATATTGAGGCTTTAGAGATAAAGAAGTACCTTAGATTCTTAGATACACCTATATAGTGCTAAATGGTACAAATAGCTTACAGAAACAATAGTAATTTATTGTAAAGGCTTAACATATAGTATTTATATAATAAAACAAGAGGTATTATATGGGTAAAAAGGCGGAAAATTTATTTTTTAATGCAATATTACTATCAGTAACAATGATGATAATGAAGAGCATAGGGATTGTATTTAAGGTATATATATCTAATGAAGTTGGTACAGAGGGGATGGGTTTATATAAGCTTATTGGCACAGCAAGTATGGTAGCAATAACTTTTGCAACTTCAGGAATAAGTGCGGCAGTAACAAGAGTTGTATCTGAAGACGCGTCAAAAAAAGAATATAGTAATATAAAATATGTAGTATTTAAAGCATGTACAATATGTGCAATATTAGGCTTAATATCATCTATTATATTAATTACTTTTTCTGATAAAATAGCTTTAATATTTTTAAAAGATACAAGGGTAATACTATCATTAAAAATAATAGCAATAAGCATTCCTTTTATTTCAGTATCTTCCTGTTTAAAAGGATATTTTTATGCTACTAGAGATATTTTTATACCTATAACAACTCAGTTTATTGAAAAGTTTATTCAAATTGCATTGGTAGTATCATTATTAGGGCTAGCAGTATCTAAAGGATTGGAATACGGATGTGCAGTTCTTGTATTAGGAAGTGTTGTAAGTGATATTTTATCTTGTTTATATGTATTTATAGCATATAATTTGGAAAAGAAGGAAGTAAATTATTCAACTACATCAGTAGAAAATGAAAAAGGATTAATTAAGAGATTATTTAAAATAGCGGTTCCTATAGCTAGTAATTCTTATCTTATGTCGGCTTTTATGGCAATAGAAATGATATTAATTCCATTAGCATTTTTAAAGTTTGGGATGTCTAAAAGTGAAGCTATTAGTGTATTAGGTGGGGTTATGGGAATGGTTTTTCCTATAATTATGTTTCCATCAACATTACTTATGTCTTTAGCAAGGGTTTTGATGCCAGAGATTTCTAGAGCTAGGGCTGTTAATAATAAAGAGAGGCTAAATAGTGTAATTAATAGAAGTATTGGGTTTACTAGTATAATAGGGATTATATCTTTTTTAGTATTTTATACATTTTATAATCAATTATCTATATCCATTTATAATAGAGAAGATATAGGAATGATTTTTAGGTCCATTTCTTTTATAATTCCATTTATGTACATTGATATGATTATGGGTGGAATTTTAAATGGATTAAATCAGCAACTTAGGTCTTTGGAATATCAAATTATGAAGTCTGTATTAAGGGTTCTTAGTATATATTTTTTAGTGCCTATAAAAGGTATTGATGGATTGATTATTGTAATGTTTATATCAACACTTTTTAGTTTTACTTTAAGCTTTATTACAGTAGTTAAAGTTACTGATATAAAAATAGATTTGTTAAATTGGATAATTAAGCCTTTGATTTTTGGTGTAATAGCTATTGTTTTTGGAAGATCCGTATGGAGTTTGTTAGCTAATAATTCTTTGGTAATTGGAATAAAAACAACAATAGTAATTATTTGTGTTGGAGTTGTATATTTTATATTAATAAAAGCATTTAATTGTATAAAAATAAGAGATTAAATTAGTTATTTATAAAAGACTTAAGGAAGAAATAATAGTGTTAACCTGTAATTAATGAAATGAATATAATGGTCATAGAAAAATAATGATGATTAAGAGGTATTAAAATGAAATGTTTAATTATACATGGAAGTCCACGAAGAGGTAACACTTGGGATGTATTAAACATAGTAAAAGAAGAAATGCAAAAGAATGGTGATTTTGAATTTGAAATTATCGAATTAGCAAAAGAAAAAATTCCAATGTGCATTGGTTGTTTCAAATGCATAGAAAAGGGAGAAAAGAAGTGTCCACATAATTCATATATAGAGCCTATAGTTAAAAAGATGGAAGAAGCAGATGCTTTTATTTTTACGACTCCAGTTTATTCAATGCAGGTATCAGGAACATTAAAAAATTTTATAGATCATATGTCTTATAATTTTCATAGGCCTAAGTTTCATGATAAAAAGGTATTAATAATTACAACAACTGCAGGGGCAGGACATACTGATACTGCAAATTATATAAAAGAAGTAATGGAATATTGGTCTGTAAACTATGTACAAACAATACCTATAGCATATAGATCACTTGAATTAAGTGAAAAAAATAAAATTAAAGCAATAAAAGGGGCTAAGGCTTTTAGCAAGGAGTTAAACTCCCATAAGGTTCACCAGCCTAAATTAAAATCACTTATAATGTTTCACCTATGGAAAAGTTCATCAAAGGAAGATGGTTTTTCAATAGCTGATTTTAATTATTGGAATAATGAAATTTTAAAGAAAGGCTTGTATTTTGCAGATATTCCACTTGGGATGAGAAAGAAATTTATGGCCAGTATATTAAAAAGTGTATTTAAATAAAAGGCTCTGTTTTAATACAGAGCCAAGTAAAAAATATTATATTATAATTTACTAATAATTAAATTACGTATTTTACTATACTATTTGGAAATACTTCTTTTATATGTGTAATAAAAAATTCTTTCATTTCAGATAGTTGTTCTTTAGAATATATATATTTACCATATCCAAATTGCCCATATTTAAATTTTCTATCTTCATCAGTCATAGGCAGCGTTGTTTCAGGGAATATTTCAAGTATTCTATTTTTTGCTTTAGTTGTATACCTATGAGATATAACTTCAAATATAATAGGTTCATTAAAGTCCTTAGGCAATTTTTCTCTTATACTTTTAATTAAATCTTTATATTCATTTTGCCAGTTATCATAAAGAAAAACAGGAGCAATTATAAATCCTATTTGATATCCTGCATTAGCAACCTTTACAGCAGCTTCAATTCGATTATTGCTAGATGCAGTATAATGCTCATAAGTATCTATTACTCTAGGAGTATTTATACTAAATCTAATTTCTGTATGATTATTATGCTTTGCATCTAATAGACTATCTACATCATTATATTTAGTTACAAATCTAAATCTTCCTTTTTCTTCTTTTCCCATGAATTCTATTGTCTTTTTTAAAGCGTTAGTATATGGTTCAAGTGGAATAGGGTCAGAGGTAGCTGCACCTTCAAAAATAGTTATTGCTGGCAATCTTTCATCTATATATTGCTTTGCTTTGTTTAATACATCATCAATATTAGTAAAAACTCTTACAAAGGGTTTATCACCTAACTGGGTATTTAAATAACAATATTCACATCTTCCCATACATCCACTAACTAATGGTAATTGATAATTAGCAGAGGGTTTACAAGTTTGAAATTTTAAGCTTTTACGTTCACCTACAACTAATGTTTGTTTTCCAGACCTATATTGATCAAATAAATTATCTCCAGGTATATGAGCTTTAATTTTATTAGAAGTGGCATTTATAATTTCAATATTTGGATTATCCTTTATTTTATTATAAATATTTTTACCAACTTCAGTATCTAAGGAACCTTTTTCAAAAATAACTCTTTTAGGAATAAACATTTTTAACCTCTTATCGTATTAGATTTTTAATTGTTTATTCTTAGTTTTTCTTAATCTTAAATTAAAATACAGACTTAGATAAAAAATATAACAGAATTAATTTAAATATAAAATAAAGGTAGTAATAAGAAATGAAAAATCAAATCTTATTACTACCTTTAAATTTATGAAATATATTTTAACCTAAAACCTCTAAGTCTAAATCTAATAAATTAGCAAATAATGATAAAGTATTATTTGTTGGAATAACATTGATTGTAATATCTAATATTTTTCCAAGTCCGTATGAGGTATAGATATCAACAGTTGGGAAGGTATTTTCATCACCTAAGTTACAAATAATATCAGTTTCTCTTAAAGATACAATGTTACTATTATCAGTAGGAGTAACAAATTCATAAAGTCTAGTTTTATAATTATGTCTTAGAACCTTTACTTTATCAGTAACTTCAATTTTATTAGTTTTATTATTTATATCATATTTTGATATAGATGCTGCTACATTATTAATTACGAAATAACGAACATTTCTTTTAAAATCAACTCTGTCTTTAAAGTCAGCTAATCTTTTTAAATTTAAATCAATATCTACTAATATTTCTTCTTTCTTTAAATTAT
Organism: Clostridium sp. K13; assembly: GCF_019734195.1. Classification (GTDB taxonomy): domain Bacteria; phylum Bacillota; class Clostridia; order Clostridiales; family Clostridiaceae; genus Clostridium. The sequence goes on along the minus strand of NZ_JAASHM010000040.1, from coordinate 11,223 downwards.
TAAAAGCCTTCTTTATATAAGGTAATTCTTCAGTACCATTTAACTCTTTATTTAAGATTTCCATACAGTTTATATAAATATCTTCAAAATGACTAAATGGTAAAGCATATTTAATATTATTTAAAATAACATATACTTTAAATTTAGTGGAATCAGTATTTTTAGAAGAGCAACTTACTTCAACAAGTAACATTTCATTTAAATCTTCTGTATAAAAAGTTACTTTTTCAATACCATTACTATATTGTGAAGTATAATTTTCATTTTTAGATAAGCCTTGTGTATGTTGATCTATTATGTAAGTACCTTTAAAACCAAGATCATCAACTGAACCTACTCTTAATGATGTCTTTATTGAAAGTTTTTTTAGGTTAATATAAGGTCTATTTTCACATAGGTTATTTTCAAGTATTATTCTCATATCTTAATCTCCTTGTATATTACAATTGAGTAGTAATTTTAATTTATGCAAAAAAATAAATCTTATAAAAATATAAGATTTACTTTTCTTGGTTGCGGGGGCAGGACTTGAACCTACGACCTTCGGGTTATGAGCCCGACGAGCTGCCAACTGCTCCACCCCGCGATATTATGTTTTGCAAACTTGTTTTGCTTAACTTGTAGGTTAAGTATAACCTTTAAGGAGTATATAGTCAAAACTTATATTATGTTATATTAAGCCTTTAGATGATAAGAGATATCTTAGAATACTAAATTTGACTATATACTAGCAATATCACAATATAATTTTGCAAAATAAATATAAATTTTAGAAAAAGACTTGAGAAATAAACCTTAAGTCTTTTTCTTTATATATTTTTAAATTTATTATTTAAAAATAAAGCCTTAGAATTATGATATAATTCTTCTTATATAGATTAAACATTAAATTTAAATAGAGTAGAGGTACAAGAATGATAAATCCAAAAAGAGAGTGGAGAAAATTTGAATCACATGAAGATAAAATAGAAGTTCTAAAAGAGTTAAAATTAGTTAGTCCTAAGGCTAATGACATTAAAACACTATATTATAAAGGAGCATATACAGAAAATGCTGTAGAATGTGATGTTGTTGGAATAGTTGATAATAATGAAATAATATTAGATATAAATGGTGAATTACATAGTATACATCCAGATTATTTATTAGATATGCAGAAAAAAGAAAGATTTATTATTGTAGATATAGAAACTCCAAGAAGCTTTAAGCCTGCTGATGGAATTAGAGAAGTTGCTGCTATTGTTGTAGAAGATTATAGAGTAATTGATAGCTTACATTTAGCAATTATTAATGATGAAGAGCAATATAAAAATGGATATGGTGATGGATTAGATGCAATTGAAGAAAATGAAGAGCTTAAATCAAAATTCAAAGCACTAGTTAAAAAATATAAATGTCCTTTAGTAGCTCATAATGCAAGTTTTGATAGAAACTTTTTAAGATACTGGGGATGGGTTGAGGACAATCAAGAATTTTATTGTAGCATGAATACAATAAAAATAAAGGAAACCTTACCTTCATATAAGCTAGTTTATTTATTAGAACATTATAATATTAAAAAAGGACAGGCTCATAATGCATTACAAGATGTTTTAGACTTATTAGAATTATTAAAGGTTATAAAGCCAGAAAGATGGTCAGCTTTAAGCATACCAACATCAAGTTCAGCTATAAAGAAACATAATAAAGAAAGTAAAGACAGTAATGAAGCTTCAGCACCTGCTAATAGATTTAAAAAGTTTGCAAAGGATAAGGAAAAGGTTGCAGAAGAAAAGGAAATGATTGAGTTTGCTAAAAATAACTTAATAAAGGATATTTTTAATAAAAAGAAAATAGTTTTTACTGGAGATATGTCTAAAAGTAGAGGGGAAATGAGAGCAACAGCTATAAGATATGGAGCAGATTCTCCAACTAGTATAAGCGGAAAGACTAATATGCTTGTAATAGGAGAAGAAGCTGGTAAGAGTAAGTTAGAAAAAGCTAAAAATTTAGGAATAGATATAATTACTGAAAAAGAATTTTGGGATATTATTAATAACAATTAGGATAGTTGTTTAGTAAATAAGATTGTAGCCAATAGCATTATCTATATTTAAAGAAGCAATTTAATTAATTTATTTTAAGGCAGTAATAAAATATTTTTATTACTGCCTTATTTTATTATTAATATCTATCAGCTTGAATTTTAAAGCCTGTTTTCATATCATCAAAATAATAATCAATATAAATTGATTTTGGTATTGGTTCTAATACTTTATTTATAATAATAGGTATACCATCAATATTATAAATAGTATCATCTTCAGTTGGATAATCAAAAGCCATTCCTATGTTAGGGCCAGAACAACAAGAAGTACTTTTTATGTAAAGCTCTATATGCTTTCCAGAATAAAATTGCTTTTATAACATAATTAGTTTGCAATATTTTATAATTATTATGCGAAAATCGCAATAAAACTAAAACAATCCCCAAGAAAATTGTATGCAATAAATACCAAATAATGTAGAATTATACTTGTAAAACAAACACGAGAGTTAATAGGGGGAGAAAAAATGGGTAAGGATATAAAAAGAAGAGCCATGAGTAAAAGACTAGCTGTTTTATTAGCTAGTGTAGTGGTAGTTAATCAAGTAACTTCAGTTATACCAGTAAATGCTACTGGTAACAATGTAAACGATATCTCAAGCGGAAGTGCTGTAGTTTTAAATGATGAGGTTTATACATTAAACTTTGATGAAACTGATAAAGGACAACCTAACTGGCATGATATACAAGGTAGTGGTCAAAGAATTATAGAAAATGGACAGTTAAAAATAACTAGGGATACTGCAAATAATAATTTTGTTTTTTATGATCAAAACGCTCCGATGCTTGCTGATGGAGAAGTTGAAACAGAATTTACTTTTGACGGGGGAACAAGCAGATTTGGTGTTGTTGTAAGACCATCAACAGATGGTAACTTCTTATTTGTAGGATATAATGACAATGGAAAATGGTTAATAGAAAGTAGTACTGCTTGGAAGGATGATATAGCAGGACCTACACTTCAAGAAGGACAAACTTATAAGCTAAAGGTTAGATTTGAAGGAAAGAAAATCACTATTTGGGTAGATGGTGAACAAATATTTAGCGAAGTAGTAGAATTAGCTAACATGCCAACATCTCAAGGATATGGTGTTGGATTTAGAACATGGTATGATCAAAAAACTGTAAATGTAAATTACTTAAAGGCTGGAGCTGTTGGTTCAATTACTGATGAAATTGGAGATAAGACTATTGAATCAATTGAAGAAGTTAATGTAAAAACAGAACAATATATTAGACCTGTAATGCCAACTACTGTTGCTGTAACTTATGATGATGGAACAAAGGGAAATATTCCTGTTACATGGGATACTATATCAAAGGATAAGTATGCAGAAGTAGGAACTTTCACTGTTGAAGGTACAGTTGAAGGAACTGATGTTAAGGCAGTTGCAAATATTACTGTTACAGAATCTTCTACAGGATTAGTTCCACCAGATGTAGAGGTTGAAGAATTAAGATTAGAATCTCAAAAAATGACAGCAGTTTTAGATAATAACTTCCCAAGAGTAATTAGATATGAATGGAAATCTGATGGAGCAGTATTAACTGGTACTGAAGATCAATTATATATTGCTGAAATTAATAATACTCCATATGTACCAACTGTTAAAGGAAAAGTAAGTGGTGATAAAGTTAAGTATACTATGACATTTGATGAAATTGACGTAGTTATTAAATTAGAAATGAGCTTTACTAAAGATGATGTTTTAAGAATGGAAGTAACAGAAATTAAAGAAAAGGGTGATTTCTTAGTTAAAACTTTAAATTTCCCTGGACATAGTTTAGCTTCTGTAAAGGATACTGAAAATGGTCAATTAGCTGGAGTATCAACTCAAGGAAATAGAAATGATGTTAAGGAAGAATTTAGTTCTGTAGCAGATAAAGCATTAGGAAGTTATTCTAAGATTTATGGAATGATTAATAATGATCAGTTTGCTGTTACTTTAAATAATAACTTAATTGAAAGTGGAAATAAGGCTATTATAAGTGTTGAACAAGAAGATGGATATAAAAAAGCATCTATAGCAAATGGTAAGTGGACTTATAGAGAATGTCTTAAGGAAACAGCAGCTCAAGTTAAATTTATAGGACAAATTGCAGGGGTAGATATAACAGAGGAAAATGCAGCTGATGGTACTCAAGTAATTTCACAAAGTAATAATTCTATAAATAAATATATGGGTAGAGACTTTGAAGCTGTTTACTGTGGATTAGGATCAGTAGAAGACTTTGCAGGTAAAGATTTAACTGGAAAGGTAGCTATTGTTGATAGAGGAACTCTTACTTTCTTAGAAAAAGCTCAAAATGCAGGAGCTGCAGGAGCTGCTTATGTTATTTGTATAAATAATACAAGTGGAGTTGTTCCAGCTCAAGGTGAAAATGATGTTCTTAATATGATTGGTATAAGCCAAGAAACTGGTGAAGCTATAAAAGCTAACTTATCAGAAGATGGTACTACAACAATAAACTTAAACTTACTTTCTAATAGTAGTAATGATGTAGTTCCTGGAGATCCAGAAGAATTACCATGGTCAGAAATTATGATTGCTAGAGATGAAAATGGTAATGGAAAAGTTACTTGGCAAGATGCTGCTATTAAGTATAGAGATAATATGGAAGAAGTACAAGGGGCAGATTATGTAAGAAACAGCTTCTCTTATATTCCATTTAATATAGGATCATTAGCACAAATGCCATTTATAAAAACTGCTGACTATATCAAGAAATTATCAAATTATACAGATGGATTTGGACAATTAGTTCTTCATAAAGGATTCCAAGCTGAAGGTCATGATGATGCTAAGGCTGATATTGGAGGACATACAGGTATAAGACAAGGTGGTAAAGATGATCTTAATGAATTAATAGAAATTGGTAAAGATTATAATGCAAGAATAGGTGTACATCTTAATTTAACAGAATATCACTTAGATGCATTCCAATTTAAAGTAGAAAATTTAAGACCAGGATTTGAAGAGGGATGGAACTGGTTAGATCAAGCTTATTGGGTAGATAAGAGAAGTGATATTTTATCAGGAGAACTTGCAAGAAGATTTGAATTATTGGAAGCTGATCATCCAGATTTAAGCTGGATATATATAGACGTTTATGATGGAGTAGGCTGGAATTCAAAACAATTAGCAAATGAAATACACAGTAGAGGTTGGATGGCTGCAACAGAATTTAATGGACCATTATATGAAGATGTTGCTTGGACTCACTGGGGAGCAGACCCTGCATATCCTAATGCAGGTAACTCAAGTAAAATTTCAAGATTTATAAGAAACCAAGAACAAGATGTATATATGTCAGATGACCTATTAAAAGGTGGAAAGCATATGTTAGCAAGTGGATGGGGAACTAGACATGATTTAGAGGGATTCTATGCAATAGAAACATTCTATAATCAAACTTTACCATCTAAGTATATGCAACACTTTGAAATTATGGAATGGGAAGATAATGGAACTGAAGGATTCGTTAAGTTTAAAGGTGGCTTAGAGTCTAAGAGAGAAAATGGATACAACAATATGTATCAAGATGGTAAGCTTATAGCTTCTACTGCTCAAGATACTATTAATGACAGAGGTATAGGTAAAACTACTTTATTCTTACCTTGGACATGGGAACAATTAGAAGATGAACCAGAAAATAAAGTATATCACTGGAATCCATATGGAGGAGAAACAACTTGGGATCTTCCAACAGGATGGGAAGGAACAGAAAGTGTTAAGATATATGAGTTATCAGATTTAGGAAGAACTTTTGTTGAAGAAATACAAGTTGTTGATGGTAAGGTAACTATTGATGCTAAACAAAATACTCCTTATGTAGTATTCCAAGAAAAGGTTAGTGAAGATAGAATTGATTCTTGGGGAGAAGGTTCTTTAATAAGTGACCCAGGATTTGACTCTCAAAGCTTTGATCATTGGAATGTTGAATCAACTAGTGACAATATGGATCATATAAAGATTGAAAATGAAACTGTTGATAGAAGAAAAGGTAATGATGTATTTGTAGTTGAAGGTATTGAAAAGGTAGATCCAACATTAATACCACAATCTGAAATGACAGCAACAGCTACAAGCAGTCAATCAGGAGAAGGTGCTGATAAAGCTATTGATGGTAATGAAAGCACGTTATGGCATACTAGTTATGCAGGTGTAACTGGACCTCAAAATATAACTGTAGACCTTGGTGGAAAATATGAAATTAATAAGGTTACTTGCCTTCCAAGACAATCAGGAAACAATGGTAAGATAACTAAATATGAATTACAAGTAAGCACTAATGGACAAGACTTTACTAAAGTAGCAGAAGGGGATTGGAATACTTCATCAGACCTTAAGACTATAAACTTTGATGCAGTAGAAGCTACTCATATAAGATTAGTTGCTAATGAATATGTTAATGGATTTGCTTCTATGGCTGAATTAAATGTTCATAAAAATGTAGAAATTCCAGATGAAGAAAAGGTATTTGGAGAAGGCGCTAATATTTCTCAAGAAATAACAGACTTAGTACCAGGTGAAACTTATATAGCTTCAGTATGGGTTAAGAATAGTGGAAATAGAGAAGTTACTTTAGGGGTAGATTGTGGTGGAAAAGAAACTACAAGCACAATTGATAGAGCAACTACTAGAATGAATACAGGTGAAGGCTTAAAGTGGCATGGTGAAAGATTAACTAGAATGAGAGTTGAATTTACAGTGCCAGAAGGAGTTACAACAGCTAAATTATATGTTGATATTCCAAGATCAGAAGAAGCTACAAGAGTAATGCTTGATGATTTCAGAATATGGACTAACCCTCAAGAATCTGTAGATACAAACAGAGATGGTTATGTAATATATGAAGACTTTGAAAATGTTGATGAAGGACATGGACCATTCTATATGGGTCAAAATTTAGGTACTGATAATAGAACTCACTATGCTGAAAAGAATCCAGAAGGTGGACAATACATGAACTGGGTTATCAGTGATAGATTCTCATTAAAGACTAACCAACAAGCTGGTACAACAGGTCATATTTTATTAACTGACCAATCAACATTACAATTAGAACCTAATAAAACTTATGAATTAGGATTTAAGTATACTAATAAGGTTGATAATTTATATACTGTATCAGTAAATTCAGCAACTGCTGGAACATTATTTGAAGAGGTAATAACTCCAGGTGAAGTTATTGGAATACCTACTGATGGACCAGGATATAGCAGAGAAGTAAAAGAATTTAAATATGAATTTACAACTGGTGATGCTGTTGATTACTATTTAGCTATCAATAAGGGTGCTGGATATGATGAATTAGTTATAGATGATTTATATATTAAGGATTTATCTGAAGAAGAAGTTGCTTCAAATAAGAAACATTTACAAATTGCTGTTGAAATGGCTAAGGAAATAACAGATGCTGAATTAGAAAATGTTGTTCCAGCTGTAGTAGAAGAATTTAAAGCAGCTTTAGCTAATGCAGAAGCTGTATTAGGAAATGAAAAAGCTACTCAAAGTGAAGTAGATAAAGCATTTGATAGATTAAGTGAAGCAATGCAAATGTTATCTTTTGTAAAGGGAGATAAGGAAGCGTTACAATCTTTCATAGATAAGATAGAAAAATTAGATTCTAAGGAATATATAGCTAGTACTTGGAATAAGCTTCAACAACAATTAGATGCTTCTAAAGCTGTAATAGCAGATCCAAATGCTATGGAAAAAGAAGTCATGGAAAGCTATGATAAATTAGTAAGATCATTCTTAGAATTAAGATTAAAACCAAGTAAAGATAAATTACAAGATTTAATCAATAAAGCTGATGCTTTAGATTCTAGTAAGTATACTAATAAATCTTGGAAAGCATTAGAAAATACATTATTATTAGCTAAGTCTGTTCTTTCTAATGATGATGCAACAGAAGAAGAAGTTACTAATGCTGAAGCTAATTTACAAAAAGCTATAGATGGTTTAATTTTAGCTGATGCTGGTAATGGAGATGACAACAACGATAACGGAAACAATGGTAATAATGGAAATGGCGGAAGTAATGGAAATGGTGGTAATGGAACTACAACTAAACCATCAAAACCAGGAAAACTACCACAAACAGGTGGAACAAACGCTTTAGTTACATTATTAACTGGATTAACTGCTATTGGAGGCGGATTCTTATTCAAGAGAAAAAATAAATAAGAATAGATAAAATAATTAATAAGAGGTGTGATACAGTATGTGTATCATACCTCTTATTTTTATATAAAGTATTGATAATAACTTTTAATATTTAAGAGATTTTTTAAGACAAGAGTGATAAAGTATTTTATAGAGTAATCATTAAAAATAAATTTTTAGAAATAATATATATTATAGAAGATAAAAGGAAGAGGAGAGAGAAATGGAAAATAAAAAGAGGAATAGTCTAGGGACAGAACCTATAAATCAATTACTGAGAAAGTTTGCAGTTCCAAGTATAATAGCAATGCTTGTTAGTGCTTTATATAATATTGTAGATCAGTTTTTTATAGGAAGAAGTATTGGTGAACTTGGAAATGCAGCAACTAATATTACATTTCCATTGACTACATCATGTATAGCTTTAGCGCTATTATTAGGAATTGGAGCAGCATCGGCTTTTAACTTAACTTTAGGAAAAGGAGATAAAGAAAAAGCATTATATTACATAGGAAATTCTGCAATGCTATTATTTCTTTCAGGATTAGTTTTATGTATTATAGTACAGCTTTTTTTACAGCCTATGCTTTTATTTTTTGGTTCTCCAGAAAATGTATTAGGCTATGCTGAGAATTATACAAGAGTAACTGCAATTGGATTTCCGTTTTTAATATTTTCAACAGGTGGAGGACACTTAATAAGAGCAGATGGCAGCCCTAAATACAGTATGTTATGTAATTTATCAGGAGCTATAATTAATATTATATTGGATCCTATATTTATCTTTGGATTAAATATGGGAATGGTGGGAGCTGGTTTAGCTACAATTATAGGACAAATTTTTGGAGCTTCATTAGCTTTAAGATATTTATTTAAATATAAAACTGGAAAAATAGAAAGAAAACATTTAATACCTAATTGGAATTTTGTTAGTAAAATAATTTCCTTAGGTGCAGCACCATTTTTTAATCAGCTTGCCATGATGATTGTACAAATTGTAATGAATAAATCATTAACTTATTATGGAGCTTTATCTGTATATGGTGAATCAATACCACTTGCATGTGCAGGAATTATTACAAAAGTAAATCAAATTTATATGTCAATAGTAATAGGTCTTTCTCAAGGATTACAGCCTATAGTAAGCTTTAACTATGGAGCAGCAAAATATGACAGAGTAAAAAAAGCATATTCTACAGCTATAAGCTATGGTGTAATAGTATCTGTAATAGCATTTCTTATATTTCAGTTTATGCCAAGACAGATAGTGTCTATTTTTGGTTCAGGATCAGAAGCTTATTATTCTTTTGCTGTAAAGTATTTTAGAATATTTTTATTATTTACATTTATAAATTGTTTCCAACCAATATCATCTAATTTCTTTACGGCTATAGGAAAGCCAAAGAAGGGTATATTTTTATCATTAACAAGACAGATATTATTCTTGTTACCTTTAATAATCATATTACCTTTATTTATTGGTATTGACGGAATAATGTATTCAGGACCTATTGCTGACTTTATAGCAGGAGCTGTATCTATTGCTATGATATATATTGAGTTTAAGTATATAGGTGAAAATAGAAGCTTTGAAAAGAAAGTTGTATAAATTTAAATTATAAGTAGAGTTTAGACTGTAAGTAGGATAAACTCTATTTTTTTTGCAAATTAAAGCCTTATAGTATTATAATGGATAATATAGAATTATATAGAATTTGGGGAGGGAATATTTATGTCAAATTATAGTGTGTTTTTACCTAGTTATAGTATAGGAGTGGATTCTTACAAAAAGATACCATATGTTACAAGAAGATATGGTAATAAAGTAGTAGTCATTGGTGGAAAAACAGCTATATCTAAATCAAAGAATAGCATTTTAGAAGGAGTAAGTGAATCAAATATAGAAATATTAGATTTTATTTGGTATGGAGGAAATTCTTCTTATGAAAATGTAGATGCTTTACTAAATAATATAAAGGTTAAGGAAGCTAATATTATATTTGCTGTAGGTGGAGGAAGAGCAATTGATACATGTAAAGTTGTAGCAGATAAGTTAGATAAACCAATGTTTTCTTTTCCTACAATAGCATCTAACTGTGCAGCATGTACGGCAATTGCAGTAATGTATAATGCTGATGATACATTTAGAGATTATTATTATCCAAATGAACCAGCAATTCATACTTTTATTAACACAAAGATAATTGCAGAAGCACCAGAGAATTTTTTATGGGCAGGTATTGGAGATGCGTTATCAAAAGAGTCAGAAGTATTACTTGCAACACGAGGTAAGAAGCTTTCTCATACGCCATTATTAGGAGCTCAATTAAGTGGTGCTTGTGATGAGCCTTTATTAAGTTTTTCTTATAAAGCCTTAGAGGATTGTAGAAAAAATAGTACATCATATGAGTTAGAGCAAATAGTATTAGACATTATTATTAGTACAGGCTTAGTATCAAATTTAACTAGTGATGCAGAGAAGTATTACTATAATAGTAGTTTAGCTCATTGTGTTTATTATGGTTCAACTGTTATACCAGGATGTAGTGGACATCTTCATGGAGAAATAGTATCTTTTGGAGTTTTATGTTTATTAACCTATGATAAACAATTTGAAAAGCGTGATAGAATTTATGAGTTTAATAAGAGTATTGGACTTCCAACATGTTTAGATGATATTGGTATTAAGAAAGAAGATGTTCAGAAGATGGTTAGTAGAATGAATGGAGTAACAGAATGGTATTGCACTCCTTATGAAGTAACAGAAGAGGAATTTGTTAAAGCAATTTTAGATACAGATGAATATTCAAAAAGTAGATAGAGTGAAAATAAAGTAAAAGCTTTAAGGTTATTAAGTAGTAAGTTATAAAGCAGTAGTTAAAAATTTTGAACTGCCCCCCGTCAAGTAGACAGGGTAAATAATAAAAAATTATGATGCTAAGGTATGACTCCTATATTCAAGTG
>NZ_JAASHM010000004.1 GCF_019734195.1 Clostridium sp. K13 | reverse complement strand
CTTCCCATAAAAATTGCTCCCTCTATAGTAATGACAGTTTTATTATTTTAACTGTCTACTATAAAGGGAGCATATCATAAACATAATCACTGCTTTTTTGAATAAAATATATATTTATTGGAATAATTTAATATATAAGGCGAATCAAGCCTAAAACCATTGTTATTAATAATATATTTATAAATTCTCATATAGCGCCATAAATATATTTGTTAATGACAATGGTTAATTTATTTTATAATTTTGTGAGAGGAGCTAACTATATGGATATAGAAAAAAGCTTTTTTAAAACTTTTCTAAAGAATTTTGATGAAATTTCTTTTAGATTAAAGTTTTGGGATAGTGAAGAAATAAAAATAGGACCAGATGAACCGAAATTTAGAATAATATTAAAGAAACCATTAAAGAAAAAGGATTTATTAACTAGTACTTCCTTAACATTTGGTGAAGCATATATGAATGGAGATGTGGAAATAGAAGGTGATATGTTCACTGTATTTAATGAACTACTAAGATGCATAGACAAATTCTCAACAAATTTTAGTAGTTTAAAAAATATATTCTGTGGATCAACATGTATGAAAAAGCAAAAAGAAGAAGTTTCATCACATTATGATATAGGAAATGATTTTTATAAAATATGGTTAGATGATACATTAAGCTATTCATGTGCGTATTTTAAAAATGAAAATGAATCATTATATAATGCACAAATGAACAAGATTAATCATATATTAAAAAAGCTTAATTTAAGTGAAGGATTAACATTACTTGATATTGGTTGTGGGTGGGGAGGCTTGCTTATAGAAGCAGCTAAACAGTACAAAGTAAAAGGATTAGGAATAACCTTAAGTCAAGAACAATATAAAAAGTTTAAAGAGAGAATAAAAAAAGAAAATTTAGAAGATTTATTAGAAGTAAGAATGATGGATTATAGAGAATTAGAAAAGAGTGGTCTTTCATTTGATAGAATTGTAAGTGTTGGTATGTTAGAGCATGTAGGTAGATCAAATTACGATTTATTCTTTGAAAATATTAATGCTGTATTAAAGAAAGGCGGATTATTTTTATTACATTACATAAGTGGTCTTAAGGAATCAGAGGGAGATGCATGGATAAAAAAATATATATTCCCAGGTGGTGTTATACCAAGCTTTAGAGAAATAATAGAAATATCAGCAGATTATAACTATCATACAATAGATGTAGAAAGCTTAAGATTACACTATACAAAGACTTTATTACATTGGGCAAAAAACTTTGATGATAATATAGATGAAGTTAAAAAAATGTTTGATGAAAAATTTATAAGAATGTGGAGAATGTATCTATATTCTTGTGCAGCTTCATTTAATAATGGAGTAATAGACTTGCATCAAATATTATTTGTAAAGGGAGTTAACAATAATTTACCTATGACAAGGGAATACATGTATAAATAGTTATGCATTAGAGATAAAGGAATAACTTAATATTATTAAGTAATAACTAAAAAAAAGTGGCTTAATAGCCACTTTTTTTACTCTAATATTTTAAATACATTAAATTCTATATTATTATTCACCAAGAATTTCGTTTATAGCATTTTTGTAAGCATCTGCTTTTGCACCGAAGATAGCTTGAACTCCGTTACCAACTTCAACAACACCAGCAGCACCAAGGTTCTTTAATTCTTCCTTGTTAACATTTGCTTTATCTTTTACTTCAACTCTTAATCTTGTGATACAAGCATCAACAGATACTATGTTAGCTTCTCCACCTAAAGCAGCTAATACTAAAGGAGCTTTTTCAGCTATTTCACCTTTAGTTGAAGCTTTTGGAGCAGCAGCTTCTGTAGCACCACCCTTAGCGTTTTGGTAATCAGCCTTAGTGTAAAGTTTAGTTTCACCTTCGTTTTCGTCTCTACCTGGAGTCTTTAAGTTCATCTTAGTGATCATGAAGTAGAATACGAAGTAGTAAATTACTGCATATACAGCACCAACTATTAATACCCAGTACCAGTTAGTTGGAACTCCTGCACCTGCTGGAAGTAAACCGAATAATGAGTAGTCAATTACACCACCAGAGAATGTCATACCTATAAATACGTTGAATATATCCATTAACATGAATGATAAACCTGCAAATACACAGTGAACAATATATAATACTGGAGCAACAAATAAGAATGTGAATTCTAATGGTTCAGTTATACCAGTTAAGAATGAAGTTACAGCAGCAGCTAATAATAATGATCCAATAGCTTTTTTCTTACTTGGAAGAGCAGCTCTATACATAGCAAATGCAGCAGCAGGAAGACCAAACATCATGAATGGGAATTTACCAGCCATGAATCTAGTAGTTCCACTAACGATATCGTTCATAGTTGAAGCTGAAGCACCAACTAAATCAGTCATGCTTGATAATTGAACGAAGTAAGCAGTGTTAGCACCAGCAACAGTTTGAACAGCACCGTTAACTAAAACGTTAGCTTCAACGAATGATCCAAACCAGAATGGAGTATAGAATACGTGGTGTAATCCGAATGGGATTAACGCTCTTTCAATTACTCCGTAGAAGAAAGTACCGATTGTACCAGCTTCTCTAACTAAGTTAGCAACAATAGAAATACCATCTTGAACAACTGGCCATGCAAATGCAAGTACTGCACCAACTAAAGCCATTGTAAGTGAAGTTATTATTGGAACAAATCTTGCACCTGAGAAGAATCCAATAACTGGTGGTAATTGAATTGTGCAGAATCTGTTGTGTAATAATGCAGTAACTATACCAGTTATAATACCACCAAATACAGACATATTTAATGTGAATATACCTAAGTTAGTAGTTATATAAGTTCCATATTCACCAACTGAATCTGGAGTAAGAACTCCTAATTGAGTAACACCTAAAGCTAAAAGTGTAGAAACAACTTGGTTCATTACGATAAATCCAAATACTGAAGCTAAAGCAGCAGTACCTTTATCTTTTTTAGCTAAACCAACAGCAACACCAACAGCGAATAGTAAAGGTAAGTTACCGAATACTATATCACCTATATTCTTCATAACAGTTAAAACAGCTGTAATAGCTGGGATATTAACAAAAGCTATTAATGGTTCATAAACAGCAGGTGGATTGTTTAATCCAGCTATTCCTAGTAATGCCCCACCAACTCCTAGTAAGATACCAGCGATTGGAAGTGCTGCAATTGGAAGCATGATTGCTTTACCGATTCTTTGTAAAAATTGCATCATTTTATTATTCCTCCTAAAAATTATTAATTTAAAATTGTACTATAATGACATGAGCCTAAAGCTTTTTTTAAAAATAAAAAAGGCTCAAATATCTATAAATTAATATAATTATCCTCTCTTATTATTTGAGATAAAAATGTAATTTATACATATTTAAGCCTTGCCTGCTTTACCAGTAACACGCTCACTATTCAATTTACAAGAGTAATAATAGCATAGTAAAAAAAAACTGTAAAGGTTTTTTAAAAAAAAATTTTATTTTTAAAAAAATTTAAATAAACTTTGAATAAACAGTAAAAAAGTTTTTAAAATTATGAACAATTCAATAAATCCATATTATTCATATTGAGATTTTTAAACTTATTATATAAAATAAAAATTACTAAATACTAGGGGGATGACCAAATGGCATACATAGTTTCATATGCATTATTAATAACAGCTGGATTTTGTTCATATAAATTAGCTAAAGAAAAATTACAAAATCATATTTTATGGCCTGTATTAACAATGCTTTTAGGACCAGGAATATTTATAATTCAATACTTAGTAACAACATTTAAGAAAAAGAAAATAGTATAATTAAATTAAAGCTGTAGCTAATATTAGATAAAAAAAATCTAATATGCTACAGCTTATTTTTATGTTCAAGAATAAAAACTTTAATTTATATATGCTTATATGAAGTTCATTAGGCAATAATAAAAGATAAATTTATTTATAGAAAATGTGTATAATTTTATTATTGTGTATAAAGTATCTTAATAATGTTAAAAGTTATCCACAAAATGTGGATAACTTTTAAAAACTGTTGAAAACTTTTTAAAACCTATTGACACAATATATTAGGGTATAAGAAAAATATATAACAAGATAGGGGGTATTGTAGAAAAAACACATAGAATGTTGAAATAAAAAAATCGAACAAGCATTCTATTAAAAAGTTATCAACAATATTAACATAATTGTGGACAAAATCTGTGGATAACATGGCTTTTTACTAAATATAGAAATAAAAACTTTAATTTCAAGCTGAAAAGTTGTGGATAACTTTTATTAAGATATATAATAATAAGAAAATAAATGAATAATATTAATATAAATTGTAATATTTTAAGGAGAAAAGATGAAATATAATAAAAAAATAGTTAAAGCAGAATTTATAAGTAGGCCTAATAGATTTAATGCTATTGTAAAACTTGATGGAGAAGAAATAAAAGTTCATGTGCCTAACACAGGAAGATGTAGAGAAATATTAGTACCTGGATGTACTGTATTTTTAAGAGAAGAAACTAATCCTACAAGGAAGACCCCCTATGATTTAATGGCAGTATATAAAGAAGAAAAACTTATAAGTATAGACTCTCAAATACCTAATAAAGTAGTTGATGAAGCTTTAAAGAATAAAAAGATAAAGGGTCTAGAAGAGTACACTATTATTTTAAGAGAAAAAACCTTTGGAAAAAGTAGGTTTGATTTTAAAATAGCAACAGAAGAAAATAAGGAATATTATTTAGAAGTAAAAGGAGTTACTTTAGAAGAAGATGGATATGCAAGATTTCCAGATGCACCAACAGAAAGAGGAGCTAGACATTTGTTAGAGTTAATTGAAGCAAAAAAACAAGGCTATGGAGCAGGTGCTATGTTTTTAATACAATTAGAAGCTGTTAATAAATTCTCTCCAAATGATATAAGAGATAAGGAATTTGGAGAGGCTTTAAGATTGGCAAAAGAAAACGGAGTAGATATTTTTGCATATAATTGTATAGTAACTGAAGATGGAATAGAAATAAACGAACCAGTAGAAATAATACTTTATTAATAAATTGCGAAGCAATTTATTTAGTTAAGGGTCTTCGGACGGTTAAGTTTTTTGAACAGCGCTTCGCTAATTAATCACTTTACCTTGGCCTTTAGGCCCTTAACTTTTATTTTCATTCGCAGTTTATTTCGATTCCTCTCTAATTATGCTAATTTTTAAGTTTCCATCTTTATAAGAGATTTTAGCGGAGTTTATCATCATACCAACTAATGTAAGCTCAGAATCAAATTCACATTCACCACCAAGATTCCAATAATAATTTTCAACTTCATATTGTCTTGGCGTATTTAAAATATTAGCCAAAGACTCTAATTCATCTTTTGAAATACTATCAACTTGTCCATAAATATTAAAATAAGAATTTTCATTATCAGAGCTTAAATCAATATGAACATCAACAGTTCCTAGCTTATAAAAGTAAGCAATTAATTCATTAATAATCTTAATGTTTTTTTCAATTTTAAATTTCATAAGTTTAGATCTCCTTTTTAAAGGTAGTTATTAATGGAATTAATATCATTGCAACAAAACCTCCAGCTAAACCATTATTATAAAGATTAAGACCACCATGTAAATACCCTATATTTGTAACTATATTAACATGAATTATACCAGCTAAAACACCATATTTCCAGCCAAATTTCCCGCAAATAGGAGCAAGAGTAGTAGAAAATAATATAGATAATAATAAGGAAGGTGAAGTAACTTCATTTACATTAAATATAGCAGCAATTGTAGCACCAATAATTATAGGAATAGTATTTTTAACATTCTTACCAAAGCAACTAAAACCTATTATAGTAAAAATTCCACATATGGTAGCCCCATTTAAATCACCACCGATTAAAATAACAAAGCAAGTTGCTAAAATACCTAAAATCCCCATGTTTATATAGGTAGTTTCTCCAAAAACAATATAAAAATCACTTATTAATCTACCAGTTTGTTTATTAATATTAGTAAGGTTAGTTTTTTTATTCTTACCATAAATAACTCCAATAAGGATTAAATAAAGGCAACAAATTATAATAAGGATAAATAGAATTTTATTTGATCCAGTATGCCAAATAAGTCTAGAATCTAAATCTATACCAAAGCCTCTCATCATTGACATTAATAATGTTGCAAGTAGTCCACTAGCAAAGCCTATATTATATAAATTGTAACCATTATGAGCCTTAATACTGTGTGAAGCTATAGGTGGTAATACAAATCCAACGGCAATACCAATTAATATACCTAATATTATTGGGATAGGGCCTGTTATATTGTTGCTAAAGCTAACTTGACTTACTACAGGAGAAAGAGAAGTACCTAATAAAGCAACTAATATATAATTAAGAAAAGGTTCTTTTTGATATTTAGAAAATAAATATACACCTAGAATTATAGGCCATATATTGAATATATTTTTACCTAAAAATGAAAAACCAGTCATAAGCCATAAAGACATTATAGTTGATCCATTAGGTTTAATTCCTATAATCATTAAAAGTAATAATGATAATAAGCTTGTTAAAGTAGCATTTACTAAAGCAGCACCAATTCCGCCAACTGCCATATAATCAGTAATTAATATATCGGATGATAATATTATAGCTTTTAGCCCAGAAAAAATTTCGGAAGGTGTATCTAAACAAAAAGCAAATACAATAAAAAATAAATATAAAATGGAAAGGATTACATAGGGGGGATAATAATTTTTTAATAACTTCATTCAAACACCTCATAAGTCATAATCAAAACTAAAATTTGATTAATCGATATTAAATATATTTTATCAAATAATTGTTAAGATTTATATAGAATGTGTTAAAATTTATGGCATTTTAATATAAACTTCTTTAAAATTTAATTTAAAATAGTATAATAATACTTATAAATTTAGTGATAGGGGTGTTTTAATGGAGATAAAAAAGCATAAGACTGTGCCTGAGATTAAAGGACTTCTAAGAAGCCATGTAGTAGAAGTACCATCTTGTATTAGAGATTGTTCAGGAATAAAAATATTTGGAAAAAGAATAAAATCGTTATTATTTACAACTGATGTTGCAATTATAAGAAATACAAATGCAGATGCAATAATAGCCGTATATCCATTTACTCCTCAACCGTTAATAACATCAGCATTAGTTATGGCGGCGGATGTACCAGTTTTTTGTGGTGTTGGAGGAGGAATAACTCAAGGAAAAAGAGTAGTAAATTTAGCATTAGATGCTGAGTTTAAAGGAGCTATGGGAGTAGTTGTAAATTCACCTACGTCAAATGAAGTAGTTTCAAAGATAAGAAAAACAATAGATATACCTTTAATAGTTACAGTAGTTTCAATTCATGAAAATATAAGAGAAAGAATAGAAGCAGGGGCAACAATATTAAATGTTTCAGGGGGAAAAAACACTCCAGAGATAGTAATGAAAATAAGAGAAGAGTTTCCTGACTTCCCTGTAATTGCCACGGGAGGACCTACTGAAGAGACTATAAGAAAAACAATTGATGCAGGGGCTAATGCAATCACTTATACACCACCAGCAAATGGGGATACTATGAGTGGGTTAATGGATAAATATAGAAGTTTATAATTAATATGGAATAAAGATTAAAATATGGTTGAATAATTTTAGTTATATGGTATCATATTATTAAACATGAACATACAATATAGAAGCTAATAGAATACCTATGTTAGAGGAGCCATTTATAAAGAGTAGTAAATAGGAGTCGACGGGCAAAGATTATTTATGAAAGGTATAATGGCCGAAGAAATAATTTATGTAAAAAGTTATTTCTGGGTATACATATAATATATGTATAACTGTCACGGAAGTGGAGTGCTAAAAAGGTGCGATTATAAAATTGTTCAATTTTGTTTATTGAATTTATTTTAAAAAAATTGCATTTTAAATAAGCATAACTACCATTATAGGTTTTTCTATAGTGGTAATTTTTTTATGTTTTTTTAATATTAAAAGAGAAGTTAGAACTTCAGAGTTAGCAATTTTCAAAAGTTTTAAAATTAATTGTTAAGGAGTGGCTACTAACTAAATTAAGCGGAGGCAATAGCAATGAAATTATTTGGGGCAATGGAAATTAGAGAAAATGAACTATTTATTGGGGGAGTTAGTTCAACAGAATTGGTGAATAGATTTGGCTCACCATTATATGTAATGGATGAAAGTCTTTTAATAGATACATGTAAAAAATATTATAGAGATTTTAAATGTTTAGAAAATAATAATAGAGTAGCTTATGCAGGAAAAGCATTTTTAACAAAGGCAATGTGTAGACTTATATGTGAGCAAGGTCTTTATTTAGATGTTGTATCAGGGGGAGAGTTATATACAGCTTATAAAGCAGATTTTCCGTTAGATAGAGTATATTTCCACGGTAATAATAAAAGTATAAATGAAGTTGAATTAGGTGTTAAGCTAGGAGTTGGAGTATTTGTTGTTGATAATTTAGATGAAATGAAAAGACTAAATGAAATAGCTAAAAGATACAATAAAAAGCAAAATATTTATTTAAGATTAACACCAGGAATAGAGGCTCATACTCATGATTATATAAAGACAGGTCAAATAGATTCTAAGTTTGGTTTTGCTCCTGTTGGAGAAACTATAATGGATGCTGTGAAATTAGCTTTAGACTGTGAAAATCTAGAATTAAGAGGATTACATTGTCATATAGGATCACAGATTTTTGAAATACAACCATACGAAGACGCAGTTGAAGTTATGCTTGGATTTATAAAAGAAATAAAAGAGGAGACAGGACATATAATACCTGAATTAGATTTAGGGGGTGGATTTGGTATACATTATACCGATGAAGATAAACCAAAAGAAACAAGGGATTATTGTACTTCTATTTTAAATAAAGTTGATGAAGTATGTGAAAAACTAAGTATAGAAAAACCTATATTAACAATAGAACCAGGTAGGTCTATAGTGGGAAATGCAGGTACTACTCTTTATACAATTGGAGCGATTAAGGAGATTGAAGGAGTTAGGACTTATGTTTCAGTAGATGGAGGAATGACGGATAATATAAGGCCTGCATTATATGGAGCAAAGTATGAGATGGCTATAGCAAATAAAATTACAGATAAATGTAATAATAGAGTTGCAATAGCTGGTAAGTGCTGTGAATCAGGAGATATTTTTGTTAATGATATTTGTATTCAAAATCCTAGTATAGGAGATATATTAGCGGTATTTTCAACAGGTGCATATGGATTTTCAATGTCTAGTAACTATAATAAAAGTCCAAAAGCAGCAGTTGTATTTGTAAAAGATGGAGTGGCTAGAGTAGTATCAAAGAGACAAAGCTATGAAGAACTTTTAGCACTTGAAGTTTAAATTCTGTTTAAAATATAGTAAAGCTATATCAAAATATTTTTGGTATAGCTTTTTTTTGTAACAAAACTGACATAATAATGATATATAATGGAGAGTAATACTATTAGTTATTAATTAATTGTGATATACTTATAAAGCAGTTATTAAAGTTAAAATTAAAAAACTTTGTTAGTAAAAACTTTATGTAGTAAGGCTTTAAATTAAGGTTGTTTCATGATTTTAATATTTAATAATGGAAGTTATGAAAGGTGGATTTAGCAATCAGTGCTAGCTGTTATGAGTAATAAAAAATTTATAGTAGATAGAATAGAAAATAAATCTGTTGTTTTAGAAGATGAGAAACAGGATATAATCTTAATAGATATAAATTTATTTGATAAACAACCTAAGGATGGCGACGTAGTGATAATGCACAATAATTCATTTTATGTAGATAAAGATGCTACAAAACAAAGAAAGAATAAAATTAATAGTTTAATGAAAGGTATGTGGGAATAGTGAGTCAAGGAACAAAGAAGTCCAATTTCTTTAGTGACTGGATTGTACCTATAGTAATAGCTGTAATATTAGCCATATTAATAAATAGATTTTTAATATTTAAGGTTAAAATTCCATCAGAATCTATGGTACCGACATTAAATGTAGGTGATAGATTATTTGTTACTAGAGTTTATAATCCAGAAAATTTAAAAAGAGGAGATATAGTAGTTTTTTATTCAGAAGAAAAAAATGAAGATATGATTAAAAGACTAATTGGTTTACCAGGAGATAAGATTGTAATTAAGGATGGAACAGTAATTGTAAATAATGAAACATTAAAGGAAAATTACATAGGAACAGCAGATAATTATAATGGTGAGTTTATAGTGCCAGAAGGAAAGTATTTCTTTTTAGGAGATAATAGATATTGGTCATTAGATTCTAGGTACTGGGAAGATCCATATATTGATGCAAGTGAAATAAAGGGGAAAGCTCAAGTAAAGGTATATCCATGGAAAGACTTCGGGAAAATAGAATAAAGAGCTTTATAAATTGAATTCTTAGTTTTAACTGTAGGGTTAACTCATTTAGAATGTTAGAATTCATTATCTAGAAACGTGACATTGTTATATTAAATTTAGGTAATTTGGATTATTACAATGTCTAGATATCAGATAAAAGACTTTAGAGTTAGTAGGAGATTTTAAAAGTATGAATAATGATGTAAACAATAGAAAAGATGGAGAAAAAAAGAACAATAATAAAAAGTTTTTAATAATTTATGCAGTAATAGCATTCCTATTTTTATACTCATTTTCAACAGCAAAGGAAATGTTAACGACAAAAGAAATTTCTTATAATGAATTTGTCCAAATGGTTGAAAATAAGGAAGTTAAAGAAGTTACAGTTGATGGAACAGCACTTGTAATCACACCACAAGATTCAAGTGAGATGAAAGGTAAAGTCCTTTACACTGGTAATGCAGATAATCCAGATTTAATAAAGTTATTACTAGATAATGATGTTAAATATTATCCACAAATAACAAAACAACAATCTGTATTTATGGATTTCATAATACTTAACGTATTACCGTTAGTATTAATGTTCTTCTTAGTTAGATTTGTATTTGGAAAAATGGCTAAGAAAATGGGCGGCGGCCCAATGGGAATGGGCATGGGTAAAAGCAATGCCAAAGTATATGTTGAAAAAGATATAAAGGTTAGTTTTGAAGATGTTGCAGGGCAAGATGAAGCTAAAGAATCATTAACAGAGATAATAGATTTCCTTCATAATCCTAAAAGATATACAGAGATAGGAGCTAAATTACCTAAGGGTGCGCTTTTAGTAGGGCCTCCAGGAACAGGTAAAACTCTTATAGCAAAAGCAGTTGCAGGTGAAGCAAAGGTACCATTCTTATCAGTTTCAGGTTCAACATTTGTTGAAATGTTTGTTGGTATGGGTGCAGCTAAAGTAAGAGACTTATTTAAAGAAGCAGAAAAAATGGCTCCTTGTATTATATTTATAGATGAAATTGACTCTATAGGTAAGAGCAGAGATAATCAAATGCAAAGTAATGATGAAAGAGAGCAAACTTTAAATCAATTACTTACTGAAATGGATGGATTTGATACATCTAAGGGAATAGTTATCTTAGGTGCTACAAATAGACCAGAAATATTAGATAAGGCACTTTTAAGACCAGGTAGATTTGATAGAAGAGTTATTGTTGATAGACCTGACTTAAAGGGAAGAATTGCAATATTAAATGTTCACTCTAAAGATGTTAAAATGTCTTCAGAGGTTGATTTAGAATCAATTGCAAAGGGAACTCCAGGTGCTGTAGGAGCTGATCTTGCTAATATAGTAAATGAAGCAGCTTTAAGAGCAGTTAGAAGTGGAAGAGAGTTAGTTATTCAAGAAGATTTAGAAGAAGCAGTTGAAGTAATAATTGCTGGTAAAGAAAAGAAGGATAGAATACTTTCTAAAAAAGAAAGAGAAGTTGTTGCATTCCATGAAGTTGGGCATGCGCTTGTTGCTGGACTTTTAGAAGGAACAGATCCAGTTCATAAAATAACTATAGTTCCTAGAACAATGGGTGCATTAGGTTATACAATGCAGCTTCCAGAAGAAGAAAAATACCTAGTTTCTAAGGAAGAGTTAATGAATCAAATAATGGTTATGCTTGGTGGTAGAGCTGCAGAAGAAGAAGTATTTAATCTTGTATCTACAGGGGCTTCTAATGATATTGAAAGAGCAACTCAAACTGCAAGAAATATGGTTACTATTTATGGTATGACTGATAATTTTGATATGATGGCTTTAGAATCAGTTCAAAACAGATATTTAGATGGTAGAGCAGTTAGAAATTGTAGTGAAGAAACATCAACTTTAGTAGATAAAGAAGTTTTATCTATAATAAGAGAATGTCACCAAAAAGCAAGAGAAATATTAAGGGAAAATAGAGATTTATTAGATAAGATATCTGAATATTTATTAGATAAAGAAACAATCTTCGGAGATGAGTTCTTTAAGTTTGTGTATGAAAAATATCCAGAATTAAAGATAAAAAGAGAAGAAGAAAAGAAAAGTAGAGAGCTTGAAAATAATGAAAAAGCTTCTGAAGAGGTAGTAACTGAGGTAGAAGAAGAATTGCAAGATAAAAAGGTTGCACAAGAAGTAATCGAAGCAGTTGAAAAAGAAGAAGAAGCCATTATGAAAGAAGCATCTATTGAAACTGTAGAAATATTAGATATGGACAAAGAAGAAGCTAATAAAGAAGATTCAAAAGATAAATAAGAATTTATAAAGATAAGGGGTTAAGACGGTATATCGACTTAACCCCTAATGTTAGTTAGAAGTTAATATATAACTACTAACAACTAACTAATCAAAGGAGTGTGTTGTTTTGAATAAATTTGAATTTTTACAAGAAGAACAAAATCTAGAGGTAACTTTAGAGTTATTAAGCAAAGAAATATTAAATTACATACAAAAAAGAAAAGATGTTGCAGATTATATATTAGAGTATAGAAAAAAATTCATAGAAGAATACAGAGATGATGAAGATAAAGTAATGGAATACTTCGATCATGAGAGATACGTTAAGGAAGAAATGTATAGAACTATAGATAGAAAGTTAGCAGAATTTACAAAGTTAAAAGAATCACCTTACTTTGGAAAAGTTAATTTTGAGGATAATGGTTATGCAGAACAAATATATGTTGGTAGATATGGTTTAACTCCAGAAGGAAGCTTTGATGCAGCTGTGGTAGACTGGAGAGCTCCGGTAGCATCATTGTTTTATAAAGGAACATTAGGTGAAACAAGTTATAAATCACCAGATGGGGAAGTGCCAGTAGATATATTAGCAAGAAGACAAATAATGATTAAAAAAGGTAAATTAGAGGGATTCTTTGATTCAGATGTTGATGTAAAAGATGATATTCTTCAAATGATTTTATCATCAAATGCTGGTGAAAAACTTAAAGATATAGTTATGACTATTCAAAAAGAGCAAGATGAAATAATAAGAGAAGAAAGAATGAAGGTTGTAGTAGTTAATGGAGTTGCTGGTTCAGGAAAAACTACAATTGCCCTTCATAGAGTTGCATATCTTTTATATAATTTTAGAGAACAATTAGGAGATAAAGTGCTAATATTAGGACCTAATGATATCTTTATTGATTATATTAGAGATGTACTTCCTACATTAGGAGAAAGTAAGGTTAATCAACAAACATTTGCTCATTTTGCAATGAATGAAATAGGATTAAATGAGTCTGTAGTTGATTTTACTGCTTATTTAGAAGAAGTTTTAAAAGGAAATGAAGAAGTTATTAATGAAATTAAGTATAAAGCTGGAGAAGAATTTATAGCTGTTTTAGATAAAAAGTGTGAAGAGTTAGAAAATAATTACTTTGAATTTGAACCAGTAAAATTCTTTGATGAAGAGGTAGTTTCATTAGATGAAATAAATGAATTATTTGAAAAGCACTATAAATACATGCCTTTATTTAGAAGAAGTCAAAAGATTAAGAGAGTTATTATTTCAAAGCTAAAGGATAAGAGAGACGAATTAGTAAGAAACTTAAATGCAGAAGTTAAGGATAAGCTTGCTAGTCTTTCAGAAGAACAATTAGCTATTGAACAAAATAATATAGAATTCCAAAGAAGATTAAGAGTTAGAGAAATTGTAGGAGAACTTATGGTTCAAAAGGATAATTTAGCTCATTGGATAGACAATAAAAATATAGTAGATATTTATAAAGAATTTACTAATACTGAGCAGTTATCATATTTAGATTTACCTGCAATTCTTTATATGATGATTAAGCTTGATGGTAAAAAAACTAAACATGATATTAAACATATAGTAATTGATGAAGCGCAAGATTATAGTATGTTACAATTCATAGTATTAAAAGAATTAACTGGTTGTAGAAGCTATACTATTGTTGGAGATGCAAATCAAAGACTAATAAAAGTAGAAGAAGAGCCAGCAATGCTTAAATTAAAGTCTCTATTTGGGGGATTTGTTAAGAATTATGCTTTAAATAAGAGCTATAGATCAACATTCCAAATAATGGAGTATGCAAGTAAGCTATTAGATGAAAATGCAATAGTTCCATTTGTTAGAAAAGGTAAATATGATGTTGAAGAAGTTAATATTAATGATAAAGATGATTTAATTGATACTATTTTAGAAACATTAGAAGATTATGATGATGAAAATTATGATAATATTGCAATTATAACAAAGGATAAAGAAGACCTTAAGAAGATAGCACCAGAGCTTAAAAAGTTTACTAAGCTTTTAGCTTTTGATAGAGAAGAAGTTATGTATAGAGGTGGTAAAGTTATAGTTCCATCTTATTATGCTAAAGGATTAGAATTTGATGGAGTTATAATAGTAAACTTTGATGATAAGACTGATGATTTAGTAAAGTATATTATGACAACTAGAGCACTTCATAGATTAAAAGTGATAAATTATAAATAATTGAAAAAAAGCTGTATTTTAGACAAAATACAGCTTTTTTTATAAGTTTTACAATCGGACGTTTAAAGTAAAAAAAATAGTTTTAAATTTAAATGAATATTTAAAAATTAAAGTATTATTTTTTAAAGGTAATTATTAATTAATTAATTTAAACTATATGATTTTATAAAATATTTTAATAAAAATAGACTATAATTTTTCAATTTATAAGTTAAATTAAAATTATAATTTTGTTGACAACGATTACTTCAGGTGATATTTTATATCTTCAGAAGCACTTTAATTAAATTTAAGATGAGGAGGGGCTAAAATGATTATAGAAAAAGTTTTAAATAATAATACTATTGTAACTATTGATCCAAAAACTAATAAGGAGATTATTCTAGTTGGATGTGGTATTGCATTTAATAAAAGGACAGGTCAAGAGGTTGATGAAGACAAAATAGAAAAAACTTTTATTATAGAAAATAAAAGAATAGGAAATAAGTTAAAAAAGCTTATTAATCAAATACCAGATGGAATTTTTGAATTATCACATATGATAATTAGTCATGCAAGTAAGGAGTTAAATAGAAATCTTGATAAACAAGTTTACATTTCGTTATCAGATCATATAGCTTTTGCAATCAAAAGATATAAAAAAAATATATTAATAAGAAATCATTTTTTAGATGAAATAAGAAGAATTCATAAAGATGAATATAAGGTTGCCTTATGGGGAGTTAAGCTTATAAATGAAAAGCTTAATATAAATTTACCATAGGATGAAGCTGCATTTATTGCACTACATTTAGTTAATGCAGGTAATAATGATAGTTCAAAGGAGTCTTTAGAAACAACTAACATAGTAAAGGGAATACTAAACATAATAAGATATTATTATTCAGTTGAATTTAATGAAGATGATTTAAATTATGATAGACTTTTAACTCATCTTAAGTTTTTTGCAAAGAGAATATTTACTGAAAATCAACATAGACAAAGTGATGGAATGCTTTTAGAGATAGCTGAAAAAAATTATCCAGAAGCATTTGATTGTGCATTAAAAGTTAAATATTACATAGAAAATAATTACAATTATGTGGTTGTTGATGATGAAGTAGTATATTTAACTATACATATTCACAGAGTTATTAGTGTTTTAAGGGATGAGCTTAAATGAGTATAAGAGAGGGTTTTAAAAATTCCTTTGGTGGATTACAGAAAATAGGAAAAGCACTTATGCTGCCAGTTGCATTATTGCCGGCAGCAGGGTTATTAGTAGGAATTGGACTAATTTTTAATAATCATGAAGTTATGGTAAATTCATATTGGATTAATACTTTTGCCAATATTTTATCAGCAGCAGGAAATATTATATTTGATAATTTACCACTTTTGTTTGCAACAGGTGTTGCTATTGGATTGTCTGATGGAGATGGGGTATCTGGATTATCAGCAGTAGTAGGATTTTTAGTTCTTAATATGACAATGTCAGTATGTATAGGACTAACTACAGGTTCAATTAGAGGTAATCCATATTTTGATATGGTTTTAGGAATTCCAACATTACAAATGGGAGTAATGGGAGGAATAATTATAGGTGTAGTAACCTCAATCGTATACAAGAGATTTTATAAAATTAGATTACCTGAATGTTTAGGATTTTTTTCGGGAAAAAGATTTGTACCTATCATGACTGCAATAGTATCTGTATTTTTAGGTTTAATTCTAGTAGGAATTTGGCCTAGAGTACAAACTT
The DNA here is from genome assembly GCF_019734195.1 of Clostridium sp. K13. Taxonomy (GTDB): domain Bacteria; phylum Bacillota; class Clostridia; order Clostridiales; family Clostridiaceae; genus Clostridium. Next base: position 166,177 of record NZ_JAASHM010000004.1, on the reverse strand, counting down.
TATTGATGAGTATATCAAGAAGTTTAATAAATACAAATCTGAATTTATCTACGTTTATTTTTGGGACAGTAGAAAGAGCATTAGTTCCAGTTGGGTTACATCACATTTGGTATAACCCATTTTGGTATCAATTTGGAGAATATATAAATTCATCAGGCCAATTAATTATAGGAGATCAGGCAATATTTTTTGAGCAACTTAAAGATAATGTAGCTCTTACCGCAGGTACTTTTATGACAGGAAAATTTCCAATAATGATGTTTGGATTACCAGGTGCTGCTTTAGCAATGTATCATGAAGCTTTTGATGAAAATAAGAAAAGAGTATCAGCATTGCTATTATCAGCTGCTTTATCATCATTTTTAACAGGAATAACAGAGCCAATAGAATTTTCATTTTTATTCTTAGCACCAGTATTGTTTGCTATTCATTGTGTATTTGCAGGCTTCTCATTTATGATTATGAATCTATTAAATGTCAAGATTGGAATGACTTTTTCAGGAGGATTAATAGATTTCTTATTTTTAGGAGTATTACCTAATAAAACACCATGGTACTTAGTTATTCTAGTAGGAATAGGATTTTTTATTATATACTATTTCGGATTTAGGTTTATAATTAGAAAATTACATTTACAAACTCCAGGTAGAGAGCAAGATGATGATCTTGAAGCAATAAATGAATTTGAGATAGAAATTGATTTAAATGGGGAAGAATTAGCTAAAAATGTTTTAGATGCATTAGGTGGAAAAAACAATATAAAATATCTAGATGCTTGTATAACAAGATTAAGAATAACAGTTAAAAATTTAAGAAAAGTACAAAAACAAAAACTAAAAAAATTAGGTGTGGCAGGAATTATGGTAATTGGTAATAATATTCAGGCTATTTTTGGACCACAATCAGATCTTTTAAAGGATCAAATAAAAGACTTAATGGAAGGAAAAGAAGTAAAGCTACCGAAAGTCAAAAATAAAGAGCTTCAAATTATCAAAAAAGGAGAAGATACAGGGAAAAAAGTATTTATTCCTATTGGTGGAACTATAAAAGCATTAGAAAGCGTTCCAGATGATATTTTTTCTCTTAAGCTTATAGGAGATGGTTTTGCAATTGAACCCTCTGAAAATATAATAGCTTCACCAGTTGAAGGAGAAGTATTATTTATATCACCTAATAATCATGCTATAACAATAAAATCAAATGATGGATTAGAGATACTTATTCATATTGGAATAGATAGTATTAAGATGAAGGGCAAGGGGTTCAACTCATTAGTTAAGGTTGGAGATATAGTAAAAGTTAATGATGAGCTTATAGAATTTTCATTAGATTTATTAAAAAAAGAAGCTAAATCAACTATGATTCCAATAATATTTAAGAATTTATCAAGAAAAGAATTTATATATTTTATACCAGATAAAGCTGTTGAAAGGAGTATGAATAATATAGTTCACATACATAAAAAACAAGATAATTCTAATAATAATTTAGATAAAATTCAGGTTTCACAATAAATATGAAAAAAAATTCACACAAAATGTTGACAATGTTTACAGTACATTGTACAATGAAATCAACTTAAAACAATTTATAAATATTAGGATTGTTACTGAAGAAGGCGATACCTAAACAAAGAATAATTTTTAACGAAATTATTATTCTTTGTTTAGGTATTGCCTTTTTGGCTTGTATTAATTATGTCGCGACTTTTAATAATAACAATATATTTAAAGAGGAGAGAAATTTTATGGCATTAAAATTAGGGAAAAAATCACTTATGGCAGCAGCTTTAGCTACAGCATTAACTTTAAATTTAACAGCGGTAAATGTACTTGCTACAGATAAAAGATCAAAAGTTGTAGATTTTAGCAATGTATTAAACGTAACTGCAAACCCAACAGATTTATTATATGGATCATATTCAACAAATAAATACAACAACTTCTCAGATCAAGGTGCATGGCATGGATACTACTTACCATCAAAAGATGCTACTAACATCTATGGAGGATTTGCAGGACCTGTAATAATAGCTGAAGAATATCCAGTAAACTTAGGTGATACAATAAGTAAAATTACAGTAAGCAATGTAGAAAATGGACAAGCGTATGATTTAGCGCAAGCAGAAGTTTCATTTGATTATTATCCAGGAAAGTTAGTTCAAACTTATGATTTAGAAGATTTTAAATTAACTTTAGAATTAATATTTGCTTCTAATAGAACTGCATTAATAACAACTAAAATTGATAATAAAACTAATAAAGATTTAAACTTAAACCTAGAATGGACAGGAAATATATTTAACCAATTCAAAGAAAAAGAAGATGGAAAAGTATATGAATTAGGACAAAGTTTACAAGCTACTGAAAATGGAGTACAAGTTAACTTCTCTGAAATGAGAGAAACTTGGAGATACTTCTCAACAGAAGAAACTAAATTCGTAGTTAATTACGAAGGTGATGTTGAAACTATAGTTGAAGGAAACTCTTATACAACAAGACTTACAACTCCAGTAACTATTAAGTCAAATGAGTCATTCACAACAGATTCAACTCAAACATATACATTTACAACAGAAGAATTAAATAATGAGCAATCAAAGATTCAAGACATGCTTAGTAATTCAGATAAATACTTTGTAGAAAACAACACTCGTTGGCAAGGTTACTTAGATAAGACTTTTGCTAATGCAGAAGGAAAAGTTGACGAAAGCTACAAAAATGCAGCTGTAAAATCTATAGAAACTTTAACTACTAACTGGAGAAGTGCTGCAGGAGATATATTACATGATGGTGTAGTTCCTTCAATGTCATACAAATGGTTCATTGGAATGTGGGCTTGGGATTCATGGAAACAAGCAGTAGCTACAGCAGAATTCGATGGAGAATTAGCTAAAAACAACATAAGAGCATTATTTGATTACCAAATCACAGAAGAAGATGAATTAAGACCACAAGATGCTGGTGCAATAATAGATGCTATATTCTATAACAAAGATGCAGCTAGAGGAGATGATGGTGGAAACTGGAACGAAAGAAACTCTAAGCCAGCATTAGCAGCATGGGCAGTATGGAATGTATATGAAGCTACTAAAGATGAAGCTTTCTTACAAGAAATGTATCCAAAGCTAGTTGCTTACCATGATTGGTGGTACACAAACAGAGACCATGATAAGAACGGTATTGCTGAATACGGTGGAATGGTTCACGAATTAAATAATTCAAAAGAAGAAATTATATTAGCAGCAGCTTGGGAAAGTGGAATGGATAACGCTCCAAGATTTGACGTTGAAGGATATGGAGAAGGAGATACAGGTGTAGATGTATTTGAAAACAAAGCTGAAGACGGAACTCTTTTAGGATATTCTATAAACCAAGAATCAGTAGATTTAAATGCATATTTATATGCTGAAAAAGGATTCTTAAAATCAATGGCAGCTGCTTTAGGAAAAGATGAAGATGTTAAGAAGTACACAGAAGAAGCAGAACATGTAAGAGAATACGTAAGTGATAACATGTTTGATGAAGAAACAGGATTCTTCTATGACTTACAAATAAATGAAGATGGTTCAGAAAAGAAATTATTAGTTAACAGAGGTAAAGGACCAGAAGGTTGGATACCACTATGGGCTAAAATGGCTACTCCAGAAGAAGCAGAGCAAGTTGTAGAAAATATGTTAGATGGAAACAAATTCAATACAACTGTACCATTCGGAACAGCTTCTCAAGATAACCCAAGCTTCAGTGCAAGCAAATATTGGAGAGGTCCAGTTTGGTTAGACCAAGCTTTATATGGAGTTGAAGCTCTTCAAAACTATGGTTACTATGATGAAGCAGTAACAGCTGCTAAAAAGATGTTCAACAATGCTGAAGGATTAATGGGAGATGGACCAATAAGAGAAAACTATAATCCATTAACTGGAGAAGGGTTACACACTAAAAACTTCAGTTGGTCTGCATCAGCTTACTACTTAATGTACAAGAACACATTAGAAGGTGATGAAACAACTTCTCAAAAAGGATTTACTATTCCAACTGATGTTGAAGTTCCAGTAGAACCAGAAAAACCAGAAACTCCAGATGTTGATGTTAAACCAGAAACACCTGAAAACCCAGGAAAACCAGAAAACCCAGGAAAACCTGAAAATCCAGGAAAGCCTGAAAATCCAGGAAAACCTGAAAACAAACCACAAAAACCAAATGGATCACTTCCACAAACAGGTGCTGTAGTTGGTTCAGGAATATTAGCTGCAATTGGGGCAGCAACTGCAGGTGTAGGTTTCTACTTAAACAGAAAGAAAAAAAATAAATAATTAATTAGCCCTATATCCTATTAAATATATAAAACTTAAATACTTATGGAAAAATAACCTATACAGATAAACTCTCTTTTGAGAGTCTATCTTATAGGTTATTTTTTATTATCATATATTTTATTAGGAATTATAAATCAATATTTTAGAAACTTAATTCTATTTTATTAATAATAAAAATTTGTAATAATATATTTGAAGGATGAGAAAACGATTTCTCTTAAATGTTTAATTAAACAGACATTACAAATTTTGTTATAAAATATAGAGGTGATGATTTGAATACTACAATAAATAAAAAAATCAATAAAAATAATGATGTTTCTATAAAAACTTTATTTGCTTATAGCTCAGGAAGCTTAGGAAATAATATGGTATGTGCATTAATTAACTCTTATCTTTTAATTTTTCTAACTGATAGTTTTGGAATAGGTGCAGCAGCAATAGGTACACTATTTCTAGTAGCAAGAATTATAGATGGAATAACAGATCCAATAATGGGTATTATAGTTGATAATACTAATACAAAGGTTGGGAAAAGTAGACCATACTTATTTATTGTTCCTATATTTATGGGAATTGCAACAATAATGTGCTTTTCATCACCTGACTTAAGTTATAGTAATAAGATAATATGGATGTATGTAGCATATATCTTATGGGGAATATGTTTTACAGCTATGGATATACCATATTGGTCACTATCTGCAAATATTACAAAGTCTTCTCAAGGAAAAACTAAAATTGTTACAGCTGCAAGAACAGTAGCATATGTAGGTAACTTTATAGTATTATCACTTACTATACCACTTGTATCAATTCTTGGAAGTTGGACAAAGGTAGCTATAATTTATGTTTGTTTTGCTACTGTTTTTACTTGGATTACTGCTTTTGGAGTTAAAGAACTTACTAATGAGAGCAATAAAAAAGAAAAGCAAGGCATAAAGCAATTTATAAATTTATTAAAAACAAACAAGCCTTTAAGAATAGTACTATTATCAATGTTAGTGTTAGAGTTAAGTAATTCAATAAAAGGTACAATACTAATATATTATGTAAAGTATAATTTTAATGCAGAGATGATGATTCCAATAGTAAGCTCAATTGGTATGGCAGCAAGTATAGTAGGAGGAATAATCTCTCCATATATAGCAAGTAAATTAGGAAAGAAAAAAACTGCTCTATTAGGATTAGTATCTAGTGCATTAGGGTCACTTATGGTGTTCTTCCTATCATATTCTTCATTACCTTTCCTAATAGTTATAAACTTTATAAGTGGAATTTTTGATGGAGCAGGTTATATTACTTTAACATCAATGGTTGCTGATTGTGTTGAATATGGAGAATGGAAAACAGGAAAGAGATCAGAAGGAATGATATTCTCTCTAAATATATTTAAAAGTAAGATTGCCAACGCAATTGGTGGTTCTGTATGCGGATATATTTTAGCTTATATTGGTTATAGTGCTAATACAGCTCAATCTACATTTACACTAAACGGAATACACATCATTCAAACTATAATTCCATGTGTAATTATAATAATAAGCTTCTTACTATTAAGAAGATATAATTTATCTGAAGCAGAATATGATGCAATAGTTGATGATTTAAAAAATGGTGTTACAAGAGTAAGCCAATAGAAATTTAATAAAAGTATAAATGAAGTATATTAAATTAAACTTCATTTATACTTTTTATATTTTATTCCTTATTTACTTTATTATTTCTATAATTTAATGGAGATACAGAAAAATACTTTGAAAAAGTTTTTGAAAATAACAAAGAATCAGCATACCCTACTTTATTTGCAACTTCTCCTATGGGAAGCTTAGTATTTTTTAATAAAAGTGTTGCTTTATACATTCTAAGATTTATAAGATACTTTTGTGGAGAAATCTTAAGATTTTTTATAAACATTTTATATAAATAACTCCTACTTAAGTTCACATGTTCAGCAATTTCATGAACAGTTATACTATTCATATAATTAGAATTAATAAAATCGATAGCATCTTGAATATATGTGTGTAATTCCTTATCTTTGTACTCAAAGGGTTTAGGAAATTCCTTTATAAGTGTATACAATAATGAATAAAGTTCCTTTAATAATACTATGTCATCAGAATTGGATGGATTATAAGTTTTTGATATTTCACACATATTTACTATTATATTTGGTATTTTTGAATTTCCACTGCAATTAGCAACATAAGAATCAATAATAGAAGTCCTATTTAAATATTCACCAACCTTTGAGCCACTAAACCCAATCCAATAATACTCCCAAGGATCATCTATAGAAGCCATATATTCAACATCCATACCTTTTAATAATATAAATATATCCCCTTCTTTTAAATTATATACTTTATTATTAAACTTAAAAGTTCCGCACCCTTTAGTTACATAATGTATAACAGAATTTTTTAACACTTCATACTTGTATCCAAAACCTGGAATACCTTGTTCTATACCACATTCATCTAAATTCACTTCAAAATTTTCTTTTGTGTATTTTTTCCAAAGTATTTGCATATATATACCCTACCTTTATGTACAAATCGATTTTATAGGAAACATTATAACATATTTTAGAACTTTATAACTATTCTAAAAGATTAATTCGTATATTAATATTGTATTATAAGCAAAAAATGTATTAAAAAATAAATTATATGGAATTATGTTTCATACTTATAGAATTATGTTTCATACTACATAATGATTATAAATATATTAGGAGGGAAAAATGTTACTACTAAATGAATACCATGAAGATATTTCTAAACTACATGTAAATATGATGCAAAGAAGGAGTTATTATGTTCCTTTTATAGATGCTAACGAAGCTATTACTATTAAGGATAGAAATAAACAAAATAACTTCTTTTCACTTAATGGCCAATGGGAATTTAATTATTTTGATAGCTTACAATCAATTAAGGAATTTGATAATATTAATGAAATCACTCTTTCAGATACAATAGAGGTTCCTTCTGTTTGGCAACTAAACGGATATGATTATAATCAATATACTAATGTAAAGTATCCTATTCCTTATAATCCACCTTTTGTTCCTAAAAATAATCCATGTGGAATTTATAAAAAAGAATTTGACTTTGAAGTACTTCCAGAAAAATATGATTATAATATAAACTTTGAAGGTGTTGATTCATGTTTCTATTTATGGATAAATGGAGTATTTGTAGGATATAGTCAAATAGCTCATAGTATATCAGAGTTTGATATTACAAAATTCTTAGTAAATGGCAAAAATACAATTACAGTATTAGTTTTAAAATGGTGCGATGGAACTTATTTTGAGGATCAAGATAGATTTAGAATGTCAGGTATTTTTAGAGATGTATATATATTAAAAAGAGCAAAATCAAGAGTTGTAGATTATAAAATAACTCCTGCTGTTAATGTAGAAGATAAAGAAGGAAAACTAGATATTGAGATTCTTTCTACTATTGGTAACCCAACTATTAACTATAGTTTACTTGATCCTAATAATGATGTTATCTCATCTGGAAATATAGATAATGATAAAATACAAATAGATATTAATGATGTAGAACTTTGGAGTGCTGAATCACCTGCTCTATATACATTATTAATAAAAACAGAAAATGAAGTTATAAAAGAAAGAATAGGTATGAGAGATGTTAAAATAGAAAACTCTGTTTTAAAAATTAATAACGTACCTGTTAAATTAAAAGGTGTTAATCACCATGATTCTGATCCAGTTAAAGGATATGTAGTTAATTATGATGATTTAATTGTAGACTTAAAATTAATGAAGGAATGTAACATTAACTCTATAAGAACTTCACATTATCCTAAAGCTCCAATTTTTTATGAGCTATGTGATGAATATGGATTCTATGTTATGAGTGAAGCTGATATTGAAGCTCATGGTGTTGTTGAATTATACGGCTTAGGATATTTAGATAATTATAATATGATAGCTGATGATATAACTTATAAAGATGTTATCGTTGATAGAATTGATTCTTCTATAGTTCCTTTTAGAAATAGATCTTGTATCTTTATGTGGTCACTTGGAAATGAATCAGGATTTGGAATTAACTTTGAAATCGGAGCAAAATATTCTAAAGATCTAGATCCTTCACGTCCAGTACATTATGAAGGAGCATTTTACGCAAATAAAGAAAGAAATAATGACTTCAGCAATCTTGATGTTATTAGCCGTATGTATCCAAGTCTAGAGGAAATCAATGAGTATTTTGAAAAAGGACTAGATAAGCCATTCTTATTATGTGAATATGCACATGCAATGGGAAATGGTCCTGGTGGATTAATTGAATATGATGAATTACTTCAAAAGCATGATGAATTTGCAGGTGTATATGTTTGGGAATGGTGTGACCATGCTATTGTTATGGGTGAAGGTAAAAATGGCAAAAAGGCATATGGCTATGGAGGAGACTTTGGAGAACAAAATCATGATGGAAACTTCTGCGTTGATGGTTTAGTTTATCCGGATAGAAGACCTCATACTGGATTATTAGAATATAAGAATATTAATAGACCTATAAGAGCAGTAGAATTTGATCAAGCTAATAAAAAAGTTAAATTTAAAAATATGCTTGATTTTAAAAATGCTAGTGAATTATTCGATGTTACTTATAAAGTATGCGTAGATGGCGAACTTATCTCATTAAATAAATTAGAATTAGAAAGTTTAAGTGCAAGAGAAGAAAAATGGTATGATTTAGATATACCAAAATTACCTGTTGGAATTACTACTATCTTGTTTGAGTATAGTGCAAAATGTGATAATTCTCTTTGTGAAAAAGATACTGTATTAGGTCACGATCAATTTATTATAGAAACTGAAGCAAAAAATATAGAATCTGTAAATAAACTAATAGGAATTAATGATAATGAAGAAAAGTTTAATATAGAAGAAAAAAATAATACAATAAAAATCACAAATTCGAACTTTAATTTTGTATACAATAAAAATACAGCAACATTTGATTTTATTGAATCATTAGGAGAAGTATTTATAGATAGTCCAATGGAATTCTCTATTTGGAGATCACCTACAGATAACGATAGAAAAATTAAGAATCTTTGGATTGAGGCTGGCTTTAACCAAATTGAACCATATGTATATAGTACTGAAATTAAAGAGTCTTCAAACAAAGTAGACATAGTTAGTGTTTTAAGCTTACTTCCAATATATAGAGAAAAAGTACTTGATGTTACAGTAACATGGAGCATTTACTCATCTGGTTTAATTAAATGTGATATTAAATCTAATAAAAATATGATAACTCCTTATTTACCACGTTTTGGAGTAAAACTTAAATTAAATAAATCATATGAAGATGTAAGCTATTTTGGTTTTGGTCCATATGAAAATTATATAGATAAAAATTCATGTTGTTATTTAGGTAGATTTAATTCAACAGTTTCTGAAATGCATGAAGACTATATAAAACCTCAAGAAAACGGAAGCCATCATTTCTGTAGAGAAGTATCTGTTAAGAATGATTCTGGAAAGATATATGTTTTATCTGAAAATGATTTTGCATTTAATGTCTCACATTTTTCAGTTGAGCAATTAACTAATACAGCTCATAACTTTGAGTTAAATGAAGAAGATTCAACTTATTTAATCGTTGATTATAAGCAAAGTGGTATTGGTTCAAATAGTTGTGGTCCTGATTTACCTGAAGAATATAGACTTAATGAAGAAGATTTTTCATACAATTTTTATTTGAAATTTGAAAATTTTAATAAAGAAATAAATTAGTATAGTTAGTATATAGCTGTCTCATAAGTTATTTAAAATAATTTATGGAGACAGCTTTATTTTATTTTATTTAAAAGTTTATATAGTAATTTAAATGTATTTAGAAAAGTAATAAAATTAGTTTTAAATGTATAGTTCAAATGTATAGTTAGAATTAGAGTATATGTACATTTAAGAGATGATTTTAGTTTTTGAAGTATAATTATTACTTAAAAAGGGAAAAGTGTAATGAAAATGCTTAAAAAATTTTTATAAAACTACTTAAAATGTATAGACAATTAATATACAATGTATACATAAGGTAAGAAAACGAATACATTATTTAATAAATGTTTGGAGGTATATATTATGATTAAAATTATGTTAGCTTGCTCAGCAGGTATGTCAACAAGTTTATTAGTAACTAAAATGCAAGAGGCCGCAAAGGAAAAAGGCGTAGAATGTGAAATATGGGCTATTTCAGAAGTAAATTTACAAAATGAAATAACAAAGTGTGATGTTTTACTATTAGGGCCACAAGTTAGATATATTTTAAGTAAAGCAAAAGGTTTAGCAGATCCACATGGAATTCCAGTAGAAGTTATCAATATGATGGACTATGGAAGATGTAATGGTAAAGCTGTTTTAGAAAGAGCATTAGAATTAAAGAAATAGAATATAAAAAATGGTATTTAGGTATTGAGAATTAGAGAAAAAGCATATAAAAAATGTAAGGTAAAGGTAGGGGAAGAACATGGAAAAGTTTATGGCTTTTATGGATAAATATATTACTCCATATGCAGCAAAGATGGGAGCACAAAGACATCTTGTAGCAGTTAGAGATGCTTTCGTTGTAATGATACCGTTAACAATAATCGGATCTTTAGCAACACTTATAAATAATGCACCAATAAAAGCATTAAATAATTTTTTAGCAGAAAATACATTCGGACAACAAATAAAATCATTAAACGGAGATATATGGTTTGGAACATTAGCTATTATGGCATTACTTTTAGTAATAGGTGTTGCATATAATCTTGCAAAATCATATGAAGAAAATGGTCTTCAAGCATCAATGATAGCAACATCAATATTAGTTCTTTTAATTCCACAAGTTGCAAAGATTGCAGTAGATGGACAACCTGCAGTAGAAGGTTGGGGATTCATTGGAGTTGCATACTTAGGAACAGGAGCATTATTTACAGCAATTATAATAGGTATATTATCAACAGAAGTATTTATAAGATTAGGTAAAGTAAAACAATTAGTAGTTAAAATGCCTGATGGGGTACCACCAGCAGTATCAAGATCATTTGCTAAGTTAATACCAGGAATGTTAACAGTAGTTATATTCGCAGTTATAGGATTATTAATAAGATTAGCAGCAGGTGGACAATTCTTAACAGATTTAATAAACAAATACTTAGGAATTCCATTAAGTAATATAACAGATACATTACCATCAGCTATATTAATAGCATTCTTTATACATGGATTATGGTTTGTTGGTTTACATGGTGCAAACATTGCATTACCTTTTACAGGAACAATGTTAACTAACTTAGGAGCATAAAATGCAGAAATGATTCAAAGTGGAGCTCCATTAGAACAATTACATGTATTAGCAGGGCCATTCTTCGATGCTTTCATATTCATGGGAGGATCAGGAGTAATCATCGGTTTATTAGTTGCTATAGCAATAGCAGGTAAAAGAAGAAGAGATATGCTTGCTTTAGGATTAGCACCAGCAATATTCAATATTAGCGAACCAGTAATATTTGGATTACCAATAGTATTAAATCCTATATTCGGAATACCATTTGTAATTGCACCAATTGTTACAACAATAATTTCATATCTTTCAATTTCATTTGGACTAGTTCATCCAGTAATAATGGCAACTATGCCTTGGACTACACCTCCAATACTAGGTGGATTCATGGCAACAGGACATTGGTCAGGTGCAGCATTATGTGTAGTTAATATAGTAGTTTCAATATTAATATACTTACCATTCGTAGTTATGGCAGAAAAGATGGATGCTAAAAAAATGGACATGGACCAAGCAGCTTAAAAGGACTTAATTAAACATATAAAAATAGAGTTTAAGTTAAAGGAAAGGTAAGGCCGACAATTAAGTCGGCTTTGCTCCAAACTCAAAATGTATAGAAGTTTGTATTTTGTTTTTTATTCATTTATATAGTGAGTAAAAATCAGCATATAAAATGCTATCTTAAATGATACTTTAAAAATAAATACAAAGATAATCACAAGAGAATTAATACATATAGCTTAGTTAAAGCAAAATTTATAAATAAAAAGTTAGGATGGTGGATAGTATGAAAAACGGAATAAAAATAGTTACTATAGGTGGAGGATCAAGTTATACACCTGAATTAGTAGAGGGTTTTATAAAGAGACATAAGGAACTACCAGTAAGAGAATTGTGGTTAGTTGATATAGAAGAAGGTAAGCATAAGTTAGAAATAGTAGGTAATCTTGCAAAGAGAATGGTTAAAAAAGCAGGAATAGATATGGAAATACATCTAACTTTAAATAGAAGAGAAGCATTAAAGGATGCTGATTTTGTAACTACTCAATTAAGAGTTGGATTATTAGATGCAAGAATTAAAGATGAAAGAATTCCACTTTCACATGGAGTTATAGGTCAAGAAACTAATGGAGCAGGTGGATTATTTAAAGCACTTAGAACAGTTCCAGTGGTATTAGATATTATAAAAGACATTGAAGAGCTTTGTCCAAATGCATGGCTAGTAAACTTTACAAATCCAACAGGAGTAATTTCAGAAGCGGTATTTAAATATACAAACTTCAGAAGATATATCGGTTTATGTAATGTTCCAATAGGTGTTAAGAATGGAATGGCAGATATATTAAAAGTAGAAAAAGATAGACTTGAGATGGATTTTGCAGGTCTTAACCATATGGTTTATGCATTAAATGTAAGATTAGATGGAAAGGACATAACTAAAGAAGCAATAGAGAAGTTTGTTACTTCATCATTAACAATGCAAAATATAAAGGATATTCCACTAAATGCTGATTTTGTTAGAGCATTAGGAGTTATACCTTGTCCATATCACAAATATTACTATAAGCATAAAGAAATGCTTGAAGAAGAATTAGAAGGCTTTAAAGATGGAAAAACTAGAGGTGAAACAGTTAAGGCATTAGAAGATGACTTATTTGAATTATATAAAGATGAAAACTTAGCAGTTAAACCACCACAATTAGAAAAAAGAGGTGGAGCATATTATAGTGATGCAGCTTGTAACTTAATTAACTCAATTTACAATGATAAAAAAGATGTTCAAGTTGTAAATACATTAAATAATGGAGCAATAAGAGACTTTAGAGAAGATTCAGCAGCAGAAATGAGCTGTGTGATAACTAAAGATGGTCCTAAGCCTTTAGCAGTAGGATATTTACCAGTTGCAGTTAGTGGATTAGTTACTGAAATAAAGGCATTTGAAATATTAGCAGCTAAGGCAGCAGTTGAAGGAGATTATAATGCAGCATTACAAGCATTATGTATAAATCCATTAATACCATCAGATGATTTAGCTAAAACTATATTAGATGAAATGCTTGAAGCTCATAAAGAATATTTACCACAATTTTAGAATTATAAGAGAAAAAGGAGATATTCCTCTTTCTCTAGGGAAACCGAGGTGTTAGTATGACAAAGATAATAGTAAATGCAGATGATTTTGGACTAAGTGAAGCTGTTAATTATGGAATTATATCAGCTTATAAAAATGGAATAGTAAGGTCAACGACTATAATGCCTGGTATGCCTGCCTTTGAGCATGCTATTGGTTTATTAAAAGAAAATAAGGGATTAGGATGCGGAGTTCATATGACATTAAGCGTAAATAAACCTATTTTAAACTGTCATAAAACAATAGTAGATGAAAATGGAAATTTCTATAAAAGAATAACTAATGAAATTATAGAAGAAAAGTTTGATTTAGATGAAGTATATGAAGAATTTTCTGCTCAAATTGATAAAGTAATTAATAGTGGAGTTAAGGTTGATCATTTAGATTCTCATCATCATGTCCATACATTAAAAGCTTTAAAGTCTGTCATAGAAAGAATATTAGAAAAATATAAACTACCTATAAGAGGTGGATTTGAATACGAACTTAATTATGATAAAGTTATTCCAATGACAGAAGGCTTCTATAGTGATAATGTAACAGATGATTATTTTGAAAACTTTATAAATGAAATTAAGGGACATGAAATAATAGATATTATGTGTCATCCGGCATTTATAGATGAAAACTTAGTTAACTCAACATCCTATGTAATGCAAAAGATAAAAGAGTATAGTATTTTAACATCTAAAAAAGTACAAGAATTTTTAACAAGAAATAATATAGAACTTATTAATTATAGTAAATTATAGGAGAATATGAATATGAACGAAGAATTAATGGAAATATCATTTGGACTAATAGCAAATGCAGGAGAAGCAAAGGGGTTAGCTTTTGATGCTTTAAGTAAAGCAAAAGAAGGAAACTTTGAAGAAGCTAGAGAATTAATAAACAAATCAAGAGAAGAGATGCATAAAGCTCATGCATTCCAAACTCAACTTATAACTAAAGAAGCTTTAGGAGAAAAATTAGAAATAGGTGTATTATTAATACATTCTCAAGACCATTTAATGAATGCTATGAATTTTCAACAATTAGCTGAAGAGTTTATAGATGTATATGAAAGATTATCAAAGTTAGAAAATAAATAATTAAGAAGATAAACCATTTAACATTTTAAATATATAAATTAGAAAGTAACGATGTAGTTATAAGGGAAGGTTTCTTATTAGCTATGTCGTTATTTTTATGTGCGTTTCAAAGCAACCTTAAAAGAAAGATTTATTATATATTTAATAAAGTTTAATAATTAAATTACATTATATTATAAGTAATTAAGTTTAGCATTATGGTACAATAAATAAAGAGAATATTTGAATTTGTATTTAATATAGTGCAAAGAGGAGTTTAGCAAATGAGTGAGCCAATATATATAAAAATAGAAAAATATTTAAAGGATTTAATTGATTCTGGAGAAATAAAGCAAGGAGAATTACTTCCTTCTGAAAATAAGTTATGTGAAAAGTTTAATGTTACAAGAATGACAGTAAGATCAGCCTTTAACAATTTAGTTAAAGAAGGATATATATCAAGAAAAAGGGGTATAGGAAGTATAGTTTTAGTTAATAGAATTTCTGATAATATAGGTACTGTAGAAAGCTATACAAAGGAAATGGTTAATAAGGGATATAGCATTATAACTAAATTAATAAGTTTAACTATAGTTGAAGCGGATAATATAATAAAGGATAAGTTAAATTTAGATTTAGGTGAAAATGTTTGGGAAGTTAAAAGAGTTAGATATGCAGATGGATGTCCGGTATCATATATGATAACTTATATGCCAGTAAAAATGTTTCCTAACTTAAAAAGATCAGATTGTAATTCACTATATAATTACTTAGATCAATGTGGATATAAGATATCAACAGCTCAACGTGTAGTTGAAGCATTAATATCAACGGAAGAGTTAATGGAATTATTAGAATTAGATTGTGAATCACCAATATTACATATAGAACAAGTGGGAATATTAGAAGATGGGGAAGCATTCGAGTATTCTCATACATACCATTATGGATATAAATTAACTCTAAATGCAGCAGTAGATAAATTTTAGGATTAGCTGAAGTCGACAATTTAGTTTATATTTATACAAAATATCCTTTACAATATGTATAAAAAATTGTATATTATAAGGGACAAGTAGATATGAAGTAGATAGAGGTTGCGATATTTAAGAGTATGTTTACGGAGGTAAGCACAAGGATGTAAACAGAAAGGAAATTTCGCCGAAACCTATAGTTAATGCTTTGAAACTATAGCGTTGGGGTTATGTAGAATATATATAACACTGTCACAAATTCATTTGTGAAGAGCTATCACTTAACGGTTATATTATTTATAATAAGTACTTTAAATTAAGTTGTTTAGTATTTAGTGATTATATAGTCTTGAGTGAAGAAGCTCAAGGCTTTTTTTATTATAAATATCAGATGAAACGTGAAGAACTATCACTTATTAGTTAAAAACTTTTAAAAGATTATCTCCTTCAACCTATCATGTCAAGATATAAAACTTTAGGGGGATTTTAAACTAATGCAGAATGTAGCAAATAACGAAAGAAAAGGGTTTTTTAAGAAATTTAGTGGAGGAATAAAGATTCCACATACTTTAGTTATTATTTTTTCAATAATAATTTTAGTAGCTATAGCAACTTACATAGTTCCAGGGGGAGCTTATGAAAGAGTAGTAACGGAAGTTAATGGGCAAAGTAGAACTGTAGTTTTAAATGGGTCATTTACATATGTTCAGAATGAAGCACAAGGATTATTTTCAGTAATGCAGGCACCTGTAAAAGGACTTGAACAGTCAGCTGAAATTATAGCTTTCTTATTCATAGTTGGTGGTGCATTTAATTTAATAACAAGAACAAAGGCAATAGATTCAGCTATTGCTAAGGTTGTTAATGTTTTTAAAGGAAATGAGATATTAATAATTCCTATTATATTCACATTATTCTCTCTTGGTGGAGCAACTTTTGGTATGACAGAAGAGGCAATACCATTTATAACAATATTAGTACCATTAATGCTTGCCTTAGGGTTTGATAGTATATTAGCAGTTGGAATAAGTTATTTAGGATGTATCGTAGGGTTTGCAACAGCTATGCTTAACCCATTTACAGTTGGAATAGCACAATCAATAGCTGAAATTCCTTTATTCTCAGGAGTAACATATCGTACTATTGCATGGGTTATAACAACAGTTGTAGGAATTATATTCTTAATGATTTATGCAAGAAAAGTTAAGAAAAATCCTGAATTTAGTCCAATGTATAAAATAGATCAAGAAAAACGTGAAAAATTAAGTGATATTCAAAGTGAAGAAGTTAAATTCACATTTGCACATAAAATTATTATTGCTTCAATTGGTGTTTGTTTAGCAGTTATCATATGGGGAGTATTAAAGCAAGGTTTCTGGATTCCAGAAATAGCAGCAGTATTCTTAATAACAGGAGTATTTGCAGGAATAGTTGGTGGATTAAAGGCTGATGAAATGGCAGAATCTTTTATAGCTGGAGCTAAAGATATGATTGGAGCTGCAATGATAATTGGATTTGCAAGAGCTATAGTAATAATAGCTGAAAATGCTCAAATTATAGATACAATATTATTTGGTTTATCATCATTTATAGGTAAATTACCATCAATGTTAGCTGCATGTGTGATGTTACCAGTTCAAATGTTTATAAACTTCTTTGTTATTTCAGGTTCAGGACAAGCGGCATTAACTATGCCAATATTAGCACCACTTGGTGATTTACTTGAAATATCAAGACAAACAACAGTATTAATATTCCAATTAGGAGATGGTTTCTCAAATGCTATTTTCCCAACATCAGGAGTATTAATGGCATGCTTAGGAATGGCTGGAATACCTTATTCAAAATGGTTTAAGTGGATAATGCCATTACAAATTATCTTATTTGCATTAGGTATAATATTTATAACTTGTGCTATGATGATGGGATGGGCATAGGATTAGCTAGTAGTTTTAAATTAGAACCATAAGTAAATATTAAGAATTAATATAACATAGATTAAAATTTATTAATTTATAGTTATATAAGAGAATATATAGTTAGAAATATGCTCGATATCTGTTATATAAAATTGTTGGTAGCTTTTTATTACAGATGGAGGGCATATTTCTTTAATAAGATAATATAGGAGGAAAGAATAAATGAAAGAAATATTATATAATGAAGGTCAATTAATTAAAGAAAGATTAGCTGAAATAAGTGATTACATATATAGAAATCCAGAGTTAGGGAATGAAGAATATAAGGCTGTTGAAGCATTAACTACTTTCTTAAAGGAACATGGCTTTGAAATCGAGTGTCCTTATTCTGGAATGAATACAGCTTTTAAAGCAACATTTGATAGTGGAAAAGAAGGAATGACAGTAGGATACTTATGTGAATATGATGCTCTTCCTAAAATAGGACATGGATGCGGACACAACATGATTGGTGTTATGTCTGCTGGTGCAGGAGTTGTTTTAAGTAAAGTTTTATCTGAAATTGGTGGAAAAATTATAGTTTATGGAACTCCAGCAGAAGAAACTAATGGAGGAAAGGTTATATTAACGGAAGCAGGAGCATTTGATGAGTTAGATGCTGCTATGATAGTTCATCCAGATGGAGAAACTAGAGCAAGTGGATCAAGTAGTGCCTTATATCCAATAAGATTTATATATAAGGGAAAAACTGCTCATGCTGCATCATGCCCAGAGAAAGGAATAAATGCTTTAAATAGTGTTATTCAATTATTTAATGGAATAGATGCACTTCGTCAACATGTAACACCAGATGTAAGAATGCATGGAATAATAACTAAAGGTGGAGTTGCAGCAAATATAGTTCCAGATGAGGCAATTGCAGACTTCTATTTTAGAGCCTCTACTAAGGAAAGAGTAACTGAAGTTGTGGAAAAAGTTAAAAGAATTGCAGAAGGTGCAGCTTTAATGACTGGAGCAACTCTTGAAATGGAAAGATATGAATTACCTTATGATGATTTAAAAACTAATGAAACATTATCAGAAATATTTAATAGTAACTTAAGAGAATTAGGAATTACAGATATAAAGGAAGCTAAAGTAACTGGGGGTTCAAGTGATATAGGAAATGTTAGTCATGTTGCACCAACAATTCATCCTTATATTGGAGTAACAGATTGCCCAATGGTAGGTCACAGTGTTGAAATGGCAAATTCAACAATAACAAGTAAAGCACATGATAGATTATTAATAGCTGCATTAGCTATGGCTTATACAGGTCATGATATAATAGTTAGAAATGAAAGTTTAAGATAAAAAAATTCTACCTGCGGGGTCAATTCAATATATGGATTAATCCTGCAGGTAGATTTTATTATTTTATAAGAAATTTTATTCCACGAGTTGAAATTAAACATTCCTCGCCATTAAGCATATAAGCTATTCTATCTTTTTTATTAATTTCTCTGATTTTATCTTTATTTACTATAAAAGAATTATGGCATCTGCAAAATCTATCATCTAATATTGCTTCTAATTCTTTCATTTTTTTATAGAATTCTATTTTTTTATCCATACAATGAACTACGACCTTATGAATAGTTGATGATGTTTCAAAAAATAAAATTTTGTCATAATCAATGTTTAGTATTTTATCATTAGCTTTTATAGTAAGTACCTTGTGAAGTTTAGTCACTTTTGATATTTTATCATGAGCACTTTTTATACAATCTTTTATTCTTATTGGTATACTTTTAAAATCAGTTTTCAATATATAATCCATGGCTTCAACTTTATGAAAGAATATTTTACTACTTTTGCTTGGATCAGCAGTTATGAATATTATAAAACATCTAGGGTCATAATAACGTATTTTTTCAGCAAGCTTTATTCCATCAATATCTGAATTTAAATGTACATCTAAAAAGTATATTCCAGTATAATTTGTATCTTTTATATTATCTAATAACTTATAAGGATTAGAAGTTACTAATGAAAGCTCCATATCATAATTTTCAATACAAATAGTATTAGATATTATTTCTTTTAAATAAAGTTGTTGATAATACTCATCTTCACAAATATAAACTTTAAGCATAATAATCTCCTTTTAATAAAATAGAAAACGTTACCAGAATATTTTACCATGATTTAAAAACTTTATTCAATGAAAATATGTAAAAAAGAGTATTATTTATTATTTTTTGTAAAAACCTACAAAATAATAATATCAGATAAGAATAATATAATGAATTTTATTAGAAATAAAAGAATTTTATAAGATTTAAATAAAAAATGATAAATTTTAAGTAAAAAGTGAATCTATTAACAGTATAAATCGCAAAAATTAGAAAAAACAAATAAATTATTATATAAACGAAATTTTATGTAAAAAAATGGTTATTATATAAGTGTGATATCGGTATCAAAAAACAAAATTAAGTTCGGGGGGACAACATAATGAAAATAAAAAATATTAAAAAGTCAATAACAGCATTAGTTTTAGGGGGAGTAATTTTATCAAATTCAGCAGTAGCAATGGCTGCTAAAAAGAACCTTAGTGGAGGAATACTATACTATGGAGTAACAATTTCGGAGTGTTATTCAAATTATTTTCATGCAGGTAAGGAACATAGATCAACTGCTATAAATGGTAAAGGAGATTCGTGTGTAAGTAAATGGATGCCTGTTGATAAAACATCTTATGCAAGTATAAATAGAACTCTTACTGGTAATGAGTCTTTTGGTAAAACTAGATAAAATAAATTATCTAAAATGTTAGAAATATTAAATTCCTACTTAAAATTTTATAAGTAGGAATTTAATAAATTTTAATATAAGGTTGAGGGGGAATATTATGTGAAGAAGTTTAAAGATATATGTAATATTTTTATTATAAGTATATTAATTTTAATAAATATTACTGGATGCTCTAATAAAGAAAAAGAAAGTATTCAAGACACCTTAGTTTCGGAAGAAAAAATTGAGATTTCAGAGGAAATAAATAAAATATTTAAAATCATCAAGGTAAATGATGAGAGTTTATTAATATTAGGAAGTAATAATAATGATGACTTAGTATATTTTAAAGTCAACAAAGATTTTGAAGAATGGGAAAAAAAAGAGGTGAATTTTATAAAATCACAAATAAAAGATACTACTCAAATTATATCAGCTGATTTGAATTCAAATGGGAAAGTAGTTATTCATTATTTAGATGAGAATAATAAGAGTGAAAAAATATTATTAGCTGATATTAATGATTATGAAGTATCTAACTTAAGTTTAGAAAATAAAGCTAAAGAAATATATATAAATAATAAGGATTTAGTAATACAGTTTGAAGCTGAAGAAAAATTACTACATTATAATTTAGAACAAGGCAATTTAATTAGGGAATATAAGGATGTTATTATGCCCCAAATACAATTATCTAATAATAGGTTAATTATTGATGATAGTGATAAGGAGTTAATAGCTATTTACGATATAGAAACAGGTGAAGCTATAAAATCTGTTGAGAAATTAAGTGATTATAATAATTGTATTATTTTTACTAATAATAATTCTGATGATATTTACTTCAAAAGTGATGAAGGAATATATAAGTATGAACATGATAACAATGAAGTAGAATTACTTTTTAATATAGATAATACTCAATTAAATAATACAGATATAAAATTAAACAAGTTTTTAGTGTTAGATGACAGTAATATATTAGCCTACGGAGTAAATAGTGAAGATGAAGATAAACTATATAAATATACATTTGGAGAGTCAAAGCTACGAATTAATGTGGAAAATAATAAAGAAGAATTTATTGTTTATTCATTATATGAAAATGAAACTATAAGAAATTACCTGTTAAATTTTAAATATAGTTATCCAGAAATAGACTTTAAATATACATATGGTATATCAGAAAATAATGAAATAAATGAAAATGATGCTATATTAGCCTTAAATACAGAACTTTTAAGCGGTAAAGGTCCAGATATTTTATTTTTAGATCACTTAAATACAGATATCTATATTGAGAAAAAAATACTAGAAAACCTAAATGATATAGTGGAGAAAAATGAAGAAAGTTTATTTGATAATATAATTAATGAGTATGAGAAGGATGGTAATATATACTCTATTCCTACAGCTTTTAGTATTCCAATAATTATAGGACAAGATGTATCTGATATAAAAGATTTAAATTCTTTAATTTTAAAATGTGAAGAAAACATAAATAATGAAGAGATAATCTTAAATATATCGTCAGCAGAAGAAATTATTGATACCTTTTATGATAGTATATCTACTAATATATTAAAAGACGATAAAAGTTTAAATATTGAAGCTATAAAAGATTCATTAAATAAGCTTAAAGAAATTTATGATTTAACAGCTAGCAATTTATCAGATTATGAAGAAGAGATTATTCAAGATAACAGGCAGTATATAGATAATTTTCTTGCGTTATATTTAGTTCATAAAAATGCCAATATAAATATTTGTAATATAAATAGCTATAAGGATATTTTGTTTTTAAGTGGAGTCCAGAAGCAATATAATTGTGAATATTCATTATGGAATAGTAATAATGAGAATTGTTTTAAACCAAAAGATATTATTTCAGTAAATTCAAATTCTAAAAATAAAGATATATCTAAAGAATTTATTAATTCAATATTGAAAGGAAGCTTTTATAATACAGAGCTTAGCAATTTATCAGTTAATAAAGAAGTTTTTAAAAGCGTTTTATATGAAATTAAAGATTATGACTCTGGAGTTGTCATTATGGATGAAAATGGTGAAGGTGATTTATTAGAAGCTATAAAATTAACAGAGAATGATATTGAGAATATAACAAATTATACTTCTTCATTAAATAAGGTTATTAATAGCAATAGTATTATTTTAGATAAAGTTAAGAATGAATTTATAAGCTATATTGAAGGGGATATAAATATAGAAGAGGCGATAAATAAAATAAATGATAATTTGGAAATTTATTTATCAGAATAGGGAAAAGGAAAGTGAGAATTTATGAAAAAAATAATTATAGGAATATTAACTATTAGTTATTTGTTAGTTTCATTTATATATTTACAAGTATATTCTACTAAGGAATTAGAAGCAGTATATACAAGTAATGTAAAAAGTATAAGAATAGATGAATTTGAAAATAGCATAGATAATGAAAATCTATTAAATGAAATAGATAAACTAAGTAAAGATATAGGGATAAATATTTATAAGGTAGTATATAATCAGTTAACGGACTCAGAGGATATGATAATAACTGTATACACTGCTTTAGCAGATGAAAATAAATTAAAAGATAAATTTCATATTAAATATAATGGCTCAATTGAAAATTTAATTTTAAATGAAGGATATTTATCATCAGAAAATAAAGAAATTGGAGTTTTTAATAGAAATTTAATTATAAGAATAAAGGGGTTAAATGAAGCTGTAAATGAAAATGTTATTGGAGAATATTTAGTTCAAACAGATGATATAAATGAATTTGAAAATATAAAAGTAGAATTTACAGATAGACTAAAATGTAAATTATATGATGGAGATGGAGGGAGTATAACTAATGGAGGGAGTATATTAAATACTATAGAAATAAAGTATTTAATATTAGTTTTAATATTACTAATATCAGTTGTACTAGCTTTTATATATTATATAATCTTCAGATATAAAGAGTTTGCTATAAAAAAGATGTTAGGACATTCAGATAGTAAAATAATATTCAAGGACTTATTTAAAGAAGTATTAATAATGCATTGTGGAACCTTAATGCTTTCAATTTTAATAGTAGGGTTATATTTATATTGTTATAACAACTTAAATTACGTATTAGATTATTTTAAAATTTTAATTATTGTATTAATAATGTTTTCAGTGATTTTAATATTTATAGAAATGGTAGTGTCATTAAATATAGATAATATAAAAATAAAAGATATGTTAAATAATAAAAAGCCAATGGTACTTATTCAAAGTTTAAATTATATTAGTAAGTTATCATTTTCTATTGTGTTAGTAGCAATAATAATGAATTTACTAAGTAGTTATAATAGTTTAATATATCAAAACAAAAATTTAGAAAAATGGAAAACTACAAATAATTATGTATATGTTAATATGAGTGATAAATATAGGGATACAGAACAAATAATATGGAATTATAATCAAGGTTTAAGGTGTAGGGAGTTTTTTAAATACTATAATAATAAGGGTGGACTTCTTATATCTCCTTCAGACTATATTTTATACAATAGGTTTTATGAAGAGGAAAGATTAGAAAATAGAAAAGAATATGATCCTATTGATGGAAATGCGCTAGAAGTAAATGCAGAATACTTAAGGCAAAATCCAATATATGATGTAAATGGTAACGAAATTTCTATAGAAGATGAGTATGGGGATTATTTAATTATATTAGTTCCAGAAAAGTATAAGGAAATTAAAGATGAATTGTTAGAAGTATATAAAGAAATATATCAGTTTAGGAGATTTATAGATGAAGATATTTATAATGAATATATGAATAATGAAGATATTGAACATCCAGAGGTAAAAATTGAAATTATATATACTAAAAATGGACAAGAATCATTTTTATACAATCCATCGTTAGAGATAGAAAATCAAAATGCTATTATAGATGCTATTCATATTGTAATAAATTCAGAAAATATTGGGGGAGATAGTTATCTAAGTTTTATAAGTGGTGGAAGTTTCTTTGCAAAAGTTGATGGAAGTGTAGAGGGAGATGCGTACTCTAAAATATCAGGTGATATAAAAAAATTAAATATGGAAAAGGATATACTTAGTGCAAATACCCTATATAGTGAGGTTGATTCATATATTTATAAATTAGAAAATACAATTAATGAATACATTATTTCAATGATAATAATTTTAATTTTAGAAATATTATTATCAATATATATGATAATAAATTATATACAAAGAAATAAGTATATTAATGCCATAAAAAAGATAAATGGATATTCATATATAAGGCGACATAATAAATTTATCTTATTAATAGTAGGAACTTGGATAGGAATTTTAATAGGAGGATATATTTTAGGAGTGTCTTCTATTTTAGAAGCATTAAAAATAATAATTTCTCTTGCAATATTAGAAATATTAATTATGTATGTAGTATTAAAGAAGATAGAGAGTAATGAGATATTAAGCGTTTTAAAAACAAAATAGAGGTTAAAGAAGAGGGATATTGAGATGATTATAGAATTAAAAAATATAAATAAAAGCTATAGTAATAAATATTTATTTAAGAACTTAGATTTCTCAATTAAAAAAGGGGAAATGGTAGCAATAACAGGGCCTAGTGGGGTAGGTAAGAGTACATTATTAAATATTATTGGGTTGATAGATAAGCCTGATTCCGGAGAAGTAGTAATATGTAGCAATAAAAATCCTTTTGATAAGGAAAAAGTAAAACTAAAATTATTTAGGGATAATATAGGTTATTTATTTCAAAATTATGCTTTAGTAGATAATTATACAGTAAGTAAAAATTTAGATATTGCTTTAGAGTATGTTAAAAATAAAAATAAGAAGAGATTAAAAGAAGAAGCTTTAGAGAAAGTAGGCTTATTAGATAAATTAAATAATAAGATATTTGAATTAAGTGGTGGAGAACAACAACGTGTTGCCTTAGCAAGATTAATGTTGAAGGAAAAGGATATTATACTAGCTGATGAACCTACAGGGTCTTTGGATGAAGATAATAGAGATATAATACTAAAGTTGTTAAAGCAGTTAAATGATGAAGGAAAGACAATTGTACTTGTAACACATGATAAAACAGTAGCTAATATGTGTAATAGAGAAATAAATATAAAAGAATTATAAAAATTACCTGCTGGGTCAATTCAATATATGGATTGACCCCGCAGGTCTATAAAATTTAAAATAAATTCTCTACAGAAAAAGAAAAGTTTTTTGTAAGCGAAGATAGTACATATAAGGTTGTATTAAGTGAAGATGGAATCATTTTACCATATATAGTAATAGGTGATACTGCTTATTATTTTGATCGTGAAGTTGCTGAAAAGAAAGCACCTAAAGAATTAGAAAAGTTAGGTGGAATAAGCGCATTTGGTGGAAATCTAGAAGGGGTTTCTGATGATAGTGATGCAGCATTTCAATTTGTTCAAAGTTTAACAGTATATGAAGATGAAAGTGATAATACGTTAGTTTATACAAAGTATGCTAAAGAAGATGGCTATCAAATTTGGAAGAACTATGATGCTATGCAAAAATAAAAATAAAATAAGTTTTTAAATAAAAGTCAAATATATTAATTACTATTTGGTAAATAATATATCTGACTTTTATTTATGAGAAAGTAATATTTTAGATGTTAATTAACAACACTATGAATAAAATTAAGTGATATAGAAAATAATTGTAAATAATAGTAAAAACTATAGGTGTTAAATGGAGGATATTGAGATAATGTCACATGTAGTTGGAAAATCAGCATACAAAAGCTTAGAAGAAAGATTAAATAGATTCCCACAGGGGGCCCCTGCATCAGAAACACTTTATAAAATATTAAAGGTACTTTTCGATGAAAAAGAAGCTGAACTAGTTGCACAACTCCCAATACAAGCATTTACTATAGAAAAAGCAGCAAAGATTTGGGGAATGAAGTCAGTAGAATCAGAAAAAATACTAAATAAATTAGCTAGCAGAGCTATTTTATTAGATATGGAGCATGAGGGTAAAAGAACATTTTTATTACCACCACCAATGGCTGGGTTCTTAGAATTTAGTATGATGAGAACTAGGGGAGATGTAGATCAACATTTATTAGCGGAGTTATATTATCAATATTTAAATGTGGAAGAGGACTTCATAAAAGACTTATTTTACAGTACAGAAACTAAATTAGGTAGAGTATATGTACAGGAAAAAGTACTTACAAATGATAATTCAGTAGAAATTTTAGATTATGAAAGGGCTTCACATATTATAAAAACAGCAAGTGATATAGGCATTAGTATGTGCTATTGCAGGCATAAGATGAAACACATGGGTAAAGCATGTGATTCACCTATGGATATATGTATGACTTTTAATGGAACAGCATCATCATTAATTAAATATGGTCATGCAAGAAAAGTTGATGTATCAGAATGCTTAGAGCTTTTAGATTTAGCATATGAAAGTAACCTAGTACAATGTGGTGAGAATGTTAGAAAGGGAGTTAATTTCATTTGTAATTGTTGTGGATGCTGTTGTGAAGCAATGCTTGCAGCTAAAAAGTTTGGAGTAATGCATCCTGTAGAAACAACTAACTTTATTGCAGAAGTAAATAAAGATACATGTGTAAACTGCGGGAAATGTGTAAAGGAATGTCCCGTTGGAGCAATTAAGAGAGTTGTTATAAATGAAGGAACACCAATGGAGAAAACAGTAGCAGAGGTTGATAAGGACTTATGCTTAGGTTGTGGGGTATGTGTAAGAAACTGTTTTAATAATAGCCTTATGCTTAAATCAAGAGAAAAGAGAGTAATAACTCCAGCAACATCAGTTCATAGAGTTGTACTTATGGCAATTGAAAAAGGACAATTACCAAATCTTATTTTTGATAATAGAGGGTTAACAAGTCATAGAGCAATGGCAGCAATATTATCATCAATATTAAAGCTTTCACCAGTAAAGAAGGCAATGGCAAGTGAACAAATGAAATCTGTATACTTAGATAAATTATTAAATACTAAGTAACTTAATATTAAAAATTAAAGATAAAAAAGTAAAACAAATGGTTGAAATGTTATAATTTGTATAGTAATATAGTGTTATTGTAATATAGAAGTTAAATTTAGCGTGCCATCAATAACTATTGAGCATTAGCTGAAAAGGATTATTATATCCTTTTCAGCTTTTTTTTGTCTTAAAATTTAAATTTTATAAATAAATCATATTATTAATGAGAAAAAAATAAAAAAATGAGTTTGTAAAACCTAATAAAACATTGTTTTATTGGTTATGCAATAGATTAATATTAACAAAGGGGGAATTTTGAGAATGAAATTAAAAGCTCAAAATTTAAAGAAACTTATGGCTAAAGTAATGACACTAGTTATGTTAGTTGCATTACTACCAAATGTGTTAGTACAAAATGTACAAGCTGTAGAAAAACAAGATGAAGGATATGAAATATATCCTATACCTCAAAGTGTAGAATACAATGACGGAACATTAAACTTAGGTAACGATGTAAATGTTGTTTTTGAAGAAGGTATTGACGATGCTACAAAAAATAGACTTATGGAAGTATTATCTATTAAGAGCATTTCATATGAAGTAACTACAGAAGTAAAAAGCGATAAAACAAACTTTTTAGTTGGATTACATAATTCAAATGGAGTTGTAGATAATTATTTTACAGAAAATAATTTAAATGATAATACTCATTTTGAGAACTTTGATTCTCATATATTATCAGTAAAAGATAATGTAGTAGCTGTTTTAGGAAAAGATACAGATGCTGCTTTTTATGGAATTACAACTTTAAAATTAATATTTAAGCAATTAGAAGGATCTGAAATCAGAAATTTAGTAATCAAAGATTTTTCTGATGGTCAATGGAGAGGATTCATTGAAGGATATTATGGTATTCCATGGAGCAATGAAAACAGAAAGAGCTTAATGGAGTTTGGTGGAGACTTTAAGATGAATGCTTATATCTTTGCACCAAAAGATGATGAATATCACAGCCTTAAGTGGAGAGAATTATATCCAGATGAAAAATTAGCTGAAATAAAAGAGTTAGTTGATGTTGGTACTGCAACAAAAAATAAATTCATATGGACAATTCACCCATTCTTAAAGGATGGAATGGACTTCTCAACAGAAGAAACATATCAAGCTGAATTAGAAAAAATTATTGCTAAGTTTGAACAATTATACAACATAGGTGTACGTCAATTTGGTGTACTTGCAGATGATGCTGAAGGTGATGAATCAAACCAAGTAAAGCTTATGGAAGATTTAGAAGAGTGGAGATTATCTAAAAAAGATGTATACAATTTAATCTTCGTTCCTAAAGTATATACAAAAGAGTCTGCTGGTGGGGATGTTAACAATGCTTACTTAAAGACTATAGGTACAATGCCAGAAACTGTTGATATCATGTGGACAGGTGACGTAATTCTTGGTTATGTAACTCAAGATACTTTCGAATTCTTTGAAGAAGCAGTTGGACGTCAAGCATTCATGTGGTTAAACTGGCCAGTTAATGATATTAATTCAAAAAGATTATTAATGGGTAAAGGTGAAATGCTAGATCCAGAAGTTAATAACTTTAAAGGTATAGTAACGAATCCAATGCAAGAAGCACAAGCTTCAAAGGTAGCACTATTTGCAATAGCTGACTATGGTTGGAACAGAGCAGATTTTGATATGGATAAGAGTTGGCAAGATTCTTTCAAATATATAGATGAAGATGCATCTGAAGAATTATATACATTTGCTAAGCACATGAGTGATCCATCTCCAAACTGGCATGGATTAGCTTTAGAAGAATCTGAAGAAATAAGACCAGTTATTGAAGAGTTTAGAAGAAAATTATTCGCTGGAGAATCTATTTTAGAATATAGTAAAGTTGTTTTAGCTGAATATCAAGAAATTTTAAATGCTACAAACAGTTTTGCACAAAAATCTAAAAATGAATTATTAAAGAACGAAATTAAAGGTTGGGTTGATTCATTAAGAGATATAGCTGAATCAACAATTGCATATGTAAATTCAGCAGTTGCTTTAGAAAAAGGTAACTATGATGAAGCAATGAAGTATTATGTACAAGGTGAAGAAGAATATACTGCTTCAAGAACTCATAGAGTTCCTGCAATAAATGATGGACAAACTAGACCAGAACCAGGTACAAAAGAATTAATACCATTTGCAAAAGATTTATCAAGAATAATTAGTGAAAAAGTTAACCAAACAATAAATCCAGATACAAATATATTAACACTTTTACCATATACAAATATGGGACCAAGCTTATATTGGGGACATATTCAAAATATAGTAGATGGAGATAATGCTAGATTATCTTGTATGTGGGTACGTGGAGCTGCTAAAGAGGGAGATTTTGTTGCTGTAGAATTAAATCAACCAACAGAAATTAATAACATAATCTTTGAACATGGTGAGCCAGGAGCTGGAGATGGATTTAACTATGTTAAATTCCAATACTCTATGGATGGTCAAAATTGGACTGATTTAAATGGTGAAGCATATGGTCCAAACCTTCAAAAGATAGTTATAGACAATTTAAATGTAACAGCTAAATATGTAAGAGCTATTCCAACTGGTGAAATTTTAAATAACTGGATATCAGTTCGTGAATTCTCAATAAACAAAGATGATGCAGATCATATAATAAGAAATGTTTACACAAATGTTGAAGCATTAGCAGAAAATAAAGTTGATATTTTACCATCTAATGCAACACTTACAGATTTAAATGATATTACATTAGCTGAAGGACAATATGTAGGTATTAAATTAAATAAGATTAGAGAATTAACAAATATTACTTCAGAGATTACAAATAGTGATAAGTTAACATTAGAAACTTCTATTAATGGTGTTGAATGGACAGCTGTAGAAGATACAACAAAAACTGTTGCAGCAAGATATGCTCGTTTAATAAACAATGGAAAAGATGCAGTTAAATTTAATGTTACAAATTTAGCATTAGAATATTCAAACAATGATGTTACATTTGATATTAGACCAGCTGCAGAAGCTAAATTTGAGCCAACTAAATTAATAGATGGTAAGTTAGGTACAGCATTTAAACCACAAGTAAATGCTCCAAAAACAGGAAGTCTTGTATACAAAGTTTCTGAAAATACAGATATAACTCAATTTACAGTAATACAAAATCCATCAACTACTTCAGATGCAGTTGTTTCTGTAAGAAATGAAAGTGGATGGAATGAAGTTGGTACTTTATCTAAAGCCATAAATACATTTGATACATCTAACTTAAATAATGTATTTGAAATAAAGATTGCATGGGATGGGGTTGCTCCAACTATTCATGAAATAGGAACTTCAACAAAGAAAGAAGTTTCTGAAGTTAATAAAGAAGAATTAAATTCTTTAATTACTAAAGCAGAAGCTCTTAAGGCTGATAGCTATACAGAAGAAACATGGGCATCATTACAAGAAGTATTAGCAAATGCTAAGAAAGTAATGGCAAATGCAGAAGCTACTCAAGAAGAAGTAGATGAAGCTGTAGCAGCTTTAACAAAAGCAATAGATTCTTTAGTTGAGAATCCAACAAATCCAGGTGAAGATAATAAACCAGGTGAAAATAATAAACCAGGTGAAGACAATAAACCAGGTGAAAATAATAAACCAGGAGAAAATGTTAAACCAGTACCTCCAACAAATAACGGAAATAATAAGCCAGGTAAATTACCTAACACAGGAGTAGAAGCAACAGCAGTAGCACTTGCAATAAGTGGAATACTTTCAACAGCTGGTGTATTAACTCTAAAAAAGAAAAACAAATAATTAAATTTTAAAAATGAGAACTACAAGTTTATTAACCTGTAGTTCTCATTTCTATTTTAACTATTCGTATTTTTCTAATTTTTTAATAACTTTATCATAAATATCATCAGCAACAGAAAAGTCCATTGCTTTAATATAATAAGCTTCTAATTCATCATGTAATACATGAGCATTATGAATCAAAGAAATACCCTTATTAACTAAATTGTAGAATAACTCAGAATTATACTTTATATCATCAAGTTTATTTGTAGATAAATTAAATTTTGTGTAATCAAGAAGATTATAGTCTATACCAGTATAATTAGCTTGATTAATTTCATTATTAGTTATAATACAAGTAGAAACTTCAGGAATAAATATATGCTCGATACGTTCAGGAACAAAAGGATCATGCATATATTCAATAAAATAACCTTTCTTTTGGCCACAACTACCTATAAATTTTAAAATATCAGTTTTACCAAATCCAGGGCCACCATTTAAAACATACTTTTTCTTAAAATCAGAGCTTAAAGAATCTGCATAAGTAATTATTCCGTCAGGAGTAATTGCAGTAGCAAATAAATGACGCTCATTACCGTAGCCTATCTTATCAGTTTTAAAAATATTATTTTTCAAGTTTTCAAGAAGATTAGAAATTTTATTAGAATCTAAAGTTTCATAATTTAAATTACTCCAATCATCATGAATACATTTAGCTGAACCTAAGAATCTATAGGCTCTTTTAAAGTTTTTACCTATTTCTTTATTTAATAAGATTATTTCTTTTTTCTTTTTAGCAAGCATATCCATGTCAAGGGCATCACCCATATTAAGTATTTCATCTACAGCACCAGGGTTAATAGGATCAACTATATGAGGAGAAGTACCATCTAATAAAGCTATGTTTAATTCCTTAACTAAAATCCCATCTAAAGAATTAGGATCAGAAGAACAATGGTGATATTCAATTGTATAGCCCTTTTGACTAAAATGAGCTCCAATTTTTTTCATTAATTGAGATTTACCTGTTCCAGGACCACCTTTTATACAAAGAATACGTTTGGCATCATCTTGTGGAAGTACATATCTATAAAATGAATAGAACCCTTTTGAAGTATTTCCACCTGGGAAAAGATGTCTTTCCTTTAATGTAGACATTAAATCACTCCTAAATAAATATAAGTTGTTCATAATATTTTATTCAATATGTACGAAAAAATGGACAAAATAAAATAAATATTTTCAATGACTTTAATGGTTAATGAATATAAAAAAAACTTTTATGCAGAATTAGTGTATAAAAAAACAATATACTAACAAAAAATATACATTCTTTATTTATAAAAAACGCAAAAAAACTAAAAATATTCATTTTAAATATAGAATTTATGCATAAATATAAAAAAAATAAAAAAATATAAAAAACTATTGCATAAATATGATTGTATGATGTATAATTATACCATAGTCAAGGAAATGTTTTACAAGTAATAATAAGGGGGGTTTAAATATGAAAAAAGGATTAATAAAAAAAGTAGTTGCATGTGCATTATTAGGAATAATGACTATGGGGTTTGTTGGATGTGGGGTAGCAGATAACAAGACTACAGATGGAAATAAAGGTGAAGGTAAAGATTTATTAAATACAATTCAAGAAAAGGGAAAAGTAGTTGTTGGAATGAGTGCAGACTATGCACCATATGAATTTCACTACATAGATGAAAATGGAAAAGACGTTATCGGAGGCTTTGATGTAGATATAGCTAACGAAATTGCAGATGCACTAGGTGTTGATTTAGTAATTCAAGAAATGGACTTTGATGCATTAGTAGCAGCATTACCTGCAGGAAAAGTTGATTTAGTAATTTCAGGTATGAACCCTACCGAAGAAAGAGCTAAAGTAGTAGATTTCTCAGAAATTTATTATAACTCAAAACATGGAATATTAGTAAGATCAGAAGATGCGGACAAGTTTAAGACATTTAAAGATTTAGAAGGGGTAAAAGTTGGTGTTCAATTAGGTTCTACTCAAGAGCAAATTGCAAAAGCTGAAATTCCAAATGTTGATTTACAACAATTAGCTAATGTTAATAATTTAATTTTAGAATTAAAAGCTGGAAAAGTTGATGCAATAGTTATGGAAAAGCCAGTTGCAGAAATGGCAGTTAAAAGTAATCCAGAATTAGCAGTTGGAGAGCCAACATACGAAGAAAAAACAGGTGGAAATGCAGTAGGTGTTGCTAAAAATAATGAACAATTATTAGCTAAAGTAAATGAAGTTATTAAAGAGTTAAATGAAACTGGAAAGATGGACGAGTATATAGTAAAGGCTAATGAATTAGCTGGAAGTGTAAAAATAGTTGGAGAAGACGAATAGTTAATTATATTGTAAAGTTTTGCTTACTAAATTGGGGCTATTTTAGTAAGAATAAACTTTAGAATAAATTATAAAATTTAGTTATAGCAGAACCTATTGAAAATCAAGAAATTAAGAATTTTGGGGCAAATTCTTAATTCTGCTAACGCTATTAATTATTTAATTAACTAAAGGCTTTTAATTTATCAAAGGTTCTGTTAAATAGTAAATTTTATATAAAAAAGAGGGGGATAAAAAATGAATTTTGATTTTAGTTTCGTGCCAGATTATATGCCTTATTATTTAGAAGGTGTTAAATATACATTATTAATTTCTTTAATTACAGTACTTTTTGGGGCATTATTTGGTTCTTTATTATTCTTTATGAAGACTTCAAACTTTCATATTTGGAAGATTAAGCCTTTAAAAATAATAGCAGTAGTTTATATTGAAATAATTAGAGGAACTCCAATGCTATTACAAATCTTAATTATGTATGCTGGTTCTAAGATGTTCTTTGGAATAGATTTAAGTCCATTTACATCAGCAATAATAGCAATTGCATTAAATTCAGCAGCATATGTATCAGAAATTGTAAGAGCAGGTATTGAAGCAGTTGATAAAGGACAAATGGAAGCTGCAAGAAGTTTAGGAATGAGAAAAAGTACAGCGATGGTTTTAATAGTAATACCTCAAGCTGTTAAAAATATATTACCAGCAATCGGGAATGAGTTTGTTGCAATAATTAAGGAATCATCAATGGCTTCAATAATAGGGGTTAATGAGCTTATGTTTGCATCAAAAGTTGTAGTAGGTTCTACATATAGAGGATTAGAGCCATATATAGTAGCAGCAGGATTCTACTTTATTATGACATTTACATTAGGTAGAATTATATCTCTTATAGAAAGGAGAATGAAAAAAAGTGATTCACGTTAATAATCTTTATAAAAGTTTTGGAAAAAATGATGTTTTAAAAGGTATAGATGAGCATATTGAAAAAGGTGAAGTTGTAGTTGTAATAGGTCCATCAGGTTCAGGAAAGAGTACATTCTTAAGATGTTTAAACCTATTAGAAGAACCAACTTCAGGGCAAATAATATTTGAAGGTAATGATATTACAGATAAAAAAGTAGATATAAATAAAATCAGAGAAAAGATGGGAATGGTGTTCCAACAATTTAATCTTTTTCCACATAAAACTGTACTACAAAATTTAACTATAGCGCCAGTTAAGGTTAAAGGACTTAGTAAAGAGCAAGCAGAAAAAAAGGCAATGGAATTACTTAAAAGAGTTGGATTAACTGATAAGGCAAAAGCTTATCCATCATCACTTTCAGGTGGACAAAAGCAAAGAATAGCAATAGCAAGAGCATTAGCTATGGAACCAGATGTTATGCTATTTGATGAACCAACTTCTGCTTTAGATCCAGAAATGGTTGGTGAAGTTTTAAGTGTTATGAAAGACCTTGCAAAAGAGGGAATGACAATGGTAGTTGTTACTCATGAAATGGGATTTGCAAGAGAGGTTGGAGATAGAATCTTATTTATGGATAATGGAAACATTGTAGAACAAGGTACTCCGGAAGAAATATTTTCAAATCCAAAAAATCCAAGAACAATAGACTTTTTATCAAAGGTATTATAATTGTGTATTTCGCCTCAGGGGAAAAATATACATACTGTGTATTTTTCCCCTGAGGCAAAATACAAAAAACTCCTAGTATCCTATGGATACTGGGAGTTTTATTTACCCCGAAGGCATTTTTTATTACAATTGATGCGTAATAAAGACCTTAACCATATAATAAACTAATAGTAGAAGTAATAGCATTGGAGGATATATGAACAAAATCTTTAGTTATGATTTTTTAAAGCTAGAGTTTAGGGATATATATGAAGATATAGAAGAGTTAAAGAAAAAGACAACTCATGATGATATAGAGGAAAGTATTAATGCTATAATTGGTGATATTATTTATTATATATATAAGAAAAATAATATATTATATGATGAGAAGCTTAACTGGGAAAAAAGATTAAGCTTACTAAAAGAAATAAATATAATACCTGCTGATATCTTAGATAAGATTAGAGTGTGGGCTGAAAAGATTAGAGTAAACTACTCTCAATGTACAGCTTCTGAAGATGAACTTTCAGAAATGAAAATATTATATGAGATTTTAGCCTGGTTTGTTACTAATTATGGAGAAGAAAACTACTCTTTAATATTAGAAGGATTATTGGATTCAGAAAAAGAGATATTTAAAAAGTATTTGCTGGAAAATAAAAATGATGTAGAAAAAAATACAGTAAAAAATATTGAAAATATAGTAGATGAGCCTCAAGTTAAAGAAGATATAGTTCGGTTGCTTCTTGAAAAAGGTGAGAATTATTATTTTGGTAGAGGTGTAAAAAAAGATAGTAAAAAAGCCTATAAATATTTTTTAGATGCAGCAAAATATAAGGATGAATATGCAGAAACTTATCTTGGATTATTTTATGATAAGGGGATAGGTATAAGTAAAAATTATGAAATTGCATATCAATGGTATTATAAAGCTGCAATAAAAGGAAATGCTTTTGCACAATATTCCTTAGGTGTATTATATTCAGAAGGAAATGGAGTTATTAAGGATAATAACAAGGCATTTATGTGGTTTCAAAAGAGTGCAGAAAATGATTACGTAGGCTCATATTATCAGTTAGGACGTGCTTATTATAATGGCTTAGGTGTAGATAAAGATGAGGAAAAAGCCTTTAAGTGGCATAAGAAAGCTGCTGAAAATAACCTTCCAGCATCACAGTATGCTTTATCATTAATGTATAAAAATGGAGAGGGATGCGAGGAAAATCTAGTAAGTGCATATTATTGGGTTGAGAGAGCAGCAGAAAATGATTATGAGGATGCTTATTATATAATAGGAAGATCATATTTAGAAGGAATATGTTTAGAGGTTAATTATAAAAAGGCATATTACTATTTAAGTAAAGGCTATTTATCTTTAGATACAAACTGTATAGAATCTCTTGCAGAAATGTATTTGAAAGGTCTTCATGTAAAAAAAGATGTATATACTGCATTAGAATTATATAATAAAGCAATTGAATTTGGTGATAGAAGTATATATTTCAAGGTTGGAAAAGTATATGAAGATGAAGGTCTAATTAATCAAGCAATTTTAATATATGGACAAGGACATGAAGAGGGAAATTTAAAGTGCACACAAAGATTAGGAATAATATATTACAATGGAGAAGGTGTTGAAAAAAATCTAGAAAAAGCAATGGAATATATGGAGATAGCAGCAGCTAAAAAAGAGCCACATGCTATGTATGTTTTAGCAGTTGCATATTATAGATTAAATAAATTTGGAGACAAAACAAGTGATATTGTTAAAGCTTTATTAAAGGAAGCATATGAGTTAGGTTCACCTTATGCAGGGGATTATTTAGCTTGTATAATGATTAATGAAATAAAAGAAGGAAAAGATGTTAATAAAAATGATCTTGTAACTTATATAAAATTTGGAGTAGAAAATGAACTAAAAGAATCAATATTTAAGTATGGATATATATATGAAAAGGGAATTGGAATAGAACAAAACTATGAAAAAGCCTATTATTACTATACTTTAGCAGCTGAAACTAAATATGTTAAGGCAATGATTAAGTTAGGAGATTGGTATAAGTTAGGTATATTTTTAAGTAGAAATATAGACTTAGCAATTAAGTGGTATGAAAAAGCAGCAAAAGAAAATGACATTGAAGGAACAGAAAAATTAATAGAGATATATGAGAAGGGAATTGGAGGCAGAAGAAGTGATATAAAAGCTATCTACTATGTATTTAAGCTTATAGATTTAGATGCATTAAAGGGAAAAGAAAAGCTTGTATATTATTGTTTTAAGGGAATAGGTGTTGAGGAAAATAAAGAAAAGGGATATGAATTAATTGATGAAATTAAAGAAATAGATGTTGGAACATCAAAATATATTAAAGGATATTTAGGGGAGCAGGGCTTAATAGATATAGATAAAGATGAGATTATAAAATCATATAGAGATGGAATAGAACTTGGTAATCTAGAGTGTTATGGACAGCTTGCAGCTTATTTATATAATAATGAATTAAATAAAAATAATAAATATAAAGAAGCATTTGAAATTTCAATGGAAGGTCAAAGCTTAGGAGTAAACAAATGTAAATATATATTCTTAAAGGAAAAGTTAAAAGAAATTCAAAGTAGTGGAATAGTTACTGTGGAAGAATTAATAATTGTTAAAAAACTTGGAAAGCTTATAAACCGTGGAGTTTATGAAGTAATTAATGATTTGATTGAGTGGTACAATACTAGAAGACCACAAGATAAAACAATTTATTATGATTTGCAAGAAAAGGCTATATATTTTAATGTTATTAAGAGTGAGGAAAGACTTCAATAAAATAAACGACGAGGTTTAATTTTTGCCTCGTCATTTATTTTGAATAGACATTAAAAAAAGTTAGTAATATAGAGTTATCTCTAAAATGAGAATAAACTATATTACTACAATTTATATTAAGTGTTAGAAGAGTGAGCATATAAATCTTTTAGTTAATGATTAATATACATATTGTATATTAATCATTAACTAGTGTTTCTCTATTTACTTTAAAAAATAAAGGGAGTTCAAAGTAAAAATAGAAACGATTCCAAAAAAGTGTGAAATTTTTTTGATTAGATTGTTTGGTATAAAATATTTTATTTATATTTTGTGGAAGTTATGTAAATAATTATAAAACAAATTCCTCCAAGATTCTATTGGAGGAATTTACAAAAATAATAGTTTATAAAGCTAAATCAACGGTAATAACACATTTGTATTCTGGAGATTTTTCTTTTATATCATTTTTAATATTAGATAATAATTTAGCAGAATTACTTTCATTAGATAAACAAGTAGGAGAAACTTCAATATCAAAAATAAGATTTTTCTTATCATGATCTCCAACAATTCTAAAATCATGGAAAGATTTAATTTCTTCATATTTACTAAGTACATCTTGTACCATGTTTCTAGCTTCAATTATTTCATCAGTATCAACACAAATAGGATCCATATGAATAACTAAATATATGTTTAACTTTTTAGAAATTTCCCTTTCGGCAGTATCAATAATATGGTGAATTTCCATAATATCAATGTTGCTAGGAATTTCAGCATGAATAGAAGCCATAATTCTACCAGGACCATAATTATGAACAATTAAATCATGAATTCCAGTTATATTTTCATAAGACATAACCATATCGGTAATATTACTAACTAGAACTGGATCTGGTGGTTCACCAAGTAA
Organism: Clostridium sp. K13; assembly: GCF_019734195.1. Lineage (GTDB taxonomy): Bacteria > Bacillota > Clostridia > Clostridiales > Clostridiaceae > Clostridium. The sequence goes on along the minus strand of NZ_JAASHM010000004.1, from coordinate 127,142 downwards.
TGGATTTAATGTTTCCTTGATAAGTGAGAAACCAGAATAAACGATAGCTAAAGCCACAATAATACCAATATAACCATCTATAGGTAAAGTAGTAAACTTAGATATTAAAAATGAAATTACAACTGTAGTAGAAGTAAAAACATCTCCCATAGCATCAGTTGCAGTAGCTTTTAAAGTAGAAGAATTAATCTTATTACCTATAGATTTATTAAATTTAGATAGCCAAAATTTAAAAACTATAGAAACAAGTAATAATATAAATGGCAATAATTCAAAAGTTACTGGTGTAGGGTTAATAATCTTTTGGAATGAAGTCTTAACGAATTGTAACCCAACAAGCATAACCATGAAAGATACTATCATTGCAGTTATATATTCAATACGTCCATGTCCAAAAGGATGCTCAGCATCAGCAGGTTTATTTGCCATTTTAAAACCAACAATAGTTATAATTGAAGATGCAGCATCAGATAAATTATTAAAGGCATCTGCTAATATTGAAACAGAATTAGAAAGTAAACCAACAGATAGTTTTATTATAAAAAGAATTAAGTTAGTAATTATTCCAACTACTCCGGCAAGATTAGCATATGCGCCTCTTACCTTTATGTCTGAAACATTTTCTGAATCTTTAACAAATCTTTTAACTAAAAAATTTGAAAACATAAATATCCTCCCATTTTTATTTAAATTAATATAATTACCTATATTAATAGTATGTTATTTTTTTTAGTAATTACGCTTATTACAATATGCTAATTTAATCCAGAGTAAAAGTCAAATTAATATATATATATATTCTGTTATATCAAAATGTTGTTATTATAAAATCACCAACATTTTGATATAACAGAAGCACAAAGAGGAATAATAGTATGTATAAACCTATTAAGTAAATGAGTTGTGAAAAAATAGCAAATGAAGTATATTAGATGTATATAGATAGTAAAGGAGTAAAAGACTATGGAAAAAAAGTTAGCATTAGAATTAGTAGATTTTTTATATGATAGCCCAAGTGCTTGTCATGGGGTAAAAGCAACACAAAAAATATTAGATGAAAATGGATTCGTTGAAATAAAAGAAACTGATAAATGGAATTTACAAGCTAAAGGTAAATATTATGTTATAAAAAATGATTCAGCATTAATTGCTTTTGAAGTTGGTACTGGAGATATAGAAGAAAAAGGATTTAGACTTATAGGAGCTCATACTGATGTTCCAGGGTTTAGAATTAAACCAAATCCACAAATGATTTCAGAAGGAAAATATGTTAAGTTAAACACTGAAGTTTATGGTGGACCAATACTTCATACTTGGTATGATAGACCATTATCAATAGCTGGTAAGGTATCATTAAAAGGTTCATCACCATTAAAGCCAGAAACAAGATTAGTTAATATAAATAAACCATTATTAATAATTCCAAGCTTAGCAATTCATATGAATAGAGAAGTTAATGAAGGCTATAAAATAAACAGACAAGTAGATACACTTCCTTTATTAGGCCTTATTAATGATAAGTTAGAAAAAGAAGATTACTTAATGAATATTATTTCAGAAGAGCTTCAAGTTAATAAAGAAGATATATTAAACTTTGAATTAGGTTTATATGAATATGAAAGAGGATCATTAATTGGAATGAATGAAGAACTTATTTCTTCAGGCAGATTTGATGATTTATGGATGGTATTCTCAGGAATTAAGGCTTTAGTTGATAGTAGAGAGAATGAAGCAACTAAGGTTATGATTTGTATAGATAATGAAGAAATCGGAAGCTTAACTGCTGAAGGTGCTAATTCAACATTATTAAATAACATATTAGAAAGAATAGCTTTAGGATTAGGTAAGGATAGAGAAGGATATTATAGAACATTAGCTAATTCTATAATGATTTCTGCTGATTTAGCTCATGCTGTTCATCCAAACTTAGGAGATAAGCATGATCCAACTAACAGACCTGTACTTGAAGGTGGTCCTGTATTAAAGATTGCTGCTTCTGGAAGCTATAGCACTGATAGCTTTAATGGTGCTGTATTTGCAGGTGTATGTGAGGCTGCAGGTGTACCATTCCAAAAGTTTGTTAACAGATCAGATGTTAGAGGTGGAACTACAATAGGTCCTGTAACAGCTGCAAACTTAACTATTCCTGTTATTGATATGGGAGCTCCAGTACTTGGAATGCACTCTATCAGGGAATTAGCAAGTGTTAAGGATAACTATTATACAGTTAAAGCATTTACTGAATTCTTTAGTCTTTAATTAGTACTTTATATTTAATATAAAAGTTAAATTTTTAGATAATGATGATATATTTAGTTAAAACTATAATTAAATATATCATCATTTTTTATTTAGTAAGATTTTATTTGAATTTTATAGATAGGTTTTTATAATATACTTAATCAGTATTATCAGTTTTGTCTTGAGGAATTGTATCATTATCAACTGAAATTAATATTCCAGCGGATGATACTTCAAATTTAGTATTGGGATCAAGTAATTTTCTACATTGAGAAACTTTTGTAGCAAGGGGAAGCTTATTTGGAGATATATCTGTATAATTGCTAGTTACTAAAGTAGATATATCGGTATTAGCTTCATCAGTATCAAGTTTATGACTTACAGCTTCATAAGCAGTAATAACACTTTTAGCTTCATTTAAAACTGTAACCTTTTTAGCTTCAGTAATATAATTTGAAAACTTAGGTACAAAAGCAGCAGATAAAATAGCAATGATAGCTAAAACAGCAACAAGTTCAATTAAAGTAAATCCTTTTTTCCTTTTCTTCTTTGATTTTAAAAATAATTTATTAATTTTCATATTGATCAAATATTTCATTGTTCAACTCCTTATTAAAATTTTTTTTATTTCATGAAATAATTCTTTAGGAGTATCACCGATAAATAAATCAGATATTCAAAAAAAGATAAAAAAAATTACAAAATTCATATTTTTGTAAAAAGTTATAAAAAAATATGAATAAATTAACCTAAAAAAGGATAAAACAATAATAGAGATAACAAATAATAAATAATAAATAATTTATTGTTTATAAATTTTAAGCTTAATATGAATATGATATGTTTGTTGTACTCGATGTTGGCTTTAAAGTTTATACGTTATCTCTTTTAGGATTTTGATCTATTTCTTTCAAAATACATAGTATACAGAGTTATTTTTATAAAATAACAGCGATATTAATTTTTGAAGGATGCTTATTTATATTTAAGAAAAGCTTTATAAGGGCACATGATGGTTCGAGATAGTATTTTAATATTAACTGTGATTAATATTAAGCATAACTTCGGATATTTCTATTTAGACATACTGCAATAAGAATGATAAAGAAATTTATCAGGAGATGACTAAAGTTATGTATAATACGCTTGTCAACAAGTCATAGAGGATAAGGGACTATCTTTAATATAAATACAGTAATTTAAGTTTATAGTTTTAATGATATTTATATTGTTAAAAAGTAAAGCTTAAAGAAAATAGATTCAAAATCCTTTAATTTTTTTAAATAAAAATAAGTAGTGAAAGGCTATTATATATAGCTTCTCACTACTTATTTATTTTAAGTGTATGCAAACGCTAATTTATAAGAATAAAGGCTTAGCTATTAAGCCTGATTCATAAGCATAGATTATAGCTTGAGTTCTATCCTTAACATTTATCTTTATAAATATATTACTAATATGTTTCTTAACAGTATTTTCACTTATATTAAGATTTTTAGAAATTTCAAAATTACTTAAACCATTAGATAATTGAGATAAAATCTCTAATTCTCTTCTAGTTAATGGGCTTCCTAAACTGCCTTTACCAGTAATAGTTGCAGCAGGCTCATCTTCTACTAATCTATATAATAATTCTCTATCGTAGAATTTAGTTCCAGTAGATATTTTATGAAGAGCATAATTTATATCCTCTTGGGCAAATGTTCCTAGCATATAGCCATCGATATTTAATTTAGATACTTTAAAGAACATGTCTTTACTTTCATTAAAATCAACAATTAATAATTTAAGTTTAGAATAGTTATCTTTAATAGATAAAATATTGTCTATTATTCTTAAGTCCTCTCTAAATAAAGTAATAATTAAAACTGTATCTTCTGAATCGTTTACTAAATTATTATCAGGATTGTCCAATGTTTTAAAACAATCATCAATAGAAGTAAAAGAGGTGATGCTTTGATACTTCTCTTTTAATATTGATTTAATTCCCTCATGAATAACTTGATATTTACATAGTATAGAAACTTTCATTGTAATCACCCTTTTCAAACTTCATATAATCTATATTAAAATTATAATAGTAAAAAATATAAAAGTCTATTAAAAATTACATTAAATGCCAAAGTTTATTCTACAGAAGTATTAATAAATAGTATAAGTAGTAATACTTAAAGGTAATTACAAAGTAGTAATACTTAAAAATGACAATTAAAATAAATAATAAAAATTTAGAGTTAAAATAATAAAAGATAGTAATCGCAATTAATTTTAAGAATAAGATGCAAAAAAAGTTTACGACTAAAAGTGCTAAATAAAAACAAAATGTAACAAAAGCGTATTGAGGTTTTTAATAAAAATAATATGTAATGTATATTAAAAGCTATAGAAAATGTTTACGGTGGGTAAAAATTAATACTTAAGTATTAGTAAATAATAGAACTAAAGAATTATTAAAAGATTATACATAGTGTTAATTAAAGTACTACTGAATTGTATGAGAAGTGGTATAGAACCAATAGATTATTTACTGGAAAAACATGCAAATATATAATTTAAATGATAATAAATGGTAAATATGTAGTAGGGTGTTAAGCTTGGTAGTAATAAGTAGTATACATATTTAACAAAAATTATAAGGGGGAAATAATTGTGCAGGATTTATCAATAATGAACCTAAGTAGAAGAAATAAAAACATAATATTACTACTAATTGACGTATCAATAATAATATTATCATATTTTGTATCAATTATACTAAGTAACAATATAGATAATATAGTTTTAAACTTAAGTATAACATTACCTATTGCAGTAGTTACTTATATATCATTTTTAAAACTATGTAGGATGTATAGCTGCATTTGGGTTAATGCAGGTTCATATGAGCTTATGCAGTCTATAGTTGCATCAGGATCAGGATGTATAGTAAGTACAATATTAATGTCAATTATACCGAATACAGTTTTAGCATTAACTAATGTTATTGCAGGTATATTAATAATGGTTTGCGTTACAGGGGTAAGGCTATCTCTAAGAATAGTTACTAGATTTATAACGTATTCTATGGCAGATAGAACCAATGGAAAATACAATGTTTTAATTATAGGAGCTGGTGATTGCGCGTCGTCAATTATAAGTGAAATAAGAAAAGAAAAAAGTGAACAATACAATATTATAGGAATTATAGATGATAATAAATCAAAATTAAATAGCTTTCTAAACGGAGTAAAAATATTAGGAAGTAGGGAAAACATAAAAGAAATAGTAGAAAAAGAAAAGATAGATCAAATATTATTTGCAATAGCAAAGATAGATGGTGAAGAAAAAACAAATATCTTAGATATATGCAATAGTACAAAAGCAAAGGTTAAGGTTATTCCAGGATATTATCAGCTGTTAGAAGAAGGTATATCAATTAATAAAATGAGAGATGTAGATTTAAGAGATTTAATTGGTAGAGAAGAAGTTAAGTTAGATAAGTCAGGAATAGAAAAATATATAAATGATAAGGTTGTTTTAGTAACTGGAGGCGGTGGCTCAATAGGATCAGAACTATGCAGACAAATAGCAAGATTTAATCCAAAGTTACTTTTAATACTAGATATATATGAAAATAATGCATATGATCTTCAAAATGAATTAAATTATAAAGTTCCACAATTAAATAAGAAGGTAATAATTGCGTCAGTAAGAGATAAATCAAGAATAAATCAAATAATAAGTGCATATAAACCCAATATAATTTTTCATGCTGCAGCTCATAAACATGTACCATTAATGGAAGATAATCCATCAGAGGCAATAAAAAATAATGTAATGGGAACATTAAATATGGCTCAGATTGCTAGTCAATATAAGGTAGAAAAGTTTGTTTTAATTTCAACAGATAAGGCAGTAAATCCTACTAATGTAATGGGGGCAACTAAGAGGCTTTGTGAAATGATAGTTCAAGCTGTTAACAATGAAAGAGGAAATAAAACAGAGTTTGTTGCAGTTAGATTTGGTAATGTATTAGGAAGTAATGGTTCAGTAATTCCATTGTTTAAGAAGCAAATTAAAAATGGAGGACCTGTAACTTTAACACATAAAGATATAACTAGGTATTTCATGTTAATTCCAGAGGCAGCACAACTTGTACTTCAAGCTGGTGCATATGCAAAGGGTGGAGAAATATTTGTATTAGATATGGGAAAACCAGTTAAAATTTATGATTTAGCAGAAAATTTAATTAGACTTTCAGGATATACCCCAGATAAAGATATAAAAGTAGAAATAACAGGACTTAGACCTGGGGAAAAACTATATGAAGAGCTATTAATGAATAATGACAACTTAAGCAAAACAGCACACAATAAAATATTTATAGACAAGCCAGAAACTATATCACTAAATAAAATAATAAAACAAATAGATGATTTAGTCTTTGTTGCAAAGCTAGGTAATAAAAACATGTTAAAAGATAAGTTGAAAGAAATAGTTCCAACATATAATTCACCAGATGTATATAACAATAAAAAGATATTAGAGGAAGCAGCAGTTACTGCAGGGGGGATAAAGTAATGGAAGCATTAAAGACTAAGGTAAATAAAAGAATATACTTAGCATCACCACATATGGGAGCTTTAGAAAAAATCTTTGTAAATGAAGCTTTTGACACAAATTGGGTAGCACCACTTGGACCTAATGTAAATAACTTTGAAAAAGAAGTTGCTGAATATGTAGGGGCAAAGCATGCATCAGCATTAGTTTCAGGAACTTCAGCAATACATTTAGCAATTAAGCTATTAGGAATAAAACCTGGAGATATAGTCCTTTGTTCATCATTAACTTTTGCAGCAACTTGCAATCCTATTATATATGAAGGAGCAGAGCCAGTATTTATAGATGCAGAGTATAAAAGCTTAAATATGTCTCCAGTAGCTTTAAGAAATGCATTTGAAGCTTATTCAAAAAAGGGGAAATTACCAAAGGCAGTAATAGTAGTTCACCTTTATGGACAATCATCTGATATGGATAAAATAATGGCTATATGTAATGAATACAATGTACCAGTAATAGAGGATGCAGCGGAATCTCTTGGTGCAACTTATAAGGGAAAACAAACAGGAACAATAGGAAAATACGGAATATATTCATTTAATGGAAATAAGATAATAACTACATCAGGTGGAGGAATGCTTGTTTCAGATGATGAAGAGGGAATAAAAAAATCAAGATTCTGGGCAACTCAAGCTAGAGATAATGCAAGATATTATCAACATACAGAGCTTGGATACAATTATAGAATGAGTAATATAGTTGCAGGAATAGGTAGAGGACAAATAAGAGTACTAGATGAAAGAATAGAAAAAAAGAAATATATATATGAAAAATATAAGGAAGCTTTTAATGATATTCCTGATATAGAAATGGCTAATGTATGTGAATATGGTGAACCAAATTATTGGTTAAGCATTGGAATATTAAGTAATGAATCAAAGGTTAAACCACTTGATATTATTTTAGCTTTAGAAGAAGAAAATATTGAGTCAAGACATATATGGAAACCAATGCATATGCAACCTTTCTATGAAAAATATGATTTCTTTAAGGCTGATAATACTGAAAAAGATAGTGTTTCAGAAGATATTTTTGAAAGAGGAATTTGCTTACCTTCTGATACTAAGATGACTGATGAAGAGATAGAAAGAGTTATTAGAATTATTAGGGGGATTTTTAAATAGATATAGTTTTTAGGTATGGGGTTAAGGACTATAAGTTATAAGGGAATGGGGAAATATAAATGCTTGTTAAAAGATTATTAGATCTTATTATATCGTCGGCGGTATTAATTGTTTTATCACCACTAATGTTAGTTATTTATGTATTAATATTAATAAATCTTGGTGGGCCAGCTTTCTTTGTTCAAGAAAGAGTTGGTAAAGATAATAAAGTCTTTAAAATGATTAAGTTTAGAACAATGAAAGATTCAAGGGATAAAGATGGGAACCTACTTAGTGATAATGAAAGAGTAACTAAGTTTGGAAGCTTTTTAAGAAGCTTTAGTTTAGATGAATTACCGGAGCTTATAAATATTATAAAAGGTGATATGAGCTTAGTGGGGCCAAGAGCTTTATTAGTTCAGTATCTTGAATGTTACAATGATGAACAAATTAGAAGACATGATGTTCTTCCAGGTCTTACTGGATGGGCACAAATAAATGGAAGAAACTCAATTACTTGGAGTGAAAAGTTTAAGCTTGATGTTTGGTATGTAGATAATTGGTCACTTTGGCTTGATATTAAGATTTTCTTTTTAACTTTTTGGAAAGTAGTTAAAAGGGAAGGAATAAATCAAAGTGAGACTGTTACTATGGAATACTTCAATGGAAGTAATTAGAAAATGGTAAATAGTATGTTAGAAAATTAAGATGTTAAATAGTTTATATAGATAAAAGATAAAATGGGAGATTACTTTACTAATTATGAACAGAGGACAGGAGGATGAAGATGGAAGAAAAATTAATTAATTTTGAGTTTGAAGAAGTGTGGTATTTGTTTAAAAAAAGATTCTGGATAATTATTGTTATTACAGCAATTACAACTACTTTAGCAGTATTAAAGGTAGCAAATTTACAGCCAAGCTATAGTGCAAATGCTAAGGTGTTTATGGGAAATAGCAATGATATGCTTGATATTTATTCACAAGAGGAATTAAGTTATTATTCACAGTTTATAACTATATTTAGTGAAATATCAAGAATAGATGGTTTTTTAGATGATACCTTAAAGAAACATAAAATTGATAAAACGTCTCTTGAAGTTGCTTCAGCATTAAGTTTTTCATCTTCAGAAAATACTCCAATAGTTAATATAACTTATTCAAGTTATACAGATAAGCAAATGGCAGAAACTTTAGATGCAGTATGCGATGAGTTATTAAATAAGGTTAAGGAAATAATGCCAGGAACAAATCCTAATATATTAAGTGAAGCTAGAGTAACTACTATATATCCAAATAAAAGGAAGCTTCCTATTATAGCATTTGCAGCAGGAATAATTTTATCAATTGGATTAATTTTAGTTTTAGATTATTTAGATAATAGAATAGTTTCTAAGAAGCAATTAGAAAAAATAATACCAGTACCTGTATTAGGAAGTATACCTGTAGTAGAAAAAGAATTCAGAAAGGAGAATAAAAATGTTTGTAACAAAGGAGATGCCGAGGTCACTGTCAGCGGAAGCCTATAGAAGCTTAAGAACTAGTATAAAGTTTTCTTCTATAGATAAACCAATAAAGACCATAGTAGTAACAAGCTCTATAATGGGTGAAGGAAAATCAACTGTTGTAGGAAATTTAGCACATGTTTTCAATCAAGATGGAGCAAGAGTTTTAGTAATTGATTGTGATCTTAGAAAGCCTGCTATGCATTACAACTTTTTTATATCAAATAGAGAAGGCATAACAGATGTGTTAATTGGAAATACAGACTTAAAGAGTGTTATTAAAAAGATTGATAATTCACTATTTTTAATAACAGCAGGAACAATTCCTCCTAATCCATCAGAAATATTAGGGTCAAAATCAATGCAAGATTTAATAAATGAGTTATCTATTAACTTTGATTATATAATTCTTGATACACCACCAATACTTCCAGTGAGTGATGCTTTACTTTTAGCATCAAAGGCAGATGCAACCTTAATTGTTGTTAAGGCTAGAAAAACTAAAGAAAATATGATTAAGCAAACTTATGATCAGCTTATTGATGTTAGAGCTAATGTTATAGGTACAGTTCTAAATGAGTGTGATAAGTCTTTAGATAATAAATATTACGGATATTATGATGAGGTTAAAAGTAGTAAAAAGGGTAAAAGATTTAAGAAGAAATAGATAGATGTGGAGATTAGTGATGAAAGATATAGTGATAATAGGTGCAGGTGGATTTGCTAGGGAAGTTGCATGGTTAATAGAAGATATTAATAAAATAAGTAATCAATGGAATTTACTAGGTTTTATAGATGAAAACATTCAGAATCATGGAGAAATTATAAATGGATATAAAGTATTAGGTGGATTTGAATTTTTAGAAGATAAAGATGATATATACTATGTATGCGCTATAGGAAAGTCTATGATAAGAGAAAGAATAGTTAAAGAAAAGTGTGAAAAATTAGAAATAAAAGCAGCAACATTAATTCATCCATCAGTAATAATGTCTAAGAATCATAATACTATTGGCGAGGGTAGTATAATATGTGCAGCAAATATATTAACTGTAAACATAAAAATAGGAAAACATTCTATAATTAACTTGGATTGTACAATCGGTCATGATACTAGAATAGGGGATTTTACAACTGTTTATCCAAATTGTAATATTTCAGGTAATTGTATTGTTGGTAAATGTACGGAAATAGGTACAGGAACACAAGTAATTCAAGGTAAAACAATTGGTAATAATTGTATTTTAGGAGCTGGATCAGTTGTTATTAATGATATTAATGATAAATGTGTAGTTGTTGGAGTACCTGCAAAAGTAATAAAAGTTAATGAGGTATAATATATGAAAAAAATATTGTATATAACAACATTAAGTAGGACTATAAATGCATTTTTAATACCTCATATTGAGATGCTTTTAGATAATGGATATCAGGTAGATTGTGCATGTGCTAATGATCAAAATATTAATAAAATATTATTAAATAAAGGGGTAAGGATATTTGGTATCCCATTTTCAAGAAGTCCATTAAAAGTTAATAACTTAAAAGCTTTTATGAGGTTAAGAGAAATTCAAAAAATAAATAATTATGATATTGTTCATGTTCATACACCAATAGCAGCTATTTACGGAAGATTATTAAAACTAAGTTATCCTAATTTAAAAACAATATATACTGCTCATGGATATCATTTCTTAAAAGGCGGTTCTAAGTTAGCTTGGTTAGTATATTATCCAATAGAAAAAATTATGGCAAAGTTAACTGATGTAATTATTAATATAAATAAAGAAGATTATGAAATAACTAAGGAAAAGCTTAAACCTAGAATTTCTTATTTACTTAATGGAGTTGGGCTTGATTTAAGTAAATATAAAAAATTAAGTAATGATGAAATTTTAGAGAAAAAGAAAGAGCTTGGAATAACAGATAATGATTTTATAGTTTTAATGATTGCAGAACTTAATAAAAATAAAAATCATATACAGTTAATTAACGCTATTGATACATTGAAAAAGCAATATTCTAATATAAAGGTTTTTTGTATTGGTGATGGAGATATGAGAGAAGATTTAGAACAACAGATAATTTCAAGAAATTTACAAAATAATATATTTATGTTAGGATATAGACAGGATGTAAATAAATTAATAAATATATCAGATATTGGTATATTGATGTCTTATAGAGAAGGATTACCTCGAAATATTATGGAGTTTATGGCTTCTGGTAGGAAAGTAATTGCAACAAATATTAGGGGTTGTAGGGATCTTATTTGTAATGAAACTGTAGGAACTTTAGTTAATGTTGGTGATTATGAAGAAACAGCTAAAGCTATAGAAAAGTATTACCTTTCAAGGGATAGAGAATTCAATGTATCTAATGAGATTAAAAAATATGATATTGAAAGTGTAAATAGTGAATTGCTTAAGATTTATGAAAGTATTGAACTTGAAATTAATTATGAGAAGGGAATGTCCTCTTATGTTAGTAATAGAGTTAATTGATAAGGAGTGCGAAAAACTATTATGAATAAGGTATTGCATGTATTACCAATGAATAAAATGAGTGGTGCAGAAAGAATGGCATTATTATTATGTAAAAATCTTAAGAATTACGAACCTATAGTTGTTTGTGGTGGAGAAGAGCTTTCTAATGTATTTAAAGAAAATCAAATAAATAGTTACAATATAAAATTTTCAAATAAAAAAATATTAGCTAATGCATTTGAGTTAAGTAAAATTATAAAAAGTGAAAAAGTTAAAATTGTACATGCACATGATAATACTGCATCTTTAATTTCATATCTTGCAAAGAGACTTTTCAAAGCGGATGTGAAGATAGTGTCTCATATTCATAATTGTTATCCATTTTTAAAAGGTAATGGAGTTAATAAGAGAATAGATAAGTATTTAAGAAATAAATATGATTTTAATATTACATGTGGAAAGATTGTAACAGATTTTTATAAGAAAAATACAGACTATTTTAAAGAAAATAAGAACTTAACATTATCTAATGCAATGGATATAAAATATATAACTAATGTTGATGAAAATGATGTAGAGAAAGTAGTAACAAAATATAAAATACCTTCTAATAAAAAGGTATTAGGTTTTGTAGGAAGATTAGATGAGCAAAAGGGAATTATTCCTTTTATAAATGAGTTGTCAAAACATAAGGAAAAGTTTGATGATGCAATAATTCTTTTAGTTGGTAACGGTTCTCAAGAGGATGAAATAAAAGCTTTAATTAAAAAATTAAACTTAGAAGATTTATTTATTTTAACTGGATTTCAAGAAAATATAAAAAGTTTTTATCCAATTATAGATATTTTCTTTTTACCATCATTATATGAAGGTTTGCCTATGGTATTGCTAGAAGCAATGGCGTTTAAAAAGCCTATCGTTAGTATGAATGTAGGTAGTATAAGCGAGGTTATTAATAATGATACTGGGATTTTAGTTAATTCAGAAGATTACGATAAATTTATTAATGAACTTATAAGACTAAAAAATAATGAAAACTTATCAACAGAATTAGGTGAAAGTGCTTTTAACTTTATAGAGAGTAATTTTAATATTCAGTCTTATGTTAATAAAATTGAAAGTAGATATTTAAAAATAGAACAAGCAATATAAGGAGAATAGCATGATTGATAGTAAGCCAACTTGTATTTTAAGAGTATCACAAGTTCCATTACATTTATATCAAATAATAGCTGGATTTATGATTTTAGGTAAAAAAGGGATTATAGATTTAAAGTTAGAGGAATCAAGGGTTTCATTACCTTATAATATGGTGGAATTAGAGATAGATAATAAGTTTAAGGTATTATATGACGTTAATGATGGATACGATAATTTGGTAGAATGTGGGGAAAGTTATATTGAATTTATGGACTCAATACTAAATAAATACGATATTTGTTTTAAAAGGAGCTATAGTGAAAAATATAATGTGAATTTGCTCAATGGATATAAGATTAATCCTTTGGGATTAAATTATATGACTACTATAAAAGGAAATATGGCTCATAAAGCATACAAAAGTGACCCTAAAAATGAAAAAATAAAGAAATTTATAAGAAGAGTACCTTTTTCTCAATATTATAATAATAAATATTTAATAGAAAATTTTGAGAACAAACCTAAATTAAATAATGAGCCTAAAATACTATTCTTTGCAAGATTATGGGATCCAAATGGAGTGGAATTAAGCAAATTGCCAAGGGAAAAAATTGAGGAAAGAATTGAAATAAATAAAGTAAGAGTAGAATGTATAAAGGCTTGCCAGAAAGAGTTTGGAAGGTATTTCAATGGAGGTATAACTCCAAGTAATTATTCAAATGAAAATTATAAAGAGATAGTAGTTAATAATAAAAAAATTACTAATAGAGATGGATATTTAAATCTGATGAAAGAAAGCGATATATGTATAGCAACAACAGGCTTACATGATTCTATTGGGTGGAAATTTGGTGAATATGTTGCTGCATCAAAGGCTATAGTATCAGAGAAATTACAATATGAATTACCTGGAAATTTCAAAAAAAATAAAAATTATTTAGAATTCAATAATGTTGATCAATGTATTAATAATATATATTCATTATTAAATAATAAAAATAAGAGATATGAAATGATGAAAAATAATCATATTTACTATATGAATTATGTTAAGCCAGATAAACTTGTATTTAATTCTTTAAAAATTTGTTTTGAGAAATTAAACGATTAAAATAGTGAGAGGATTTATTTATGAAGAAATTAACTGTATTTACACCTACATATAATAGAGCATATGTATTAAATAAATGTTATGAAAGTTTAAAAAATCAGACAGTTAAAGATTTTGTATGGTTAATAATTGATGATGGTTCTACTGATAATACTAAAGAGTTAGTAAGTAGTTGGATTAAAGAAAATAAAATTGAGATTAGATATAAATATCAAAAGAATCAAGGAATGCATGGAGCACATAATACAGCTTATAAATTAATTGATACAGAACTTAATACATGTATAGATTCTGATGATTATATGCCTAACGATGCAGTGGAAAAGATATTAATTTTTTGGGATAAGTATGGCTCGGATAATATAGCTGGAATTGCAGCATTAGATGCCTATGAAAATGGACAAGTTATAGGTGATAAATTTCCAGAAACACTTAAGACTTCTACTTTATTTGATATTCATTATAAGCATAAGTTAAAAGGAGATAAAAAGCTTATTTATAGAAGTGAATTAACAAGGGAATATCCTTATCCAATATTTGAAGGTGAAAAATATGTTAGCTTAAGTTATAAGTATACGATGATTGATAGAAAGTATGAACTTGCCTTAATGAATGAAGTAGTTTGTATAGTTGAGTATATGGAAGATGGATCTTCTATGAATATGCTTAAGCAATATAGAAGAAATCCAAAGGGATTTGCTTTTTTGAGAATTCATAATTTGAATAATCCAAAGGCAAAACCATTATTTAAGTTTAAGGAATGTATCCATTATGTTTCTAGTAATTTAATAAGTAAAAATAAGAATTTTATAAAGGAGAGCCCAAGCAAAATAAATACTATTTTAGCTGTTCCTTTAGGTTTTGTTTTATATAAATATATTATGAAAAAAACATCATAAGATAAGAGCAGAAAAAGAGGTGAAATAATGGGAGCATTTTATTTTGCATTAGTATCTACATATATGTCAGGTTATATCAGTAGAATATCAAAGGATAAAAAAATATTATCAATTTTTTATGCATTTTTAATATTTCTTATACTGTTTTTAATTTCAGCTTTTAGAAATGATATAGGAGATACTTTTCAATATAAACATAGTTACTCATTACTAAATAATTATAAATTTAGTACAGAAGGGGATTGGGGATTCTCATTATTTCAATATTGGTTATATACAATAAATACTGATCCACAATTTTTATTAGTTATGACCTCATTAATAACAGTAGGTTTTAATGTTTTTAATTTATATCATTATTGTAGCTGTTTAGAGTTAGAAATATATATGTATATAACATCAGGATATTTTACTACAACAATGAATGGTATAAGACAAAGTATGTTAGCTTCAGTAGTATTTACATTTACAAGAGTAATAGAAAAAGGAAATACAAAGTTATTTATTTTGTTAGTTATTTTAGCTTCTCCATTTCATCAGTCAGTTTTGATATTAATACCGGTTTATTTCATAGTAAAATCAGAGGCATGGTCTAAAACTACACTTACTGTAATTATAGTAAGTTCAATTGGATTTATGGGATTTTCAACATTATTTCCAGCATTAATGGGTGCTTTAGAAGATACTAATTATGGATATTATGCTGATCATTCTGATATGGGGGGATCAAGCTTTATGAGAGTAATAGTTAATGCTGTACCTGTAGTATTAGCCTTCTTAAAGAGAGAAGAATTAAAGGAAAAATGGCCAAAGAGTAATATATTTGTGAATATGGCTCTAATAAATTTAATATTTGTAACTTTTGGTATGTATAATTGGATATTTAATAGATTTACAATATATTTTCAATTATATAACTTTGTTTTAATTCCATATATTATAAAAAATTGTTTTCATGGAAAAGAAAAGAGATTATTATATTTTGGATTTATGTTGTGTTATTTTATTTTCTTTTATTATGAACAAGTAATAGGATATGATATGCAATATAAAAGTAAATATTTAGATATTAATAAAATTTTATATGATGGTACTCAGTGAGGTGAATAATAAAGGTGAACAACAATAAAATACCTAAAATAATACATTATTGTTGGTTTGGAGGAAAAGAAAAACCAATAATAGTTAAAAAATGTATAGATTCATGGAAAAAAAATCTTAGTGATTATGAATTAATAGAATGGAATGAAAATACTTTTGATATAAATAGCAATAGATTTGTAAAAGAAGCTTATGATAAGGGAAAATTTGCATTTGTAAGTGATTACGTTAGAGTATATGCACTTTATAATTATGGAGGAATATATTTAGACACAGATGTTGAAGTAAAAAAAAGTTTTAATAATTTATTAAATAATGATTCAATATGGGGATTTGAAGAAAAAAATTTTATAGCAACTAGTACAATTGGTGCATGTAAGGGAAATAAATTAATAAAACAATTTTTAGATTCATATAACGGTAAAAGGTTTGTAAAAGAAGATGGAACCATAGATACATTAACAAATGTTGCGGTAGTAAGTAAACTAGTTAAGTCATTAGGTATTAAATTAGATGGAAGATATCAAAAAATAGAAGGTATAGCAACATTTTATCCACAAGATTATTTTTCACCATATGATTATATAAACTGTTATATGAAAGATAGTAGCAATACTTATGCAATACATCATTATTATAAGAGCTGGTTGCCAATGAGTACTAGAATAAAAACTTCAATGAAAAAAGTAATATCAACTGTTATTGGAGGACAAAGTTTAGCTAAGATTAGAGAAATAGCAAATAAAAGTTAGGGATAGAGATATGAATAAAATATTTAGTGTATTAAAAAATGAGTGTAAAACAAGAGGATTTTATCATGCTTTGGTAATGTATTTTTCAAATTTTATTTCAGTATTAAGAGGATTAAGATATAAAATTTTTTATTTTAAGAATATAAAAAGTTCTATATTCTTTATTCAGAGCAGAAGTAAAATGGATATATTTAGTAAAAACTGCAAAATAATAATAAAGTCATTTGTTTTTATTAGAAGAAATACAACCATAAGAATTGATTATAGTGGAAAGTTAATTATAGGAGATAAGGTTTTTATTAATGATAATTGCAGTATAAATTGTATAGATAGAATTGAAATTGGAGAATACACAAAGATTGGACCAGGAGTTTCTATAAATGATAATGATCATAATTTTAGAAAAACTGGCAATGGAAGAATGTTAACTGGACAAGTTATTATAGGAAAAAATGTTTGGATTGGTGCTAATTCAGTTATTTTAAGAAACACGGTAATTGGTGATAATGCTGTTATTGCAGCAGGAAGTATTGTAAAGGGAGATATTCCAGCTAATACGGTATTTGTAGATAAGAGAGAAAAGAGTTTGATTCAATATAAGTAGTAAAAGAGGTAAAAATTTATGAAAGACGTGTTAATTGCATCCTTTGATATGGAGATAGGCGGAGTAGAAAGAAGTCTAATAAGTATGTTAGACAGTTTTGATTATGATAATAATAATGTTGACTTAATGTTATATAGTCATACTGGGGATTTTATGAATTTAATTAATAAAAAGGCTAATTTATTAAGTGAAAATAAAAAATATTCTACCTTTAGAAAGTCAATAGGACAGACATTTAAAGAAGGACAATTAACTTTAGGAATTACTAGATTACTTGCAAGACAAAATTGCAATAAGGTTTCTAAAAGATTAGGATTAAATGAAAGTTCATATGTTCAAATGCAATTAATGTGGAAATATGCAATTAAATTTTTACCTAAATTAAGTAAGAATTACGATATTGCCATAAGTTATCTCTGGCCACATTACTTTGTAGCAGAAAAGGTTAATGCTAAAGTAAAGGTTGCATGGATACATACAGATTATTCTAAACTTGAAACTGATATAGATATAGATTTAGAAATGTGGGATAAATATGATTATATATTTGCCGTATCTGAAGAATGTAAAAACTCTTTTTTAAGTAAATATCCCAGTTTGTTGAATAAATTGAAAGTTCTTGAAAATATAACGGCAGTAGATTTTATTAATAAGATGGCTAATGAGAAAATAAGTGATTTTAATAGTGAAAATAATAACTTTAATTTATTGTCTGTAGCCAGATTCTCACCAGCTAAAGGAATAGATAATGCTGTAAAAGCATTGAAGTTATTACATGATAAGGGTTTAACTAATATTAAATGGAATGTAGTTGGATATGGTGGGGATGAGGATAATATAAAAAAACTAATAAAAGATAATAATTTAGAAAATAGTTTTATTTTATTAGGAAAGAAAACAAATCCATACCCCTATATGAAGAAATGTGATTTATATGTACAACCTTCTAGATATGAAGGAAAAGCAGTTACAGTTACTGAAGCCCAAATATTAAATAAACCTGTATTAATAACAAATTATCCAACAGCTAAAAGTCAAGTTAAGAATGGATATGATGGATTAATTTGTGAATTAAGTGTTGAGGGAATAGCAAAGGGAATAGAAGATTTATTTAATAATAAAAATAAATTAAAAATACTAGAAGACAATTGTAAAAGTAGTGATTATTCTAACAGTTTTGAATTAGAAAAATTATATAGTTTATATAGATAATGAGGAAGCATTTATGAGTGTAAAGGTATCAGTTATTATTCCAGTTTATAATTGTGAAAAATATATTGGGGAATGTATAGAAAGTTTAATTAATCAAACTTTAAGAGAATGTGAATTTATTTTTGTTAATGATGGATCAAGTGATAAAAGTAAAGAGATAATTGAAGAATATGCTAAAAATGATAATAGGATTAAGCTTATAAATCAAAAAAATAGTGGAGTAAGCGTTGCAAGAAATACTGGATTAAAAAATGCAGTGGGAGAATATATAGGGTTTGTTGATGGTGATGATTATGTAGAGCTTGATTATTATGAAAAATTATATAATACAGCAAAATCAAATTTATGTGAAATAGTAATATGTAATTGGAAATCTGAAGTAAACGGTAATGAAAATAAGTTAAATCTACCATTTGAAAGAAATAAGATTTTAGATAAAAGATATATAGAAGAGAAAATATATCCATTTTTTATAAAAGAAGATAGTTTAAATTCAGTATGCAATAAGATATTTAATAATAATTTAATAAAAAAGAATAACATTATGTTTCCAGTAGGGGTAGATCTAGGAGAAGATGGAGCTTTTAATGTGGCGGCAACTACATATGCAGATAAGGCTTATTATTTAGATTCATGTGGATATTATTATAGGGAAGTTGAAGGAAGCGCAACTAGAAATGTAATAAAAAAGGATTATTTTAAAAGAGCTTTAAGTGTATATAAGAACAAGCCAAAAGAGTATGAGAAATGGCCAATTAAGGAAGAAGAAATAGAAAAACTAAAAGCAATAAAGTTTTTAAATACAGTAATTGCTTTAACATATATTTATTTTGTTCCTAATGATAGCAATAAGTTAAAGGATAGATATAGATATATAAAAAATATGATAAATAATCAAGAGGTTTGTAAGGCTATAAATAAGTATTATAACGAAATAAGTTATAACAAGGGAAGATATGAAAAGAAAATAATTGATAATATAAAAAAAAGAAATACTTTTGGTATTTATGCATTAACTTTATACAGTAGATTAAGAAATGGGTAATGGAGGATTTTATAATGAAAATAATGATGTTTGCACATAATGGAAGTTTAAATAGAGGATGTGAAGCAATAGTTAGGTCAAGTAGTAAAATAATTAAGGATTCTATAAATAATTCATATATTGAATTAGCATCAGGAAGACCAGAAACAGATAAGATTATTAATAATGTAGATTATTTTTTTGATGCATCGCCGATAGAGCTTAATCCTTCTTTTTCAGATAAGGTAAGAATGTTTATGGAATTAAAATTCAAGAAAAAAGAAGATTTTGCACTTACAGAAATGTATAAGAAAATTGTGAATAAAATTGATGATGTAGATGTATGTCTTTCAATAGGTGGAGATAATTATTGTTATGGAGAACAGGATTGGTTATATGTAATAGATAAAAATATTAAAAAGAAGGGTAAAAAATTAGTTCTCTGGGGATGTTCTATTGGTGAGGAAGACATGTCAGAAAGAAAACTAGAAGATTTAAAAACATTTGATTTAATTTTAGCAAGAGAAACTTTAACATATGAAGCTTTAACTTCAAATGGATTAAATAATGTGAGACTAGTTGCAGATCCAGCATTTACAATGGTTAAAGAGGAATTACCATTACCAAAGGGGTGGAAGCAAGGTGATACAGTAGGGTTAAATTTCAGTCCTTTAGTGTTAGAAAGAAATCCTAAAGCTATGGAAGCTACTATAAATTTAATTAAATATATATTAAAAACTACAGAATCAGTAATAGCATTAACACCACATGTTATAGATAAAGGAAATGACGATTCAGAGCTTTTAAAGAAGTTATATGATCAGTTTAAAAATACTAATAGAGTTATTTTATTACCTAATAATTTAACTGCAATTCAATATAAGGGATATATTGCAAGAATGAGATTTTTTATAGGAGCTAGAACTCATGCTACTATAGCAGCTTACTCAACTTGTGTTCCAACAATGGTACTAGGATATAGTATTAAATCAAGAGGAATTGCTAAGGACCTATTTGGAGAAGAAAAGCTTGTTTTAGGAATTAATGATATATCTAATACTGAAAAGTTAACTAAAGGTTTTGATGAATTATTAAGAGATGAGGAGTCAATAAAAGCAACACTAAAGAATAGAATTCCAGAAATTAAGAACATGTCTTATAAGAGTGCAGAATATTTAAAAGCGTTAGTAGGTTGGTAGGAGTTACTATGAAAAAAGATATTTTATTTATTATTCCAAGTCTAGCTGCTGGTGGTGGAGAAAAGAGTTTAATCAACTTATTAACACAATTTGATTTTAATCAGTATAATGTAGACTTGTTTTTATTAAATCATGGTGGATTATTTATGGACTTTATTCCTAAAGAGGTTAATGTACTTGATATAACAGAAAATGTTCAGATATTTAACAAAGGCTTAAAAGATTCTATAGTGAGGTATTTAGTTAAAGGAAAGTTTAGATTGGCCTGTAGTAGATTAATGTTTTGTATAAAAAATAGAATTAATAAAAATATTGGAATTGCAGAGCAATATTCTTGGAGGTATTTAAAGAAAGCTATAGGAATAATAGATAAAAAATATGATGTCGCAATTGGATATTTAGAAAAAACATCTAATTATATATGTGTTGATTGTGTACAGGCTGATAAAAAAATAGGTTGGATCCATAATGATTATAGAAAATTAAACCTTGATAAAAGTTTTGATGTTAAGTATTTTAAAAAGTTGAATTACTTAGTTACTGTTTCAGAAGAGTGTGAAAAAGTTCTTAAGGAAGAATTCCCTGAGGAAAGTGATAAGATTAAATTAATTTTTAATATTGTTTCTAAAAAAGCAATTGAAAATCTAGCTAATGAAGCAATTGAAGAAGATTTAATGAATAAGGATAAGATAAATATTCTTTCAATAGGTAGGTTACATCAACAAAAGGGATTTGATATTGCTATAGATGCATGCAAGATATTAGTGAACAAAGGATATAATATCTGTTGGTATGTCATAGGAGAAGGCCAAGAAAGAAAAAAATTAGAAGAGTTAATCCATAAAAATGATTTAAAAGATAATTTTAGATTATTAGGCTTAAAAAGCAACCCATATAAATATCTAAATGCTTGTGATATATATGTTCAGCCATCAAGGTATGAAGGAAAATCAGTTGCAATTGATGAAGCTAAGATATTATGTAAACCAATAGTGGTTACAAACTTTTCAACTGTTTATGATCAAATAGAAAATAATAAAACTGGAATAATAACTGAAATGAATTCTATAGCAGTAAGCATAGGGATTGAGAGTATTATAAATAACACGAAGATGAAAGAAAAGATATTATATAATTTAAAGAAATTAGAATTAGGAAATGAAAAAGAAGTGATAAAATTATATGAACTACTTAAAGATAGCTTAAATTAAGGTAGATATTTTATTAATAAAAATATTATAAATAATTCAACAAAGTGCTATTGAGATAAATCAATTAATTAATTGTTGAGAATTTATATAGTATATCAAAAGAATTAGAGAGATTAATAACTAGTAATAAATAATAGATAAATTTGTACAAATATTAAGAAAATAGGACAAGAATGTAATAAATCAAATGGGTGAGATTTATGAAATACTTTAGAAAGGACGTAAATATAAATGAAGAAAAAAATTCTATTTGTAATGAATGATTTGAATTGTGGTGGTTCTCAAAAATCGCTTATATCATTACTAGAAAGCATTGATTATACATTATATGAGGTTGACTTATTTTTATTTAGTCACATTGGAGTATTTATGAAAGCTATACCTAAAGAAGTCAACTTATTATCAGAGGCACAAGATTATAAATATTTTGATATGTCAATAAAATATGCGTTTAAAGAGTTAATTAGAAAAAAAAAATTTAAAGTATTAACTAATAGGCTTTTATCTTTATTTATTTATAAAACAGAGCATGATAGAACAAAATTAGAACAACGAGTTTGGAAATTTTTAAAGAGTTCACTACCATATAATCACAAAAAATATGATGTTGCAATAGGTTATCAAGAGAAAGATCCTATATATTATGTAGTAGAGAAAACTAACTCTAATATAAAAATAGGATGGATTCATACTGATTATAGTCAAATTAATATTAACCATAAAATAGAAGAGTATTATTTTAATAAATTAGACAATATAGTAACGGTTTCAGAAAATTTAGTTGAAATATTAAGTGAACAATATAAATCAAATAAGAATAAGATTCAATGTATTGAAAATATAATTTCACCAGAAAGTATTAAGATTTTATCCGAAGCTAAGCCTGATATTAAATTTGATAAAAACTATATATCGATAGTATCTATGGGAAGAATAGTAGATGCAAAAGGATATGATATATCTATAAGAACTTGTAAGGAGCTGATAGATAGAGGGAAAAAGATAAAATGGTATATCATAGGCGAAGGTGGAATGAAAGAGTCTTTGATGAAATTAGTTAAAGAATTAAAAATAGAGCAACATTTTATATTTATAGGAGCTAAAGAAAATCCATATCCATATATAAAAATGGCTGATATTTATGTTCAGACATCAAAATTTGAGGGGAAATCAATTGCTGTAGAGGAAGCTAAGATACTTTGTAAACCTATTGTAATTACGAATTTTTCATCAGCAACTAACCATATTAAAAATAATTATAATGGCATTATAACAACAAAAGATTATAAGAATATAGCAAATAGTATAGAAAAAATTATTAAAAATAAAGAATTAAAACAAAAGTTTATTGATAATTTAAGTAAAGAAATATGTGGAAATATGCAGGAAGTAAATAAGTTATATAAAATAATAATCTAATTTTTTAGGAGATAAATATGAGTGTTAAGGTTAGTGTTATTATACCAGTTTATAATGTTGAGAAATATTTGGATGAATGTCTAAATAGTGTGGTAAATCAGACTTTGGATAATTATGAAGTAATAATAATAGATGATGGATCAACAGATAATTCTTTGAAAATTATAAATCAATATAAAGAAAAATATGATTTCATAAAGGTATTTTTATAAACTAATAAAGGTGTTAGCGTAGCAAGGAATAAAGGAGTTAAAGAGGCAAAAGGAGAGTATATATATTTTTTAGATAGTGATGACTATATAGATATAAATACATTAAAAGAATGTTATAAAGTAGCAAGGGAAGATTTGTTGGATATAGTAACCTTTGATGCAAGTTCATTTTATGATAAAGATTATAGTGGGTCATATTTTGATGAATACGATAGAAAGAAAAAGATTGATATTAAAAAGATATATACTGGTGAAGAATTCTTTAATTTAAGCGTAAGTAAAGGAGCATATAGGGTAGTTGTAATGATCTACTTTTATAGTAGAGATTTCTTAAATAAAAATAATATATTTTTTGTGGAAGGAATTACTCTAGAAGATAACTTATATGTATTTGAAACATTGCTAAAAGCAAAATCTATAAAGTATATAAGTAAAGATTTTTATTATAGAAGAATAAGAAAAAACTCTATAATGACAAGTAAAAGAGATTTCTATAATGATATAGAATTACTGAAATATATAGTTAAAGAGGAATATAGAATCTATAAAGAGTGTAAATTTAATAATAAATTAACAAGAGAAAGTATTAACTATGTTATAAGAGATAATTATTATATAATGTTTAGGAAATTAGAAGAAAATATTATGGATAAAGAAAAAAAAGTTGAGATTATAAATCAAATAAAAATTATACTAAAGGATATGAAAAGTATACTAAATAAGGATTTAAAGTTATTAGTTTATAATCCAACGTTATATAAAATTAAATTTAAGATTAAGGAATTAATAAAAAGAAGTATAAGTTGTTAAAATGTAAATATGTGGCAATGATTAGTTAGTGAGAAAAAAAGAAGTCAAAAGTAGATTATTATATATTTTTATGAGGTAGGTATAAATTTATGAGTATGTATGTAACAATATGCACACCAACGTTTAATAGAGCAGAATTATTAGATAAACTTTATATAAGCTTAAAAAAACAAAAATTTATAAATTTTGAATGGTTAATTATTGATGATGGTAGTTTAGATAATACAGAGTATGTAGTTAGTAGTTTTATAGAAGAAAAGCTTATTAATATAAGATATATAAAAAAAAAAAATGGAGGCAAACATACTGCTTTAAATGTTGGGATAGATAATGCAAAAGGAGAATTATTTTGGATTGTTGATTCTGATGATTATATAGTGGAAGGTGCATTAAAATATATATGGGGTAAGTGGAACGAAATAGAGAATAAAGAAGAATTTGCTGGGATTTCTGGTTTAAGAAGATACACTGATGGAAGTATTATTGGAACGAAAGGCGATAATGAGTATATAGATACCGATGTGCTAAGCTATAGATATAAATATAGGATATTAGGTGATAAAGCAGAAGTATATAGAACTGATGTATTAAGAAAGTTTAAGTTTCCAGAATTTAAAGAAGAAAGATATGTAACAGAAGCAGTTGTATGGAATAGAATTGCAAATGAAAATCTTAAATTAAGATTTTTAAATGAAGTTACATATATATGTGAGTACTTAGAGGGAGGATTAACTAATACCTCTGATAAAAATATTATGGAAAGTTGGAAGGGGACAACTTTATACTATAAGGAATTACTTTCATATAGACAGGTACCACTTAAAGATAAGATTTTAAATGGAGCAAGAGCATATTTGCATTATTGTTATGAAAAGGGGATTGGTTTTAAGGGAATATTAAATATTACTAAAAATCCTATTTATATAATATTATCTTGGTTTGTTTATAGTGCCAAGTTAAGCAAGAGAATTATTAGAAGAGGTTATGAGATATGAAAATAATAAATTTTCTACGATATAGAATTAGAAAATTTTTAATGGAAGAAATAACATTAGAGGATCATATAAAAAGGGGAATGATAATTGGTGAAAATTGTTCAATTATGGATGGTTCAACATTTGACTACGGTCATTGTAATCTAATAACAATTGGAAATAATGTAACTATTGCGCCACAAGCATATTTACTAGCACATGATGCTTCAACTAAGAAGGATTTAGGTTATACAAAGATAGGACGTATTGATATAAAAGACAATGTATTTATTGGGGCTAGAGCTTTAATAATGCCAGGTGTAACTGTTGGAGAAAATTCTATAGTAGCAGCAGGTTCAGTTGTAACTAAAGATGTAAAACCTAATACTGTAGTTGCTGGAAATCCTGCAAGAGAAATTATATTAAAAGAAGAATATATTAATAAGAATAAAGAATTATTGGAGAAGAGTCCTAAGTTTTCGTACGACTATTCTAATGCTTCAGATAAATTTAGTGAAGAAATGAAGAATGAGATGAAAGAAAAATTAAAGGATACTAAAGGATATATGGTTTAAAAAAGAGAGGTTAAAAAATGAAAATATTAGTAGGTATAATTATATCTATTATTTTAATTATATTATTAATAGATATAATTCCAATGATGTGTAATTGGATATCAAGAGTACATATTGGAAGATATGATAATGAAGAAGTATGGAAACAAGCTTTAATAAATAGAAGTATAAAGTGGTTAAATAATACTCCTAAAATTAAAGTTACAGATAATACAAGATTAACTATAATTGATAGGTTAAAAGGAAATTATACTAAATCTGCAATTCAACATTGGCAACAAGCTGCTTTAATTTTAGGATTAAATAAATGTGAAGAGAATAATAAAGAAATAGATAAGGCAATTAATAAATATTTAAACAGTCATTTTGATTCTAATGGACAATGGAAAGAAAAACCTAAATTTGTTGATGGAGGAATTTTATCATATGCAATTATGAATTTAGATGGATCAGATAAGTATAAATTATCATTTGATTATATGTATGAATTAATAAAAGAGCTTATAGGTGATGATGGTACAGTTAAGTATAGAAAATCTATGCCTAATTATAGATATGTAGATACCATAGGTTTCATAAGTCCATTTTTAATTAAATATGGGGTAAATTACAATAATAATGAAGCTATAGAATTAGGAGTTAATCAAATTGTTGAATATTTTAAATATGGATTTGATAATGAAAATGTAATTCCATTTCATGCTTATGATATTAAAGAAAAATATAAATTAGGTTTATGTGGATGGGGAAGAGGTCTAGGATGGTTTGCAATAGGAATAATTGATGCCTGGATAGAATTGCCTAATAACAGTAAATATAAAAAAGATTTAGAAGAAGTAATAATTAAATTTGCAAAATCCATAATAAAATTACAACAAGATAATGGTGGATGGGGATGGACAGTTACTAGAAAAGAAACAAGAATCGATTCATCTACAACTGCAACATTAGCTTGGTATTTATTAAATGCATCACAAATAGAAGAGATAAACAATGAGTGTAAGTTAGCATATACAAAAGCAATAAAATACTTAAAGTCAGTTACAAAAAAAAATGGAGCTATAGATTTTTCACAAGGAGATACAAAGGATATTGGAGTTTATTCAATGTTATTTGATATATTACCATTTGCTCAAGGATTTTCATTAAGAAGTATTAATAAAAAAAGGGAGTTATATAATGAGTGGACAATCTAGAACTATAAATTCAATAAAAAATATAATAACTGGTTTTGCTGGTCAATTTGTTCAAACTTTATTTGGATTTATTAATAGAACTATATTTATTAAATTTTTAGCTACTGAATACTTAGGTATAAGTGGATTATTTAGTAATATAATTTCAATGTTATCGTTGGCTGAATTAGGTGTAGGAACGGCTATTATATACGCATTATATAAACCATTAGCTGAAAATAATAAAAAAGAATTAGCGGTATTAATGAAGTTTTATGAAAAAGCATATAGAACTATAGGATGTGTTATAGGAATTATAGGATTAGCTCTAATGCCATTTTTAAATATAATAATAAAGAATGCACCAAAAATTAATGAAAGCTTATATGTATTATATTGCTTATATTTATTTAATACAGTTATATCATATTTTTATTCATATAAAAATTCTATAATAGTAGCAGATCAAAAAAATTATATATCAGCTATAACTAGTTATATAATAAGTATTATTCAAACAGTATTACAAATTTTGGTGTTAGTTATAACGAAAAATTTCTTAGCATATTTAACAGTTCAAACAATTTGTACTATAGCATTTAATATAACTATTTCAAAAATTGCAGATAGATTGTATCCATTTTTAAAAGAAGAAACAAATGATAAGCTTGATATATCAGAAAAAAGAAGCCTAGTAAAAAACATTAAAGCATTAATGATAACAAAGCTAAGTGGCGTATTAGTTAACAATACTGATAATATGATTATTACATATTTTTCAGGATTAGTAACTGTGGGGTTAAGTTCAAATTATACTATGTTAATAGGGATAGTCAATACAATATTAAATCAAATATTTACAGCAATAACTGCAAGTGTTGGAAATTTAAATGCTAAAGAGTCGAAACAGAAGCAAAAATATTTTTTTGAAGTTATGAATTTTGCGAATTTTTGGGTATTTGGTTTTGCAACTATTGCTATAATAGTTTTGATTAATGATGTAATAAATATATGGATAGGAAGTAAGTTTATATTACCTATGAATATAATAATTATATTAGCTATAAATTTTTATATGTTAGGTATGCAAAATGCAGTATGGACATTTAAAAATACAATGGGGCTATTTAGATATGGAAGATATATTTTATTGATTACTGCAGCTTTAAATTTAATATTATCTATGATATTAGGAAAGTATTTTGGACTTTTTGGAATACTTTTAGCAACTGCAATTTCAAGGGGGTTAACTAACACTTGGTATGATCCATATGCTGTATATAGATATGGATTAGAAAGTAAAAGCATACAATACTTTAAAAGATATTTGGAATTTTTTATAATTCTTTTCTTGAATTTATCAGTAACAAGTTTTATATGTAGCTTTATTAATGTAGCTGGAATTATAACATTAATATTAAAGATGATAACTTGTGTAGTTATATCTAATATAGTCTTTATAATTACTTTACGTAAAAAAGAAGAGCTAGCATATTTTAAAAATTTTATTTTTAGAATTATAAATTTGTTGTTTGATAAGATAGTAAAAAATAATAAAGAATTGTCGCATTAGTTGAGAGAAATTAATTAGGTACGACGATTGATTATTATATCACATAGGGGGATATTATGATAAATAAAAATGAGAAAGTTTTTGTATTAATAATATTTATAATAATAGGAGTTTTATTTTATATATTAAATTATTATACACCTTTATATGTAGACGATTATTCGTATTCATTTTCATTTATGGATGGAGGTAAGATTAATAATATAAAAGAGCTATTATTATCTCAAAAAGCTCACTATTTAAGTATGAATGGTAGAAGTATTACACATACGATAGCTCAAATTTTTTTATGCCACCAAAAGACATTTTTTAACTTTTTTAACACTATTATCTACATAAGTCTTATACTTGTGATATATTTTCATTCATATGGAACATTAAAAAATTTCAATTCAAAATGGATATTATTTATATTTTTAATGTTATGGATTATTACACCTAATTTTGGACAGAGTTATTTATGGGTTACTGGTGCATCTAATTATTTATATGGGATTCTTATTATTTTACTTTATTTAATTCCGTTTAGGAAAATTAATAAACAAAATGATAATGAAATAAAGTCACCAATATTAAAATTTTTGATTTTAATATTATATGGATTAATAGGTATAATTGCAGGATGAACCAATGAAAATACAGGAGTTGCATTAATATGTATATCTGTTATGTATTTAATAATGTTTAAAATCAGGGGAATTAAAATAAACTCATTTATGATAAGTGGATTAATAGGGAATTTTATAGGATTTTCACTAATGATTTTTGCACCAGGCCAAAGGAATAGATTAAATAATTCAGGGGGAATAGGAGAGATTTTAGAGCTAATAAAAAGAGGGATGTTTATTTCTATTGAATTAATGAAGTATCTAACACCTATGTTTATATTTTTAGCTATATTACTAATATATTATTATTTTTCTAATAAAAATACTATGAAATTTACAGATATGATAGATGAATTAGCAATAGGAATAATTTTTTTTATAGGTAGTTTAGCTTCAATTTATTCAATGATTGTTTCACCAAGTTTTCCAGAAAGAACATGGTCTGGACCCATTATTCTATTAGTTATTTCACTTGGAAATATATTTTCAAAAATAAAATTTGATAAAAAATATGAAATAGGGACTGTGGTAATACTAAGTATTTTATGTTTATTTTTTAGTACTAGTTATATAGAAGCAATTTTAAAATTAAGACAAACTAGAGTAAGCTTTGATAATAGAGTAGATCAAATTATGTATAAAAAGGATAATAATATAAATGATGTAATTATACCGACAATTATTGGATATTCAAAATATGATTGTTATACGTCTTTTGGAGATTTGTCAAATAATAGTAATGAATGGCCTAATACAGCTATAGCAAAATACTATGGAGTAAAATCAATTAGTAAGGAGAAAGAGTAGGAAAGAAGTAATGAATAAGGTTTTATCAGTTATAATACCAGCATACAACGAAGAGAAAATGATAGCAATAACATCAAAAAAGATATCACAGATTTTAAATGATGCATCTATAGAATATGAGATAATTTTTGTTGATGATGGATCAAAAGATAATACATGGAGTGAAATAATTCAAATATCAAATGAAATTGATAAAATAAATGGAATAAAATTTTCAAAAAATTTTGGAAAAGAGGCTGCTATTTTTGCAGGTTTAGAAAGTGCATCAGGAGAATGTTGCGTGATTATAGATTGTGACTTACAACATCCACCTGAAAAAATAGTTGAGATGTATAGATTGTGGGAAGAGGGATATGAAGTTATTGAAGGAATTAAGGAAGAGAGAGGAAATGAGAGTGTATTTTATAGATATAGTGCAAAATGTTTTTATAATTTAATAAGTAAGGCAACTAATATTGACATGAGGAGATCTTCAGATTTTAAATTATTGGATCGAAAAGCTGTAGATGTAATAATTAATATGAAAGAGAAGGACACATTTTTTAGAGCTTTATCTTCATGGATAGGATTTAATACTATTGGAATTACATTTGATGTAGAGAAAAGAGAAGAAGGAGAATCTAAGTGGTCTAAGTGGGCATTAATTAAATATGCAATTAATAATATTACTACTTTTTCAGCATTTCCAATGCAGGTTGTAACAATATTAGGTGGAATAGTATTTGCAATTTCAATTATTCTAGGTATCCAATCATTATATCATAAAATATTAGGACAAGCATTAGAAGGGTTCACTACAGTAATAATAATTCAGTTGTTTATCGGAAGCGTAATAATGATTAGTTTAGGTATAATTGGTTATTACATTTCTAAGATATATAATCAAATAAAAGAAAGACCACGATATATTATTGCTAATAAGTGTGGAAAGGTAAAGGTAAAATGTTAGTTAAAATATTTGATAAGATATTTTTAAAGTTTATAATAGTAGGTATTATTAACACTATGTTTGGAACAGTTATAATGTTTCTATTTTATAATTTTTTTGATGCTAATTATTGGATTTCATCTGTAGCTAATTATTTTTTTGGAAGTATATTAAGTTATTATTTAAATAACAAATATACTTTTAAAAGCAATAAAAAAGATATAAAAACTTTTGAAAAATTTATAGTTAATATTTGTATTTGCTATTTAATAGCTTATGGAGTTGCAAAGCCATTAATAAGATTAATTTTAATTAATTACAATAAAAGATTTCAAGAAAATATAGCAATGTTAATAGGAATGATTTTATTTGTACTCTTTAACTATATTGGACAACGATTTTTTACATTTAAAGAAAGTAAATAATAGGAATATGTTTATAAGGATAGTGTAAATACACAAAATAATTATACTATCTTTATTCATTGCTAACTAATAATAATTCTTATATTAGTATTACTTTTATAAGAGTCACTAATTAATATATTAGTATCGTTAAGTGAAGAGTTTATAAACTTAACAATATAGTTTTCTATATATTCTTTATAAAATGAAACACCATCAAAAATAATTAGGCTAGAAGGTATATTAAATATACAGTTTTCAAAAGAGCAAGTGCCATTGGGTTTTGCATAAGCATATATAAGGGATTTAGTATTGCTATCAATATTATTAATATTACAATTTTTAAATTGTATATTGGTATTAGTACCTTTAGTATAAGCAAAAGGAGAATAATAAATAAGATTATTTTTTGAATAGTTTAAGGTACAATCTTCAAAGTAAATAATATCATCAGAATTAGCTTGAACATTAGGAATTATAGAAGTATCTTCAAAATTGCAATTTATAAATTTACCACAATAAAAGCCGTTATGATTATTTAATTTTGATTTACCACTAAAAATACAATTTTTAAAATAGTAACTATCTAAGTGACCATTGTTAAATGAGAGTGAGTATCTATTTAAAAAAGATGGATTTGGAATAAGTTTACAGTCAATCATTGTAATATTAGATAAATAACCTAGGAGTTCTGTAGAAATTTTTATTATACAATTAGTATATTTACCATTACTTAATCCACCTAAAGTTGATGCAGTCACTATTCCGGCTAAGGAGCCTATACAAGTATTATTTTTTGATAAGTTATTAGCAACAGTACCATCAGTAAATTTATTATTGTATATCCTATATACACCATGTTTTATTAGTGTATTAACTCCACCGGATTGCAAAGTAATATTAACATTTGAACAGTTTTTAATAATTAAGGATCTCGTGCGTTCCCAAATATAAATTTTTCCACTATTTTGACCATCTACTATGAAATTATGTCCTGCACAAGTTAGAAAATCATTATTTGGATTATCATGAAAATAATTATTTAATATGGTTACATCTTGCATCATATCCCAGCCATCTTCAGCATCGTAGGCACAAGTTGCAGCAGTTTGTCCACATCTTGAAAATTCACAAGATTCAACCAACATATCGTTCATAGCAGATTGAGCTATGCCAACACATCTGCAATTTTCAAATTTTATATTTTTGAATGAGCAATGAGTTGGAATCCTAAAATAATAAAGACATAAACTTGTTGGATAAACTACATTTAATATGGTTATTTTTGCATACTTAGTATTTGAAGGAACACCTATACGACGATATATAAATCCATCAGTAGACTTTATAAATAGTTTATTAGAATCATAGAAGTGGAGAATTATATTCCATGTTCCACAATTATTTCCTTGATATCCTAGATATGCTCCAATAGTTATATAGCCAATAGAAGAATAAATTGATATATCAATAAAATCAGTAGATACTCTTGTTGTTGAGTTAATTGATTCACCAGTTTTTTTATCTATATCCCCAAGTTTAAAAGCATTACCTAATTCCTTAAATGAAGAATAGGTATATCCTAATTTACCATCTCTAGATTTAGCAATTCCATTTCCGGAACCATATCCTGTAATATCTTTAATATTTATATTTTCATATGAGCAATATTTAGTTTCACCACCTAGACTAATGGACATAGGCCATTCTGAGTTATTTGGAGAGTTTTCATAGTCATGACTATAATAATCTCCTTCAAAAGAGCCATTAATTACATGTGAATTAGTAGTATTATTAATTTCAACCATTAATGAACTAGAACCAGCAAATTGATTTTGTTTTAAAGTAGCACCATTCATATCTAAAGTAAATTCAGGTGGGATATAAATTTGTTGTTGATGGTCAATTCTATAAGTTCCAGGTAGTAGTATTGATTTATTATATCCAGCCTCTTTTTTATCATCTAAAAGTTGTTGAATTCCTTTTCTGGTATTAGTACTTTCTCGCAATACTGTATCTTTATCATAATCGCTAGCATATACAACTTGATTTTCTTTCCACCAATTATTTGGATTTCCATCTCCAGTAGTATCAGCAATTATGCAAACATAAGTCTTAGATTTAGGAATAATACTTGATGCAACTTCAATTAAGGCAGTTTTAACAGTAGTACTATTTTTAGTTGTTAATGAAGATAAATCAATAATTTTTTTAACCTCATAATTATCAGTATTCTTAATATTATAAGCCTTTAAGTCATCTTCAGTCATAACATATTCCCTAATTTCAATGTCATCTTGAACTAAGAAAAAATTAAACAATTCATGTGAATTTCTACCGTACTTATCAGTACAAAGAATGGAAAATTTTTGTTCACCCTCATTATTAAAACTACCTAAGCTTACTTGATGATCCCCAGCTTTCAAGTAATGATACAATTTATCATCTTGACCTTCAACTCTAACAGTAACAGTAAAAGTTTCACTATAATCTTCTTCAAGATATTCTTTATAATAGTAATCAGTAATATAGT
This sequence comes from Clostridium sp. K13, assembly GCF_019734195.1. Lineage (GTDB taxonomy): Bacteria > Bacillota > Clostridia > Clostridiales > Clostridiaceae > Clostridium. The sequence goes on along the minus strand of NZ_JAASHM010000004.1, from coordinate 92,938 downwards.
AATCAATAAACACTTCTTCACCAGGTTTAACTACAGGTTTAATATAATAAGTTGAAATATAAGGCACTTCATTCCAATTTAAATCTTCAGGAATTTCAATTTCATTATATTTAAAAGATATAGTCTGATTAGGATCAGTAGTTGTCAAAGTAGTAGAAATACTAGAATCACCATCAACTTCATAGTTATCAATATATATAGCATCATAAGTATAGCTACCTAATGCTATATTACTTATTGTAGTTGAAGGATGAATCTCAGCTAAGGTAGAGGAATCTAAATATTGAATAGTAATATTACCTGATTTTATAGAATAATTAAAAGAAATTATAGGATTAAGGTTAGTATCATTTAAAGTAACACTTTGGCTAGAATATCCAATAACATCATATCCTTCTAATGATTTAGCAGTATATGAATAGGTTCCTAAAGATAAATTGGAAATTACAGTTGGAGTATCAATTTCATTTAGAGATGAGGAATCAAGATATTTAATAGTGATACTGCCCAATAATTCATTATATTTAAATTCAATTTCTACATCATGGTTAGTATCAGTTAATTCTACTGTTTGAGTAGAATCATTTACTAGGGAGTAGCCAAAGATATCCTTAGAATTGTAGCTATAGGTACCTAACTTTAAATCGGTAAAGGTATCAGTGGCCAATAATTCAGCTAAAGAAGAGTTATCAATATATTTAACAGTTACAGTCCCTAATATTTCTGTATATTTAAAAGTAATTGTTGCATTTGGAGATGATTCTGTTATAGTAACTATTTTTATTTCATTATCATTTAATGAATAGCCAGAAATGTTAATTGCTCCATAGGTATAAGTGACTAAAGTCAAGTTTTCAATAGTTTTGGATTCATAAATATTAGTGCTTGTACTTATATCAACATATTTCAATGTTATTGAACCTTTTACTTCAGTAGATTCACTATTTACTATTTTTAAATTACTTTTTTTACATAAGCATTGTTATTATTATATTTGAAATTTGCCCAAAATCCAGAAATGCTTAAAATATCAATTTGATTACCTTGATTAAGAACTCCTAAGACTTGAGAAAATATATTAGGTTCACTCATTACAAGAGACATTAAGCTTGAAACTTCATATAGGGTGCTCATTTATATACTCCTTTCTTTTGTTTTATATTACATAATATGAAAAAATTTTAATTTTGAAACTAATCTGAATTTCTTTATTGTAAATATATGAAATACATTTAAAAAAGGTAAAATATGTATGATATAATGTAAAGAGATATTATATATTGGGGAGGGGGATGAAAGTGAAAGATAGAGAATTCATATCTTATTTAAGAGTTTTTGCTATGATATTAATACTCGCTTGTCATATAGTACAAGAACATAATAATGTATATATAAATATGACTGCTCAATTTTTAAATGTAGGGGTTTCTATATTTATTATAATATCAGGCTATTTATATGGAAAAAAAGAAATTAAAGAAGAATATTTTAAGTGGATTATAAAAAGGGCAAAGCGTATATTAATTCCTATGTATTTTTTATGGTATTTTTATTAATTATAAACTTAGTAATAGGTAATAATATAAAAATATCGAATTGGATAGCATATATATTTAATTTACAAGGGTTTCAAATATATATTCATGGAGCTGAACATTTATGGTATCTTACAATAATTATGATTTGTTACTTAATTACACCAATATTAAATAAATATAAAACTAAAATAAGCAATAAAAACTTAATTATTTATATTTCCATAGGAGTTTTATTGCAGTTAATGACATCATATTTTATAAATACGCAATTAGGAATATATCTAATATATATATTATTGTATATTATAGCTTATATTGTAGGGGATAAAGGAAAAATAATAATATCAACGAAATTAATGTTTATTTCATTAGTCTTAGCTGGAATAAGTGGTATTTTAAGAATAGGTACTAGGGTATTATTTGATAATTCTATATTATATAATGTTATTATTGTTGGATATACACAAGGTTTAATAGCATTTTGTATATTCTATATCTTTATTTATATGTGCAGAAATGTTAAAGAAAATAAAGTTATAAATTTTTTTGATTCAATAAGTTTTGAAATTTATTTAGTTCATTATATGTACGTAGTAGGACCATTAAGAGTTATGGGATTAACTAATATTTTTATGGTTAATACAATAATGACATTAGTAATTTCTATATTAACAGCTATAGGACTAAAAAAGATATGCGAAAAATTTTATCTTTTAATAGATGTAGTAAGGCTAAGTAAGAATATAAATAAGTCTAGAACTTTATAAATAATTAACCCACATATTGTTTTGTACTTAGACAAGTGTGGGTTAATTAGTATTAATTATTTTTCAATGATTTTTATATTTTCACATTCCTTACATTCTTCATCATAAAGCTTTAATTTCTTAGATAATAATTCATTATTCCTAAAAGTAATATTAATATTATTAACAGTATCCTTACCAATACCACTAATAACATACTGAGAATTATCAAGGCTTACTTTATTATTTTCAATAGTAAGCATATCCTGTTCTACTAATTTACCAGCAGAGCCACCAGTTCTATCATCATAAAATTCAACCATACCATTTTCACCACTAGAAGTAAAAGAGGAATTAATTATATTTATAGGTTGTTTCATACTATAATTAGGTAATTTCAATAAAAAATCATCATTATTAATAGTACAATTATCAAATAAAGTAGTGGCCCCTTGATGCCAATAACCAAAGGTAATTTCAAATTTATTAAGTTTACAATTGGTAAAAGTATAATTAGGGTCATAACTACCAGCATAAGTACTCCAACTGTTTATAGCACTATTACTAATGTTAAAAGCTCCATGAATATTTCCGCTAATATTTTGAAAGCTACAATTCTCATAGACTCCGCCCATATTTTCACCACTTTTATTTCTAATGATGCAATCTTTAAAATTTCCATTTCCTAAAGCTGTATTCCAAGTATTATCGTCATTACTTAACTTATCAATATTACATCTTAGATATAACCCGGTATCAATAGTGTTTTCAGCTCTACCATTAATATTACAATCCTTAACAGTAAGGTTCCAATCATCATTTTCTTCAGCAGCACCAATACTTATATTTCCATTAATAGTATTATCATAAAATCTAACATAGCCACTACGTTGCCTAGTTGCATGTCCTAAATTAGAACCAGCAATATTATCAGAGTTTCTAACAACATAAGAATTAGTACGTTCCCAGAAGTAGACTTTACCACCTTTCATATTTTCAATAACAAAATTATGTCCAGCACAAGTTAAAAAATCATTATTAGGATTATTATAAAAATTAAGATCTCTAAAAGTAACATCCTGCATCATATCCCAACCATCTTCAGCATCATATGCACATCTTGCAGAGGACTGTCCACATTTTGTAAATTCACAATTTTCAACAAGCATATCCTTCATAGCAGCTTGAGCTAATCCTACGGCTCTACAATTTTCAAACTTAACATTTTTGAAAGCACAATGAGTAGGTATTCTAAAATACTGAATAGATAAATCATTAGGATAGCTTTCTTCTAAAATAGTAACCTTCATGTATTTAGCACCATCAGGAACTCCAATTCGCCTATAAAAATAACTATCAACAGAAGATATATACTTCTGTTCTCCATCATAAAAATGAGCAATCATGTTCCAAGTATTGCAAGGATTACCCTGATATCCTAAGTATCTACTAACAGAGAGATATCCAATTCCATCATAGCCATCAATAGAAATAAAATCAGAAGTTGTTCTATTAGTGGAGTCAATAGCTTCACCAGTATCTTTATTAATATCGCCTAACTTAAAACTATCACCAATTGGGGTTGGATAAAGATAAGTATATCCTAAGCTTTCATCTCTAGAATTAGCAATGCCATTACCACCACCGTAGCCAGTAATGTCTTTTACAGTTAGATTTTCAAAAGAGCTGTATTTAGCTTCACTACCAATACTGATTCCCATTACCCATTCAGAATTATTAGGAGAGTTAGCATAATCATGGCTGTAATAATCACCTTCAATAGTTCCATTAATAACATGAGAATAATAAGTATTATTAAGTGTTATCATCAAGGCTTTATCACCAGCAAACTGATTTAATTTTATAGTTGAACCATTCATATCAACAGTAAAGTCAGAAGGAACCCATATAGAGTCGGAGTGATCAATTCTATAAGTTCCAGGTAACAGTTTAATAGAGGTATAACCTTGAAATTTAACATCATCAAGAAGTTTTTGAAGACCTTCTCTTGTATTATAAGCTTCTTGCATTACATTTTCTTTATTATAGTCATCTGAATACTTAACAATAGTTTCACCCCACCAGTTACCAGGTTCCCCATTACCAATAGTATCTGCAATTATGCAAGTATATGAATTAGATTTAGGAGTAATAGTAGCTGCTACTTTTTCAAGTTCAGCTTTAACTGTTTCAGGTGTAGGTTCATCTAAATTAAGAGTTGCAATATATTTGTTTTCATAAGTATCTGTATTTTTAATATTATATTTAAGTAAATCATCTTTACTCATAACATACTCTTTAGATGATTTTTCTTTTTCCTTAGAATCTTCAACTAAGAAAAAGTTGAAAAGCTCATGGGAATTACGACCATATTTATCAGTAGCTATAATAGAAAATTTCTGTTCTCCAGTGGTTTTAAAACTACCTATATTAATAGAATTATCTCCAGCTTTAATATTCTTTTTAACTATATTTTTTTTACCATCTATTTTAACTGTTATAGTAAAGGTTTCTGAAGTATCTTCATCTGTGTATTCTTTGTGATAGTAGTCTGTTACATAAAAGTCTATTATTACATCTTCATTAGGAGCAACCTTTGGTTCTATATAATAAGTAGATATATAGGGTACTTCATTTATATTTATTTCTCTAGAAAGGTTATCTTTAGTAGAAATTGAAATTGGAAGATTATTTAATATAGATATAGTTAAAAGTGATAAAACTATAAGAAGCGGAATTAATATTAATATAAATAGCCTATGTTTTTTAAAATTAAATTTTTTCATATAACACTCCTTTTTTATTTCCTAAATATATAATTAGATATTTAATTTGTATTTCCTTTAAATGGATATTTTAATGTGGATATTAATTTTATTTGGATATAACATAATAGGAAGTTGAGGGTTAATAAATCAGTATATTAAAGTAATAGTATACTAGATGAAAATATGTATATAATTACCAAATGGGAGTAATTTAAATTAAGTAATGGTATTAGAATATAGTATAAAAACAAGTAGTTTTAAATGGTGTATTAATTTAGAATAGTACTATTATAAAGTAGCTATAAGGTATCATATATATAAGCTTCCATACATGATAAAATTATAGATGAGTTATTTATGGGGGGTAATATGGGGAAGAAGAATTTAAGAATATTATTATGTGTGATTTTAATAGCTATAGTTATTATTTTTTATTTATTAGGAAAGGTAGATATTACAAAATATACAATATCTAATGAAAAAATACCAGAAAAGTTTAATAATTTTAAAATAGTTCAATTATCAGATTTTCATAGTAGTGGTTATAAAGATACAACAGAAATAATAATAAGTAAAATAAAAGGTCTTAAGCCAGATATAATTGTAATGACTGGAGATATGATAAGTTGGGAAGTTGAAAATATAGGAGAGCTTGAAAAATTAATTACTTCATTAGCTGATGTGGCTCCTATGTATTATGTTAATGGAAACCATGAAGAATTAGCAGAAATATTAAAGGCAGAAGAATATGGAGCAGTTCTAAGTAGTATAGAACAATTAGGTGTAACCTTTATAAAGAATAATTATGTTGAAATAAGTAAAGATTCACAATGTATTAATTTATACGAAATAGATATTCCATTAGATCCTCCAACAGGATTATATGTTACTAGAGAGCAACTTGATAATAATTATGTTAATGATACATTGCTAGAAGTGGATTCTGAAAAATTCAATATATTATTAGCTCATAACCCATTATTTATAGAAGAATATGGTGAATGGGGAGCAGATTTAGTATTATCAGGTCATATGCATGGTGGAATAGTTAGAATACCTATAATAGGTGTTGGGATTGCATCTCCAGAGGATGGGTATTTTCCTAAATATGATGCAGGAAAGTTTAAGGTTAATGAGACTACTATGATAGTTAATAGAGGAATAGGTATATCTTCTAGTGAATTAAGGATATTTAATAAGCCAGAAATTTCACTAATAACTTTAAAGAGTAAGTAGATTAATTACAAATATGAAGGATTTTTAAGATTACTAATATAGGTTATCTTAAAAGTTCTTTTTTATTTTATAGAATAAATTTATAAGTATTTTAATTTATTGATATATATTATCAATATTCAAGTGTACAAAAAAGTAATAAATTGGTATAATGGGAAATGGATTATTGTGAAAATAAGTAAAATGATGGGATTTAATAAAGTGGGTTTTAGGAGGTAATGATATGAATAATACACAAAGACAATTTGTAGATATTCTATCTGCTGGAATTAGGGGAAAGACAGTTGAGAATAAGTATGAAAATACTGATTGGGATAAAGTTTTAGAATTAGCTAATAAACATAAGGTTGAAGGAATTATATATATAGCTTTACGTAAAAGTGAATTGATTGTAGATTTGGGTGAAGAAAGATTAAATATATTAAAGAAAAAAGCTATAAATACTGGAATAGAACAATCTAAACATATATCAGGTTTGTCTATAGTTCTTAGTAAAATTAATGAAGCTGATATACCTGTTATTGTGCTTAAGGGTTTAGTAGTAAGAGACTTTTATCCTCAACCAGATCAAAGAAGTATGAGTGATGCAGATATTTTAGTTCATACAGATGATGTTGAGAAAGTTAAAGAAATATTAATAGATATGGGATATATTTTTTTAGAGGATCATAAGGCTTCACATCATATAGCATTAGTACATCGTAGATATCCTGTAGTAGAGGTTCATTGGAATTTATTTAAAAGAGATGGATTTAGCAGTGAAATAGAGCATTATGAAAGATTAGTTTGGAAGCATTCAATAAAGGTTAATGTAGGAAAAGCTAATTCTTTATCACTTTCTTATGAAGATTTAGCTATGCATTTATGCATGCATATGGCAGCACATCTTGCTGCAACAGGATTCGGAGTAAGACAGATTTGTGATCTTGTTTTACTTGTTGAGAAAAAGGGTGAAGAAATTGATTGGAATAGCTTTATAATGAAGGCTAGAATGTATGGTTTTGAAAAGTTTAGCTTGATTATGTTTTTATTATGTAAAGAACTATTTCATATGAAAATCCCAGATGAATTAAATGTTAAGAGTGTAAATAATAAAAAATATGTAGAGGCTCTAATTGATGAAATTTTTGAAGCAGGTGTACATGGTAAGAAGGAAATGGCTAACCAATTTGCTACACAAGTTGCTTTTAATTTTGAAGATAAAGATGGCAATGCAACCTTAGGAGCTATTAAAAGATATTTTAGATTTATTTTTCCAAGAATTAATGATATGTCTGATAAGTATAGTTATGCTAAGAAGTTTAAGGTATTAGCACCTATAGCATGGATTCATCATTTATTTGCAGGTATTTTTTCAAGTGGATATAGTTTTAAAGATAAGTTTAAATTTTTAACTAAGGGAGCAGCGGTAGCTATAAATAGAAATAAGCTATTAGATTGGATGGAGTTATAAAGGTTATAACGGTTAACTCATAGATAAAATTAGTAAATAAGTACTGTATTATTAATTTCAGTACTTATTTTTTATTTTAATTAAAGTATAGTTGTTAATTAGAAAATTAGTAGTAATTATAAAGAAGTAAAAATTTTATGGGCAAATAAGTAAAAGTAATTATTTACTTATTATGGTAATAAATGTAAAATGAATTATAATAAATTTATTAGATTTCCTTTTTATCTTAAGATAGGGGCACAGATTTAAAGATAATATTGATTTTAAAAAGTTAATTAAAAAAATTTAATATAAGAGGTGAATATTAATGAAAAAGGTATGGGAAAAACCACAATTTTTAGCATTGGGTGTAGATAATACTCAAGAAGAGGGAATGGTTCCTTATCAATTTGTACCAGAAGAAGACTATGTTGGAATGAGAGCAACTTGTAGAAAATGTGGAATCACATTTAGTACTGTAGCAGAATATAATGTACATGCTAAAAATGAACATGGATCAGAAGAGGACGGATATGTTCATAGCTAAAAGTTATAAAAAATAACTTATTAATCTAATATAAGAGTTATATAAAATTATTATATAACTCTTATATAATAATTTTATATACTGGAGTATTTTATGGATAGATGTAATACATATAATTATAGAGTTTATGGGTTAAATATAAAATCTCAAATAAGAATAGATGAATTTATTGAAATAGATAATTTAAAAGTAGATGATATAGATGTTGATTATGAATATGGAAGTATGCCAGAAAGATGCTATGAGTTGTTAAAGAAAGGAGTAACAAATTTTTATGAAAAAAATGAGATATGGTTCCATGTTAGAAATGTAGCATCTTATTATATTTGTAATGGAAATAAGGTTATAGTTGAACCATGCAAAGAAGCAAATAATATTATTGTTAATGTGTTTTTAATGTGTAGCTGTTTGGGGTTTATTATGTTACAGCGAGATAAAGTAGCAATTCATGGTGGAACAATTGTAGTAAATGATAAGGCAGTAATATTAACTGGTGATAGAGGAGCAGGTAAATCAACATTAACTACAGCATTAAGGTTAAAGGGGCATAAATTTATTTCAGATGATGTTGCGGCAGTAGAGATAGATGATGAAATTAAAATTAATCATGGTTTTCCATATCAAAAGTTATGTAAAGATGCAATGATTAATTTTAATTATGATTATAAAGAAGTTATTTCATTTATGAGTGATTCCCAAATGAAATACATAGTTCCAGCACATAATCAATTTACTTATGATGATACTAAATTATTAGCTGTTGTAGAAATAGTTGAAGGTGATGTAGAAAATATCTTAATGACTGAAATTAGAGGTAGTAAAAAATTAAATATTATAATTAAAAATATTTATAGAAGTGAATTTATGCCTTATTGGGGTGGAATAACTAATAAATATTTTACAAAGTGTTTAAAGATTGCAAATAATATAAAATGTTATAAGATTATAAGACCTAGAGGAAAATTTACTGTGGAAGAGCAAGTTAAGTTTATAGAAGAGTTAGTATAGCGTTTTATGAATTTTAAATATGTAAAATGTACTTTGAAGAGTAAATATAAAGAGTTGAATATGAAAAATATATTGAAAATAATATAAGCTTAGATAATTTAATTCATGAATATAAATCTAATAATAGCGAAAAAAAAAGAGTAATTTATTTTTTAATTACTCTTTGTTTTTTTGTAGTAGTTTTAATTATAATACTTAAGTTAAATAAAAATAAGTATTATTATTTTAAGCTGAAGGTGAATCTGTTTCACATCCATGATCTAATTCAGGATTATTATAAATTAAGCACCATTCTTTAAAAGCATCAAATCCAAAATTTAGACAATGTATGCATCCAAGATTTGCAACCCAATCTGGCATTTTTCTAGAGCTATATGTCACGGGATTCGGATTTTGTTCAAAGCTAGCGCATGAATTAGAATTTGTACAGACAATACTTAAATTTTTAATTTGTGGTTTTGACCATTTTTTCATTGTTTTTACCCCTCTCATAGAACAAATTATATTTTATAATTAAATTAGTATTATAGTAAAAATACTATAATACTAATAGAATTTTAGCATTTTAAGAAAAAAATGTAAATTACAAAAGATGATAAGAATAGGTATTAATATTAAGTAATACTTAAGTATAATAAAAAATTATATTCTTTTTATTAGGCTAATTTGTTCTTCTAGAGTAAATAAATTATTAGGTCGCTTTAATTTAAATATTCTAATATTTTTACTTAAGTTTAAGCAGCTTTTTAAATAATTAGGTTTTAAACCAACATCATTAAGTAGTTGATTTCTAAAAATATTTCTAAATAATGTTTGCAATTTTTCTTGTCCAAATACTTCCGTTAAAGATACTTCAGTATTTTTAACAGAAGTATTATAATCTATTGACAATTCAATTAATATATTAACTTTAGCAGTGCAATCAAAAAAGTTCTTAGAACTTGGTAATGCATATTTATTTACAAAATTATCAACTTTAATTAGATTCTCAGTAGAAATATTAAAATATTCCATAGCATCTTTACAAAGTTTATTATTAGATAAACCACAATGAATTAAGGGGTTATTACTATTATCAAAAGTTATTACAGATAAATCATCAGAAAATAAGTCATAGCCTTGTAAAGTTAGTGCTGCGGATAGAGTTGATTTACCAGTTCCAGAGCGACCACAGAATACATAGGCCTTGTTGTCAAATAAAATAGAACTGCCATGTAATGCTATAGTATTTCTTTGAAACATTAATAAAGCAAAAGATCTTGATAATAGATAAGCTTTTAAATGTTGATAATTAGCATTAGCTATTGGTTCTATTATAATGGTATCTCCATTTTTTATGTAAAAATGTCCACATTCTTCAGCAGAGAACATAGCTTCATTATCTGAGACTGTATAATAGCTATTAGAGACTTTATAATTATCTATTTTTTCAGGACATTTGCCATTAATAATATTAATATCAATATGAGATAATGTTTCAAATTCAGCATGGGATAATTCTGATAAATAAAAGTCAGAATTAATATTTAAACCATATAGTTTATAAAAAAAATTTTTCTTTTCTTTTATTAGTTCCATAATATAATCCTTTCATTAATTACAAGCATATTTTTCAATAATATTAACTATTTTTTCTACGCTATTTCCATTTTTAGGGCGAGTGATTTTATAGACAGAAATATTTTTAGATAAATTTAAAACTTCTTTTATATAATTACCTTTAATTAATTCATTTGGAATAAGTTCTTTTCTAAAAATATTAGAAAGAATAAGTTTAAATTTTTCAACTCCAAATACTTCAGAACATGAAACTGTAGTTAAATTATTTGAAGTTGTTAAGTAAAATAATGATTTTAGTTTTTTAGGTTCTTTTGTGAAATTAATTATTTCTGGACTATAGTATTTATTTTTTATCTTATCAATTTGTATTAATTTATTTTTATCATAACCTAATGATTCAATAGTATTTAAACATAATTTTTGATAAGGAATACAATGATGAACATTATAAGTTCCATTAATATCCTTTATTACAGAAGCTACATCATCAGTTAAAAAGCTGTAACCTTTATTAACTAGTGATAAAGTAGTACTTGTTTTTCCAGCACCTATGTTTCCAGAGATTATTATAGCATTATTATTAATTACAATAGATGAACCATGAAGTGCTATTATATTTCGTTGGAATAATAGAAGTCCTAAAGCACTACCTAATATATATTTTCTTATTTCTTCTAAATCAGTATTAGGTAAATATTCTATAGTTATTTTATTTCCATTAGTAATTTGGTAACGGCCTACATTTTCTATAATAAAAATTATATTATTTTGTGAGAAGTAAAAATTACTACGAGAAATAAAACTAGAATCTATATTGGTGTTAATAGATTTAGATACTATTTCTATGTCTGGAGTTGTGGAAGATAAAGATATTAAATTAGAATTATATAATTTAATATCTGATTTTATTATTAATCCATATATTTTGTAATACTTCATAAAAAGCTCTCCTTTTTTATATAAAATAAGTGTATCACAAAATATATAAGTGGTAAATTATAACAAGAGAGGGGTTGAGTATTACTACTTATTAAAGTATGGAAGTAGAACTTCTGTGAATGTTTTGATAAATAAGTAGCTATAGAGTATAAATGAGTTAAGGCTGGTTTTATAATCATGCTTTTTATAATTAATTGAAAATTAATTATTATAACTAGCAATAATACGTATAAGTAATCCTAATATTTTAAAATGTACTACTAAAGGATAATTTATTATAAATAAATAGAATAGTATAATTAAAATGTTAATTACATTAATTGTAAAATTGGCTATAAGGAGTATATTAGTGATAAATAATTATAAAGTTTATGGATTAAATATTAGATCAGAAATAGAAATTGATGAGTTTGATAAGTTAGATGAAATATTAGAAAAAAATATAGTTAATATAAGATATGATAAAATATCAACAGAAATAAAGGATAAAATTTCTGAAGGAATTAATATACAATTGTTTCAAAATAAGATATGGTTTCATATAGATAATATAGCAACATATTGTATATCTAATGGAAATGATATAAAAGTAGAAGTATGTGAAAATGCTGATATGCAACTTATGAAAATTTATATAATGTGTAGTTGTTTAGGATTTATAATGCTTCAAAGAAATATGGTAGCTATTCATGGTGGAGTTATTGAGATGAATAATAAGGCTGTTATATTTACTGGAGATAGGGGAGCAGGAAAATCTACATTAACTACAGCATTAAGAGAAAAAGGATATAAGTTCATATCAGATGATGTTGCTTCAACAAAGATAGAAAAAGTTCCATATGTAATGCCGGGATTTCCATATCAAAAATTATGTGAATCTGCTATGGATAACTTTGAATATGATAAAGAAAAATACACTTCTTTTATGAGTGATAAAGAAGTTAAATATATAATACCGGCTAAGGATGAATTTATTTATGAACCAAAGCAATTATCTGCAATAGTAAAGCTTACTGTTGGAGATGTTGAAGAAGTAATTATTGAGGAGTTACGAGGTAGTGAAAAGCTAAATAATATTATTGAAAATATTTATAGAGGAGAATACATTAAATATTTAGGTGGAATGAATCCAAAGTATTTTAAACAGTGTATTGATATAGCTAAAAATATAAGGTTCTTTAAGATAACAAGACCATTAGAAAAATTTACAGTAGATGATCAAATTGATTTAATTGAAAGAGAAGTAATTGAAATTAAAGAAGTTGTGTTATAGAGTTAGTACATTAAAATAGGTTACACAAAAAATGATTGGAAATCATTTTGTGTAACCTATTTTATTTTACAAAAAGAATAGATATATCAAAGATGATATTGATGTCTATTTTTATTATGGAGATATGCCAAATAATATTTGTAAATTAAGGTCAGAAGGAAAAACATCATTTTATAGTAAAAACTATGTATGGTTTGAAATAGATAATGTAGCATCTTATTATATTAAAAATGGTAATGAGGTTATAGTTGAACCTTGGAAAGGGGCTAATGGGCAGGAGATTAATCTTTATTTAATGTGTAGTTGTCTAGGATTTATAATGCTTCAAAGAGAAAAGGTTGCTATTCATGGTGGTGTTATGAAGATAAATGATAAAGCAATAATTATTACAGGAAATAGAGGAGCAGGAAAATATAGAATATTACAAGGACTGATATATAAATAGTTCTTTAAAGGAGGAATTTGAATGAGGGAATGGAAAAAACCAAGTATTACAGCAGTTAAATTAGAAAGAACTGAATCAGGGGAATGTGGATGTATTAGTAATGATGGTATAACTACTTTTTCAGGAAATCCTGATACAGGAAATCTTCATTTCTGTCATAGGGATAATATGTGGCACCAAAATAATTGTGCTAGCTTACAAGCAGGACATGCTCAAAATGCTAAATGTCCAACTGGTGGAGTACATGAATGGAAGGGTGCAGCTCATAAATCAAAATGCTGTTGTGGATCACAAGATTCATAAATAGTAATTAGAGGAATATATGCATCTTAGATTAATAATATTATTAATCTAAGATGCATAATTTTATATGAAAAAATTCACTAGAAATTAGTATACTAAAAAGTATTATTTTAAGTAGTACAAATTAATTAGTAATAAAGTTCTATAAGAATAAAAATTAATTGGTATTTAAGAATTATTTACATAATATGTATATAAAAGTTACAATTAGAGTGTCGTATTTATATAAATAGTGTAATAGATTATATAAAATAAGATGAATCTAGTAAGTTGATATGAAAAATACTATGGTTTTCATAGAATTGATCTAATAAGTAAGTTTAAGTAAAAATATTATGTTTAATTTATTATATAAGGTGGGATAAAGAGATGATTAATTTTAAAAAGAGTACTGGTAAGGTTGGAAAACTAAAAAAGGATTTTGGAATAAATTTAGATACAGTAATCAATAAAAACTTAGAAATAGATGATACTGATTTAGATGGAGAAAAAGTAATGATGAACCTTGATAAAGGTGAATACTTTATGATGAATGAAGTTGGAAGTAGAATATGGGATATAATTATAGAACCTATAAATGTTAAAGGAATAATAGAAGCTTTACTTTCTGAGTATGAAGTTGATGAAGAAACTTGTACAGATACAGTAATTGAATTTTTAGGAAGATTAAATAATGCAGAGCTTATTAGCATTAGCTAGGAAAACTAAAACATTTATATGTATGAATAATAGAGAAAAGTTTGATATAATGCAAACTTTTTTTTATACAGGATTCTATAGAGCATTTATACTTTTTGTTCCATTTAATAAATTAAGAAAAAGAATGGGATCACATAAACAGGAATCTCCGGATAAGGTTGATAATGACACATATAAAATGGCTAGAAGAATATCACATAGGGTTTTATTTGTTGCTACTAAGACACCTTGGGAAAGTAAATGTTTAGTACAAGCATTAACAGCTCAAAAATTATTAAAAAACCAGGGAATTTCAACTACTATTTATTTAGGGGTAAGAAAAGATGGAAATGAAATGAAAGCTCATGCATGGTTAAGATGCGGTGAGTATTATGTAACAGGTGGAGGTATAAGAGATCAATATACTGTTGTTGCTAAGTTTGCTAATTAAATAAATTTTACTATATAAATAATAAATTAAAAGGAGATACTAATAATAGAAAAAAAAATTTGGAGTAAACCAGAATTAGAGAGATTAAGATCTATACAAACACATACGGTAGGAGAATGTACATGTGGAGCTGATCATGGAATGAATTTGCTAGATAATAATGATAAACATTATTGCCATAGCCTTAATGAATAGCATGCGAATGGATGTAAAAAAACTGAATGACATTATAGAAATGAAAAGTGTTCTGGTGTGCATTGGGATGGAGCTCCAGGTTCAGAGTGTTGTTGTGGTATAAGTGCAAATATTTCTTAGTAATATATTTTTTATTAAGTATTAATAACTACTACCTTTATAAATTGATTTATAAAGGTAGTAGTTATTTTAATAATATATTTTATATAACAATTTAATTATATATAAAGTTAATGAGTAAATAGTTAGAATAGGATTTTATATGGGAGATTATTTAAGATATGAATATTAAATTAAATACTAAAGTATTAAAAAATGATAATGTTGATGTAAGTGAAATTAATGGAGATAAAGCAATTATGAATTTAGAAAAGGGAGAGTATTTTGCTCTTAATAGCATAGGTAGTAGAATTTGGGATGCTTTAGATGAAACAAATATTCCTTCAGAAATAGTAAGTATATTACTTAAAGAATATGATATAGATGAGGAAAAATGTACTGCTTCAGTATTAAGATTTTTAAATAAGTTATATGAAATAGATTTATTAAATATAGCTTAATGTATTAGGAGAAGAACATGGAAGAAAAAGTTTATTATTATAAATCTTATGGAAAAATAATAAAATCTGAAATTGAGATAAGTGAATTTATAGTTAATGATTATGTTAATGATGATAATGTTGATATAGTAGTTAAACAAGGAAGTATGCCTGAAAAAATAAAAAAACAGAGAGATGAAGAAAATATAGCTAGATTTTATGATGGAAATGAAATATGGTTTTATATAAAAAACGTAGGAACTTATTATATTAAGGATGCTAAAACAATATTAGTTGAGCCAGAAGAGGGGTATATCTTTAATGATTTAAAGGCATTCCTTATATGGAGATCAATGGCTGCATGTTTATTACAAAAAGATATAGTAACTATTCATGGAAGTGCAGTAATTATTAATGAAAAAGCAGTTATATTTACAGGAAGAAGTGGTTCTGGAAAATCTACATTAACAGCAGCCTTTAGAAAAGATACATATAAGTTTTTATCTGATGAATTATGTGTACTATCAATAGATGAAGATCAATATCCAATAGTAAATCCAGGTTATCCACAACAAAGGTTAGCGAAAAACACTTTAGAAGGTTTAGGATTTAATTGTAATGATTTTATTATAAGTAAAGAATCTAATCAGATGTATTCAGTACCCGCAAATAATGATTTTGTAAATACACCTATAAAACTAGCTGCTATTATTGAAATTGAACCTTGTGATGATATAGAGAATGTTGAAATAGAGGAATTAGAAGGTACTAGTAAATTAATGGGAATGCTAAAAAATGTATATATGTATTGGTGTACTAAATATACAGGGTTTAGGAAATCTTATTATAAACAGTGTATTAATTTAGCTCAAAATGTTAGGTTTTTAAAGCTTAAAAGACCTAAGAATGGATTTACTGTAAATGAACAAATGAAATTAGTCTTAGAAGAGCTAGTTAATTAATTGCTTATGAGAGGTCATTAATATGAGTAACATATTAAATATAGATAATTTTATTTATAAAGTATATGGGTTAAATGTAATATCGGATATAGAAATTCCTCAGTTAGTACAAGCTACTATAAAAGATATAGATGAAATAGATGTATCAATAAAGCTTGGAAAAATGCCAGGTAAAATAAGTGAATATAAAGCTAAGAAAAGAAAAAATAAATATAGAAATAATACAATGTGGATCAATATAGATAATGTAGCTCAATATTATGTATATAAAGGAAGAGAAATTTTAATAGAACCTTATGATGAGTCTGATATTAATGATATTAGAGTTTTTTTATTAGGTACTATCTTTGGAGGCTTACTTATTCAAAGACAAATATTAGCTATTCATGGTGGAGCTATTGATATAGATGGTAATGGAGTTATTATAACAGGGGATAGTGGTGCCGGTAAGTCCACATTGACATCAGCTTTAGTTGATCTTGGATATAACATGATTACTGATGATGTAGCAGCTATTAGAAGTTTAGATAAGGATGGAATATTTATAGAGCCTGCATATCCACAAAGAAAGTTATGTAAGGATGCCATAAATAACTTTGGTTATGACTTAAATGAATTTAATAAAGCTTATGGACAAAGAGATAAGTTTTTTATTAGAATTCCCAATAAATTTAGTTATAAGCCAGTTAAGTTAAAAGCTATATTTGAAATATGTATATCAGATAATAGTAAGGTTGAAATTGAAGAAATTAGTGGTTTTGATAAGATAGATATCATTAGAAAAAATATTTATAGAATAGAAATTCTTAATAAGGTTGGTATGAAGGAAAAATATTTTAATATGTTGTTGAACTTATCTAAGGATATATCAATATATAGAATAAAAAGGCCTTTAAAAATATTTACTTTAAAAGAGCAAATAGATGAAATTAATAAAGTACTATGTAGATAATTATAATTTAATATAAAGTAATTATTATATTAAATTATTTATTATAAATATATAAATAAAGGGAGGTATAACTATGACAATGAAGAAATGGCAAGAGCCAGAAATATTTGATTTAGGTGTGGAAGAAACAAAATCTTGTACAAAGGAGGGGCATTCAAATACAAAATGCATACATTCTGCTAGTAGTGATTCAAGTAATGATGGTTCTTCATCTTGTTCAAGTGATTGTCCATTTAATGGGGAAAGTTAATTATATTTTAGCCTAATCAGAAATTGAAAATAAGGTATTATCTATAGTTTTAATAACTTAGATAATACCTTATTATTTATATTTTTATATCACTTGCAATTTCATTAAATAACCTATTATTTTCAATAAGATTTAAATTTCCGTTTTCAAGTCTATAAACTTTATTACAAATTTCTAAAGCTGAAGGTCTATGAGTTATTATTATACAAGTTGGTTTATGTTCTAGTGAACTTATTGATTTTATTACTTTATATTCAGTTTCCATATCTAATGAAGACGTAGCTTCATCTAATATAAGAATAGGTCTTTTTCTTAAAAATGCTCTTGCTATAGATAAACGTTGAGCTTGTCCGCCTGAAATTCCCATACCATTTTCACCTAATACAGTATCTAATTTATCATCAAGTTCTTGAATAAAATCATAAGCACAAGCTTGTCGTATGGCATTATCTAGTTCAGAATCAGTAGCATTTTTATTTGCAAGAAGTAAATTGTTTTTAATAGTACCAGAAAATAGAGTATTACCTTGAGGCACATAAGAAATTAAGTCTCTATGTTCCTTTGTAATTTTTATTGGAGTTTCATCATTGTATTGTAAAGTTATATCACCATGCTGGCTATGAATAAGGTTTAAAAGTAATCTTATTAAAGTGGTTTTTCCACCACCAGATTCCCCAACTAAGCCTATTATTTCACCAGGATTAATAGTTAAATTAATATCTTTTAATATTGTCCTATTTTCTTTATAGCTAAAGTTTATGTTTTTAAATTCAATTTTAGGTGGATTTAAAGAGTAAATATTATTATCTACTATATTTTTATTTGAAATTTTTAAATTAGTAGGTTCTAAGGTCATTTCTTCAATTTCCATAAGTCTTTCTGCAGCTGCTATAGTTGATATAAATTCAGGAACAGTTCCAGCAAAGCTTGCAAATGGAGCTTTTACATTATTATATAATTGCAACATAGCAGTTAATGTACCATAGCTACTTAATCCTTTAGCAATATTTAATGTACCCCATGAGAATATTGCTAAGTATGTTGCAGAAGAGGATATTTTCATAAGTACTCTAGAAGCAGATTTTATAAATGTCCTTTTTAAAGAAAGCTTCATTCTATTTTTTTGAATTTTTTTCACAGTTTCAATATTTTCATTTTCTAGGCAAAATGTTTTAACTATTAATAGATTATTTATACTTTCTTGAATAAAGGTTTTATATTTAACCTTTTCCTCTTCCATTTCTTTATATATAACTTTAAGCTTCTTATTAAAAAATCTACTTATTATAAATAAAAATGGTCCTATTAAAAATGCTACTAAAGTTATATAAGGTGATAATTTAAATAATGTAAAAAATGAAGCTGTTAAAGTAACACCTAAGGAAATAATTCCTGGAATTGTACTTACTATTGTAGAAGTAATTGTAGATGTATCAGAAGTAATTCGTGTCAATAAGCTTATACTATGATGCTTAGATACAGTAGACCATTCACTTTTATTTATATGAATATACATTCTTTCTTGTATAGTTTGTCTAAGTTTTGATGAAGAATATGTTGATAAAAAAGATGTTATGGGTTTAATTAATATTTGACTAAATGTTATTGCAATCATAATTGTAAGCCAATGTATAACTATATTAATTTCTTGAGATATAGCAGCATCTATAAGTGATTTAGAAACTAAAGCACTATAAACACCAACTAAAGAAAGTGTTGATTTTATAATTGTTATTAATATTAAAAATGGAAGTATCGACTTAGCGTTTGATAAAATCCATTTTAGTTTTTTTATAGTATCCATTAAATATTTCTCCTTTTGTAAAAATGATTTAATTATTACAATATTATACCATTATTTAAAAAAACAATTAAATAATGCAAATAGGGAATGAAGGAATAGTTTATATGAGTATTAATACATAACTCTTAAGTATTATTGAAAAATGATTAATTAGTATAATTTAATCATTTAGAATTAATTGTTAAAATTAATATACATATAATAATTACCATTAAAGTGTAAATTAGGTGATTATATATTAGTTAGTTTAATTTATTATTAATGATAAATTACTATTATAAAGAAAGAGAGGTATTTGTGTATGAAAAAGTGGAATAATCCAACTATATTTAAGTTAGGCGTTGATAAGACTAGCACTGAGTCAGATTATATTGAAATATGTAATTGGGCTGGTGCAGAAATATTCGGACTTGGAAATGAGGAATATGCTGATCCTAATAATAAGCCTGCTAATCATCCAGACTGGGTATGGTGTAAGGTACATGGAAGGTGGCATCCTAAGGATCACTCTGGAGAAAATGCAGGTAATACTGTGGTACCAGAATCTTAAAAAATAATAAAAAGTTATGAAAACTATATAGCTACATAAATTTAATTTATATAGTGATATAGTTTTATTTAATAGTAGCAGTATTTAGACTAAAGTAGTAATAATTATAAAAAAATATAATACTAAAGAACGATTTACGTAAATTGTAATAAAAATATATAATAAATATATGCTGATATTATATGTAAAAATTTAAAAATCCACGGATACTAATATAATTTTGTATCTGTGGATTTTATTTGTTTATTAAACTAATTCACTAGCAACTTCCAATATACTTTCTTTACTAACTTCTCTAAGATGACCCTTCTCTAACTTCATAATTCTATTACAAATATTAAGAGCAGAAGGTCTATGAGTTATTATTATACAAGTTGGCTTAGTAGGTAAGCTTCTAACTGCTTTAAGTACAGCAACTTCAGTTTCAGGATCTAAAGCAGATGTTGCTTCATCAAGAATTAATATTGGTCTCTCTCTTAAGAAAGATCTAGCAATGGCAATTCTTTGAGCTTGTCCCTCTGAAATACCAAGACCTTTTTCACCAATCATAGTATCAAGACCATCTTCAAGGTCATTAATAAAATCAAATGCACAAGCACTTTTTAAAGCTGTAAAAATTTCATCATCACTAGCATTAGGTTTTCCATATTTAAGGTTATCTCTAATAGTTCCAGAGAATAAAGTATTACCTTGAGGAACATAAGAGATAAGTTCTCTATAGTTTCTATTGATATTTTTTACTAGATTATCTTCACTAAGAAGTACATTACCTTGTGTTGGATTAATCAATGATAAAATAAGTCTAATCATAGTTGTTTTACCTTCACCAGAAGGACCAACAAAGGCTAATGTTTCACCAGACTCTATAGTTAAGTTTATATTCTTTAAAATATTATTATCAGTTTTATAAGCAAAACATACATTATCAAAAACTATATTAGGCTTATTGAATTCAGAAGATACTTTACTACTAATAGTATCTAAAGCAACCTCTAGGTTTGTAATATTATCAAGTTCCTTTTCATCAGCCATTTTTTCAACTGGAATAGCTTCTATTTCCATAAGTCTTTCAGCAGCAGCTATAGTTGATATAAGTCCAGGAATCATACTTGCTAATGAAGAAAATGGAGCTTGTACCTTATTATATAATTGAAGCATTCCTGTAAAGGTACCATAAGTGGATAACCCCTTAGCTATATTTAAAACTCCCCAAGTAAATATTGTGAAATATGCAAGAGAAGAGCAGAAGCTCATCGACATTGAAGTCATTACAGAAAGCTTAGTATTTCTCATAGCAATTCTATATTTATTATCTTGAATTTCAACAAGTCTATGCATATTTATTTTTTCCATACAGAAGGTTTTAACTATCATTATATTTTGAATAGATTCTTGCATGAAAGATCTATATTTAACATCTTCTTCTTGGGCTTCCTTATATAAAGTTTTAAGCTTACTACTAAAATATCTTCCAACTATAATTAGGAAAGGACCAATAAATACTGCAACAAATGCAATTGAAGGTGCCCAGTTTATAAGTGTATAAAAAGAACCAATAAGAGTAACTGATAATGAAACAAGACTTGGGATTGTACCAAGAATAGCAGAACTTATATTGCTAACATCTGATGTTACTCTTGTTAATAGGCTTACAGAGTGGAATTTACTTTGCTCTAGCCAGTCACTACATTGTATATGTTGATAGATTTTTCTTTGAATATTTTGAGTCAATTTTGTTGATGAATGTGTACTCATAAAGGATGTTACTGGAGTTGATAACATGCTAATCAAAGTAATTGCAAGCATTGTTATTAACCAGCGGATAGTTGAATCAGAGTCACCGCTAATTGCAGAATCTATTAAAGATTTTGAAACTGTAACATTATAAATACCTATAAGTGCAAATATAACATTTACAACTATTGAAAATATTAAGAATGGAATTGCAGGTTTTGCATATGATGCCATCCATTTTATCTTTATCCATAAGTCTTTTGATGGTTTAAGTTTTTTTAAGCTTTCCATAGTAACCCCTTTCTAATTCCTGTTTTGGCAGATGTTTCTATTTTAACATTGTAGTAAAAATTTTACAAGAATACCCTGATGTGCTGTTTAAGTGCATATTTTTATAATAGGTATTTTGTAGCAAAAGTAAGGCTAATATGGTAATATATTGTTTGAGTAACAAAATAAAGATTCTGAGGTGACAAAGTGATTTTTACTAAAAAAATAAATTTAAAGCTTGCCATTATAGGAATTACATTTATGGGTCTTTTAATAATAACAAATAGTGTACTTATGGAATTTGGATTACAAAAGAGTGTAGAATTTACTTATAGTACTCATTATGAAGAAACTGAAAAAATACTAAATAATAAATTTGAACTATTAAAAGACTTAGCCGATACTTTAGCAGAAGATAAAAAGATTATAAACATATTAGATGACAATAGAAGTATAGAAGAACTAGATGAAACAAGGATAAAAGATAGTTTTAAAGAAATGACAGAATTTGAAAAGTATTTTAAAGAGTTTATATTTATAAATTCAGCTAGTATTGCTAGTATTCAAGGAAAATATTTAATTTATGAAGGCGAAATTATTCCGAATTACGATTTGCTTTCCAATGAGTCATTAAAGGGATTTGAGTTCGAAAAAGAGAAGGATATATTAATTAGTAATATTAATAAACATATTGATACAGGAAGATATGCTGTTTTAATACTTAAGCCTATTTATTCAGATAAAAATAATGAGCTTTTAGGAGCAGCTATTTTAGAAGTTTTTATTGAAGATTTAATTAAAGAAATAAATTTAGGATTTTATATGGGGCAGTTAGATACATATATAAAGATCAAAGAGAATGAATATCTTTGTAAAGATGGAATTGTTAATAGTATTAGAAATGACAGTGATGATTATATAATAAAATTAGAAAGTGAATTTGGTGATAAACTGCCAATATTTTTAAGGTATGATAAAAAATCAATAATTTATAATAAGGAAACGAGAACTATTAATAGATTTAGTATTGTAATTTTTTCAGTTTTAGGGATTATATATGTAATAATTTTGATTTTATTAATAAAAGCAACATTTAATCCTATATTAGAATCACTGAATAAATTAAAAATATTATTTAGAAACTTAGAAAGTAAAGAGTTATACTTTGATAAAATGGATGAGTTTGAACAGCTAGAACTTGTTTCAAATTCATTAGGAAATTCTTTTGATAAAAAGTTAAGGTCACTTATTTATTATGATGAATTAACAAAGTTACCTAATAGAAAATTACTATCTAAGCTATGCAATGATTTAATACAATGCAATAATGAGTTTGCATTAATATTTATTGATTTAAATAAATTTAAATATATTAATGATGTTTTTGGTCATAGTGCTGGTGATGAAGTATTAGTTAATTTTAGTAAAAGAATTCAAGAATGTTTAAATTACAAAGGACTAATAACAAGGTATTCTGGAGATGAATTTATAGTTATATATAGTGATTATAAAGATAATAATGAGTTAGAAGTATTTTATAAAGAAGTAATATTAGAAGCATTTAAGGAACCAATAGTATTTAATAACGGAAAGAAGTTATTTATTGATTTTGCTGCAGGAGTTTCTGTATATCCTAAGGATGCAAATAATTTTAATGATCTGATAAATAAAAGTGATTTTATGATGTATTCAAATAAGAAAAGTAATAGTAAAGAGCTACTATTCTTCAATGATGTTATTTATAACGATATACTTCAAAGTGAAAAGATTAAAGAAGCATTAAAAATGGCAATTGATAATAATGAGTTTACTTTATTTTATCAGCCTATAGTAGATAAAAATAAATCTATAAAGAAGCTAGAAGCATTGATTAGATGGAATAACAAAGAATTAGGGTTTGTAGCACCAAGTGATTTTATTGAATACACAGAGGAAACTGGAGAGATAGTTAAAATTGGATATTGGATTATCGAAGAAGTTTGTAGAAGCTTTAATGATTTATTTAATAGCCGAGATAAGTTTCAAATTAGTATAAATGTTTCTCCAATTCAACTTATGGAAGTTGAATTTGTAGATAAAGTTGAAAAAATACTTAATACATATAATGTAAGTTGGGAAAGTTTATGTTTTGAAATAACTGAATCAGTAGTTTTAGATGAGAATATAATTATTCATGATAACTTGCTTTTATTAAATAAAAAGGGTATTAAAATTGCCTTAGATGATTTTGGTACAGGTTATGCATCTTTTAGCTATTTAAAGAAATTTAAACTTGATATTCTTAAGATTGATAGAATATTTATACATAATGGATCATATGTTGATTTCAAGATTGTTAATAATATAAAGAATATTGCCCATTTACTTGAAATGGAAACAGTTATTGAGGGAGTTGAGACTCAAGGTCAGTTTAATGTATTAAGCGATGTTGGATGTGATTACTTCCAAGGATATTATTTCTCATGTCCATTATCATTATCAGAAATAAGAAAAATTCTTTCTAACATGCCTTATGGGTATATCGAATAATAAAAATGCTATGATAAAATTTGATATTTATCATAGCATTTTTGATTTTTGAGATACTAATTATTTTGAGGTATTAATTAAAACAAATTATTTTGTTTATTTTCCTTTTGTATAGTTTCTCTATTTTTATTATTTAAACTACCAAGAGGACTATTATAACTGTTAAGAGGATTTGGAAGCTCGGTATTACTAGAAGGTATAACGCCTCTAGTTCTATTTTGTTTATCATTAGATTTAGCCATAATACTAATTCTCCTTTAAAACATATCTATTTACTTGTTGAATTGAACTAATAAATTTTGTTGTATTAATCTATGTTACTATCAGTATCATCATCGTCTATGTAACTAAATTCTTGACATGCTATATTATTTACTACTATTGAATCTTCAACAGTATTTGCTAAGGGTGTATCAACTCCTTCTGGAGATTTGCTTACTAAAGATTCTTCACTTGGTTCATAATAGCTTCTTACGTGTGGTAAATAAACATTAGATTTATCTTTCAAGATGCTCCCTCCTTGCAATAAAAATATTGATATAAATTTAATTTGGATAAGCTTAAGTATTATTTTTACTATAGAAATAAATAGAGTTAGATTTATTTTCTAAAAGGTTTTATTCCTAAGCATATATATATTGTTTGAAGGTTGTACAAAAAATATACATTAAGATATAGAAGTGTTTAAAGAAAACTTGAATTTGTACATACAAATATGAAAAAAAGCAAATAAATAGGAAATTAAACACATTGTTTTTATATAAACAATAATATAAAATTAAAATGAAAATATATGTAAAATTTAAAAATTAGATAAGTATGTAACTAATAGTATAATAAGTATTTTATTAATATTAAGTATAAAAGAAGATGAGAAGGAGAAGAGAGTATGTATCCAATTAAATTTGAAAATCTTTATTATGATAAAATTTGGGGTGGAAGAGATTTAGAAGCCTTTAGAAATAACTTACCAGAAGGAGAAATTGGTGAGTCGTGGGATGTTGCATGTCATCCAAATGGAACAGGAATAGTTGCAAATGGAGAATTAAAGGGTAAAGGTTTTGATGAAGTTATTGCTGAATTTGGACATGCATTAGTTGGTTCAAAGGTAAGTACAGAAAAGTTCCCATTACTAGTTAAGTTAATAAATTCAAGAGAAAAATTATCAGTTCAAGTTCATCCAGGAGATGAGTATGCTCAAAGAGTTGAAAATCAATTTGGTAAGACTGAAGCTTGGTATGTTGTAGATGCAAAACCAGGTGCAAAGCTAATTGTTGGAACAAAAAATTGCGATAAAGAAGTATTTGCAAAAGCAATAGAAGAAGGAAAGTGTGAAGAGTTTTTAAATGTTGTAGATGTTAAAAAGGGAGATTGCTTCTTAATTAATAGTGGATTAGTTCATGCTATTTGTGAAGGGTTAATAATAGCTGAAATTCAACAAAATTCAGATGTTACTTATAGAGTTTATGATTATGGAAGACCAAGAGAAATTCATGTTGAAAAGTCTTTAGATGTAATTAACTTTGATTTAGAGGCAGCAAACCTTTCTAATAAAGAGGTTGTTAAGTTTGATGGATTCTCTAAAGTTGATTTCTGCGAAAATGAGTATTTTGGTATGCAAAAGCTTAATGTAGAAACAGAATGGTCTGATTGTAGTAATGAAGAAAAGTTCTTCATTTTAACTTGCGTTGAAGGTAATGGAATTATTGCCTCAGGGGAAAAATACACAGAAGAAATTAAAATGGGAGATAGCTACTTAATTCCTGCTACTCTTGGAAAGTATCAACTTAGAGGAAATGTATCTGTAATTAAGAGTTACCCAATGTAGGGATTTTATCAGTAATCTATTTATCAGTTCTTATTTATCAGCCCTCGTGAAATCACGAGGGTATTTAATTTGCCTCAGGGGAAAAATACACAAAAAAATATAGCGTATTTTATTGTTGTTTGAATTCCTTTTTTAGTGAAAGTTTCATATCTGAAAAGTTATTATAGCCAAGTTTTTTTGAAAGTCTTACTATACTGTTAGGAGCTAGAAGTAATTCTTCAGAAGTTTTTTGGATAGATTGATTAATTATTTTTTCAACATTTAACTTTATATATTCAATAATTTTATGATCAGTATTAGTTAATTTAAGAAGGCTTAAGTTAACTCTATGATGAAAAGGGAGTTTGTTATGAATATTATGCTTAGCTATATCTATATGATTTAAAGGATTTACACTATCCACAAATTTTTTGTATTTAGCTCTTATGCTAAAAAAATTCATAGTATTACTTGATGTTTTAGAGGTTGTATCCTTAAGAATAATTTCATCAGGGGTATTTTTTTCAATAGTCATATAAACATTTATAATCTCTAGTATTTCATTATAGTGTAAATAGGGGTGATTAGTTGGGATTGGTTTATTGTAAATAATATGATTATAGCTAGACCACTTATAATCAGTAGCGTTTTTAACTATATTAGCTTTTACAGGATTTAAATGTATATATCTGCTTACTTCAATTAATTCAAATTCTGAAGTTATAATATTACTAAAATAACGTTCTTGAAAAAGATGTCCTACATAATTATATTTACTATTAAAATATTTAACATATAGGCTATTTAATCTTCTCATAAAAAAACTTGGATTTTTAGAATCAGTTTTTAATAATAAATGGACATGATTACTCATGAGGCAATAACATAGAAGTTTATAATTAAAGTTCTTATAGAATTCTAAAGTGTTTCTTACAAATGATAGATAAATGTTATAGTCTTCATCATCTAGAAATATAATTTCTTTACGATTTCCTCTGTTTGTAATATGGTAACTTGCACCTGGAAACCAAGGTCTTGTTGGAGTTGCCAATGATAAATACACTTCCTTTCATATTGGTATATATATATTATTTACATAAATTGCAAGATTAAAACACCTCAGGGGAAAAATATGTGTATTTTTCCCCTGAGGCAGTTTGGAGGTAGTTTACAAAATAGCAAAAATTGTCGTTGAAAAATAATATAATTACTGTTATAATATATTCCTCATTAGTACGAATAAAAAAATGAAATTTTATATAAATATTTGGAGGAGTTGCCAATGCCAGTAAGAATTGCTATACTAGGTGGACCAAGATGTGGTAAAACAACATTAATTCAACAATTATACGTAGATTTAAAAATTAGAGATATAAATGTAGGAGTTGCTACAGAATATAGTACTGATTATTTAAGAGATAAAGGTATGATCGAATCCATTTCAGAACAGTATGGAATATACTTAGGT
Organism: Clostridium sp. K13; assembly: GCF_019734195.1. Taxonomy (GTDB): domain Bacteria; phylum Bacillota; class Clostridia; order Clostridiales; family Clostridiaceae; genus Clostridium. Next base: position 64,954 of record NZ_JAASHM010000004.1, on the reverse strand, counting down.
CAATTACATTTAGAAAAAAGCTTAGATGCTCATGATTATGCTATAACTGATTATGCTACTTTTGTACCTTACATATATGGAAGATTAATGCTTGGAGACAAGAAGAGAACTAAGAAAGAAATCGAAATATTAAATGATTTATACAGCTTAGCAATAAGAGATCTACCACAATATGATCATATTTTCTTCGTACCAAGAGAATTTGGTTACAAGAAAGATGGAGTTAGATGGCAAGACGAAGAAGTTGCTCAAATGGTGGACAAGGCTATCTTAGGATTCTTAGATGCTGAAAATGTTAAATATTCAGTAATTACAGGATCAACTAAAGAAAGATCTGAGCAAATAATGAAATTAGTTGGAATAAATAAAGCGGTTGTACAACCTGTTAAAGTTAAAGAAGATAAGGTTGTTACAGGAAAGTAATTATAAGTTGATAAATAGGTAAAAGATTAGGAAGTATATATTCATAATCTTTTACCTTAAAGCAGTATTATATGTTTTTTTAATTACTATTTTAATTAGAAGTTTCAGAGTCAAGTGAATTATGGTTTAAAGAATTTTCTAAATTACTATTTAAAGAATTACTTATATTATCGTTTATACTATTATGCAAATAAAAAATATCAGCAAGAGTCCTAGGTTTACTATAAAAATATCCTTGTACATATAAATTTTCATTATTTATGCTTTTAATAAGATTATGTTGTTCAGCTTCTTCAATTCCTTCAAGAACAACTGATTTACCAATGGAGCTTGCTAGAGTATTAATAAATAATATAATATTTTTATGAAGTATATCCTTACAAATAGTATCAATAAAATATTTATCGATTTTTATAATGTCAAAATCAAGCTTTCTAATAATATCTAAATTAGAATATTCAACACCAAAATCATCAATAGCTATTTTAAATCCAGCATTTTTAAGTATTTTTATATATTTTGTAATTTTAGATAAATCATTAATTTTAACTTTTTCGATTATTTCTAAGCAAATCTTATTATTACCTATATTAGAGTTAGCAAGTATTTTAATAGCTTTATATACAAATTCCTTACTTTCAATTTCAGATAAAGAAACATTAATAGAAATATAAAAATCTTTATTAGAAAAATAGGTAGATCTTTTTAATATTTTATAATCCTTGATAGACTGTTGAAGTATCCATAATGATACTTGAAATAACATGTCACTATTTTCTATTTCAGAAATAAATTTTGACGGTGGGATAATATTATTATCTCTATCCCTTAATCTTAATAGACCTTCAAAAGCTACAACACTATTATTTCTAGGGTTATAAATTGGTTGATAATATAAAAAATAAGAATTATTATTTAAGTTTAATTTAACTTTATTTCTAATTGATCTTAATTTTAATTTAGGAATAACTAATAATAAAGTTAGTAATAATAGACAAACATTAGAAGAAATTAAAATAATATCTTCTAAATTAGTATTATTAAAAGTAAAAAAATATTTTTTATATAATCTATAAATTTTACCATTTTTTTTATTTTCTAAGAGTTCAATTGCATTATCAAACTTATCTAAAATATGTTTTGAGTTTTTATTTCCTGCTATATAGACTTGATGAGCAGTAAATCTATAAATTATATTATAATATTTATTATTAAAATCAGAACTCAGAATTATATCAATATCATCATTATCTAAAAGTTTTTTTAATTCATCAAAATTAGTAGCATATACAGGAATTAAATTAATTTCATTAGATTCGAAAAAATCTAAAAGGAATTCTGAATTCGAATTATGTTCTAATAATCCTAGTCTAATATTATCATGCTTTTTCAAATCTTTAAATTCAATATCAAGTTTTGTAATAAGAGCATTATTTTCTACACAAATTCTATATTTATTAAAGATAAATTTTTCTTTTCTATCATCTGTCATAGCTAAACCGAATATAACATCTATATCACCATCTTCTAACATCTTTAAAGCATCAGAAAGGTTGCAAATTACATATTCTGGTTGAAAATCATATTCTTTCTTAAGTAAATTTATAAGATCGTAATAGTATCCAGAAATATTTCCCTTGTCATCTATAGAAATATAAGGTTCATCTTCATAAACTCCTATTTTTATTATTTCCTTAGCTTCAGTTGAAGCATTTATTTTATATGAAAAGGTATTTATAAAAAAAATATTTAAAAGAAGTATAATCAATAAATTATTTTTTAATTTTATAAAAAATCACCTCTCAATTTATTTAATTATATAAAATTTTAATTAACTTTAAGAGTAAATTATATCCTATATATGTATAATTTTCAACTGTATTGTAAAAAAAACAAAAAATGTTCTGTAATATAGACAATATTGTCATTTTTAATCGAAAAAAATTAATATTAGCTCTAAAAATAAAAAAAGTATATGATAAAATTTTAATTAATTAGAGGTTAAAATATGACATTAAAAAATATAATTACAAAATTGAGATATCTTAATTATTTTTGTATAAAAGAATACTACCTGCTATGCAGGTATGTTCAGATTAGCTTAAGCGATGAGCATATAAAAAAATTCCTTTTGTCAATAATTTAAAAAGGTTCACAGCCAAATTAAATAAACAAAAGGATAATCCATATAATGGATAATAATAGTTTATCAGATACTAAATATAACTGTAGATACCATATAGTGTTTGCACCTAAGTTTAGGCGAAAAGAGATATATGGAGAATTAAAAAAGGAGATAGGAAAGATATTAAAGCAACTTTGTGAATGAAAAGTTTTTACGCTTATTGAAGCATATGCCTACGTAGATCATATATATCTATTTGTAGAAATACCACCTAAGATGAGTGTTTCAAGTTTCGTTGGATATTTAAAAGGAAAGAGTAGTCTTATGATATTTGAAAGATTTTCACATTTGAAATATAAATATAGAAATAGGCATTTCTGGTGTAGGGAATTTTATGTTGATACTGTAGGAAGAAATCAAAAGGTAATCGAAGAGTATATCAGAAATCAGGAACATGAAGATATTATAGCTGATCAAATTAGTTTTAAAGAATATAACGGCCATTTTAAGGGTAGCAAGTAAAATAATTTGCGGCTGCCGAAGCAATTTATTTAATATAAAATGATTTAAGATGAAATAATAATGAATAATATAAAAATTGACTTACAAAAAATTCAATGTTAAAATAGATAGCGTGCTATGTATTAAGGAGGATAAAAAATGCGTAACTTTGATCCAAAAGAACATGTAGGCTTACTGATTAAATTTGTTAATGGAAAAATTAATACTAGAGTTAATAAAAACCTTGCAGAATTTAATTTAACAGGTGTGCAACATGAAATTATGTGTTTTATAGACAGAAATGAACATGAGAGAGATGTATTTCAAAAGGACATAGAGAAGTGTTTAAAGTTAACTAATCCTACTGTAACAGGCATAGTAAAAAGATTAGAAGAAAAAGAGTTGATTGCTAGATGTCCAAGTAGTAATGATGCTAGATATAAGTGTCTTCATTTAACTGAAAAGGGAAGAGAAGTTATATGCAAGAGTTTTCAGTTTGGCGCAAATCATATAGAAAAGCAATTAGTTAAGGGCATGACTGATGATGAAGTAAAAATGTTAAAAGATTTATTATATAGATCACTAAAGAATATGGAGGAGTAATCCTCTTATTTTTAATTTAAATACATAGCTACCTATGTTTAAATACATAGCCACCTATGTATTGTTTTGAAATAAATAAATTGTAAAAGGCATAAAGGATGATGTAGTAAAAACATAGTATTTACATTATCAATAGTGTTTATATAAAAATAAAAATTAGAAAATCAATGTACTAGTAATTTATATGGGAAATGATATTTAAGGTAAATAAAATCAGAAAATAATAGGTTTTTATGAATTTATTTGTATTAAAATCATGGATATGTATAAGCAAGTACATTAGATGTAAAGGAGAGGTGAAATTATGATAAAAAAATTAGCTCCATATATGAAAAAATATAAAACTCCACTTATTTTAGGAGTATTATGTGCAGCATTAGAAGCTACTTTTGAATTATTAATACCATTAGTAATGGCACAGATAGTTGACGTTGGTATTTCTACAGGAGATACAGGTTACACAATTAAAATGGGATTATTAATGGTTGTCATGGCAGCTATATCATTAAGCTTTGGTTTAGGATTATCAAAGTTTTCAGCAATAGCAGGTCAAGGGTTTGGTGCAGAACTTAGACAAGCTGAATATGAAAAAATTCAAAGTTATTCATTTAAGAATATTGAAAAGTTCAGTACTGCATCATTAATAACAAGATTAACTACAGATATTACAATGATACAAAACTCATTAACAATGGGAATCAAGCTTTTAGTAAGAGCACCTATGATGCTTATAGTTGCTTGTATTCTTTCAGTTACAATTAGTCCTAAGTTAGCAATGATATTCTTAGTATCAATGCCAGTTCTTATTATTTCAATTGGCCTTATAATTAAAAATGTTAAGCCAAGATTTGAGGTAATGCAAGGAAAGATAGATAACTTAAATACTACAGTTCAAGAAAACTTAATTGGTATTAGAGTTGTTAAATCTTTTGTAAGATGTAATAAGGAAAAGGAAAAATTCAAAGCTAGTAATGATAATTTATTACAAGCTTCAGAAGGTGCATTTAGCATAGTTGTTTTAAATATGCCAATTATGCAAGTTGTTGTTTTTGCTAGTGTTATAGGTATTCTTTGGTTTGGTGGAAATATGGTTTATGCAGGCACATTAACAGTTGGTAAGCTTACAAGCTTCATGACTTACTCATTCCAAATACTAATGTCTCTTATGATGCTTTCAATGGTTCTTATGATGATGTCAAGAGCAGTTGCATCAGCACAACGTATAATTGAGGTTTTAGAAGAAAAGCCAGATATTAAGGATCCAGTTAATCCAATAACAGAAGTTAAGGATGGAGAAATTGAGTTTAGAAATGTTAATTTCAGATACGAAGATGATAGTGATGAAAATAACTTAGAAGCAATCAATATCAAAATAAAAGCTGGTGAAACTGTTGGTATTATTGGTAGCACAGGTTCAGGTAAGTCAAGCTTAGTTCAACTTATACCAAGACTTTATGATGCAACTGAAGGTGAGGTTTATGTTGGTGGAGTTAATGTTAAGGACTACCATATTGAAACATTAAGAAATGAAGTTGCTATGGTACTTCAAAAGAATACATTATTCTCAGGAACTATTAAGGAAAACCTTATGTGGGGTAATGAAAATGCTACTGATGCAGAAATTGAAGCAGCAGCAACATCAGCATGTGTTGATGAATTTATTGATAGACTTCCAGGAAGATACGATATGCATATTGAACAAGGTGGAGTTAACGTATCTGGAGGACAAAAGCAAAGACTTTGTATAGCAAGAGCTATATTAAAACAACCTAAAGTTTTAATCTTAGATGATAGTACAAGTGCAGTTGATACAGCAACTGATGCTAAGATTAGAAAGGCATTTGTAGAAGATTTAAAAGATACTACTAAGATAATAATTGCACAAAGAGTAAATTCTGTAGCTACTGCAGATAAGATTATCGTTATGGATGATGGTAAAATTAGTGCAATTGGAACTCATGATGAGTTAATGGAAAGTAGTGAAATCTATAAAGATGTATACAAATCTCAACAGGAAGGGGTGGGTTTACGTGAATAAGAATGATAATAGAAAAATGCCTCAGGGGAAAAATACACAGGATCAACAAGGTAAGAAAAAACCGGGACCTCCAAAGCCTAAGAATATGAAAAAAACATTAAAGACTTTAATGCAATATGTAGGTAGATACAAGTTATTATTAGTATTAGTAATGGTTCTAATAGTTGTAAATTCATTTGCAATGGTAGCTGGTTCATATTTTTTAAAGCCATTAGTAAATAATTATATCTTACCAGGTGGCTTTGGTGGACTTGCTAAGATGTTAGTATTATTAGGAACAATCTTTGGATTAGGTGCAATTGCAGCTTATGGATATGCAAGAACTATGGTTCATATATCACAACACACTATTAGTAATATAAGAACTGATTTATTTAATAAGATGCAAGAGCTTCCTATTAAGTACTTTGATAGAAATACTCATGGTGATTTAATGAGTTTATATACTAATGATATAGATAACATTGGTGAAGCATTAAACAACAGTTTTACAAATATCTTAGCTTCAGGATTAACATTCATAGGAACAATAGTAATGATGTTTGTTTTAAGTCCAGTTTTAAGTGTTATAACAATATCATTTTTAGCAATAATGATATTTGTTATAAGTAAGGTTGGTGCTAAGAGTAAATATTACTTTGGAATGCAACAAAAGAATATTGGTAAATTAAATGGTTATGTTGAAGAAATGATAGAAGGACAAAAGGTTATTAAAGTATTCTGTCATGAAGAAGAAGCAATTGAAGACTTTAGAAAGCATAATGAAGAGTTAAGAAAGGCTTCAACAGGAGCTCAAACATTTGGTGGATACATGATGCCAATGCTTGGTAACCTTTCTCACATGAATTATGCAGTAACATGTTGTGTTGGTGGATTAATGACAATTGTAGGTGCATTTGACCTTGGTTCATTAGTTTCATATTTACAATACACTAAACAAGTATCTAACCCAATTGCTCAAGTTTCTCAACAAGTAAATATGATTTTAGCAGCCCTTGCTGGTGCTGAAAGAATATTCACAGCTTTAGATGAGGAAGTTGAAGTTGATGATGGTAAGGTAACATTAACAAGAGTTGAAATTAAAGAAGATGGCAAGCTTGTAGAAACTGAAAAGTATACAGGACACTGGGCTTGGAAAGTACCTGCATCAGTAGTAGCTAAAATGAGAAAAGATATGGATAACTCATCAATTTTAGAAATGGCAGCAACTACTGCAAACTTAGGAGATTCTCATTTAGAATCAGCAGCTTCATTAACTGACGAGCCAATGTTAAAAGAGCTTACTGGTGATGTTAGATTTAAGAATGTTGTCTTTGGATACAATGAAGAAAAGACAGTATTAAAAGATATTAGTTTATTTGCTAAGCCAGGACAAAAGATTGCTTTCGTAGGTTCAACAGGAGCAGGAAAAACTACAATTACTAACTTAATTAATAGGTTCTATGAAATAAATTCAGGAACAATCACTTATGATGGAATTGATATTAAGGATATTAAGAAGGATGATTTAAGAAGATCACTTGGAATAGTTCTTCAAGATACTCACTTATTTACTGGTACAATTGCTGATAATATCAGATATGGTAACTTACATGCAACAGATGAAGAAGTTAAAGCTGCAGCTAAGTTAGCTAATGCTCATACTTTCATCAAGCATTTACCTCATGGATATGACACAGTTATTACTGGTGATGGTGAAGGATTATCACAAGGGCAAAGACAATTACTTGCTATAGCAAGAGCTGCAATTGCAAATCCACCTGTTTTAATCATGGATGAAGCAACAAGCTCAATAGATACAAGAACTGAAAAACTTATTGCAGAAGGTATGGATAAGCTTATGGAAGGAAGAACTGTTTTCGTAATTGCACACAGACTTTCTACTATTAAGAATTCTCATGCAATAATGGTACTTGAGCAAGGAGAAATAATTGAAAGAGGAGACCATGATTCTTTATTAGAAGAAAAGGGAAGATACTATCAATTATATACAGGTAAAGCTGAATTGGATGCTGAAGAAGAAGTAACAGCATAAATAAATTAGTAAATAAAATAGGGGTCACCTCTTAGGTCAATATAATATTTGTATTGATTTTTGAGGTGATCCATTATTTTTCAAATATATCAAAATTATAAAGTTATTAACAGTGATTGAAAAAAAGGTTGTTGATAAATATTATTCATCTGTGGATAATATTTAGAATTTCGTTTTGTGGATAACTTTTAGAAATGAATCTTGTGGTATTTGTGGTTTTTAGAATTTTTTATTTTAGTTAAGAATTAGTATAATTAAGACGCTAAGATTTGTATTATTGTGAATTATTATTTATACAATTATATAAGGTTTTATATAGTGTAATTTATCTTTTAGGGGAGTCCCCTAAGTACTTTGATTTTTTAGCGCGGAATAACATTATACGATTAAAGTAGTAAGTTAGTCAATAGATTTGTGAGTATACTTTATATAATTATTTAATAGGTTGTAAATACTTGAGTTTCATTAAGTAATTAATAAGAAATGAAGGTGATTTTAGCTGATTATTTAAGAAAAAAGAGGGAGAATTTTAGTTTATAGTTTTTATATAGTAGTTTTTTGAACCTTAGATGTGTAATATAGTATTTTAACACTATAGGCACTCTGTTATATCAAAATGTTGGTAACAACATTTTGATATAACAGAGTGCATATATGCGTAGAATATATGTAAGAAGGAAGAATGTTAAAAATTAATATAAATTAATGATTAAAATTATAAAAGTATGTTAAGAATCACAACTGGTGATGATTTATGAGCAATATTAATAATAGAGAATATAGATTAAAGATATTTAGGGAAAAAATATATAATTCAACAATAAAAGTATCAAGTAATTCTCAATCAAATAATATAGAAATAAATAAAAGTTTGAATAAAACTATAAAGTGTCCGCATTGTAATAATGAAGAAATAATCAAATATGGATCTTATAATGGAAAACAAAGATATAAATGCAAAAACGACACATGTGAAAGAACATTTACTGAACAGTCTGAAAGTCCATTTAGACATTCAAAAAAATTTAGAGAGAAGTGCGAAGAATATAAAGGGTTATTTGAAAAAGGCTTAACTATTAGGCAATGTGCAGAAAGACTTAATATAACAATAGTAACATCATTTTTCTGGAGACATAGGTTTTTATATGATTTAAAGCATGTAAATTATGTAGAAAAGCTATGTAATTATGCTGAGTTAACTAGAATAGTAATTATTGAAAATTTTAAGGGTGATAGAAATAGTACAAATAAGAAAAAAGATAAAATTTCAATAGTAAATGGAATGAATAAATCTGTTCAAATTATATCCATAGTTGCAGCCAGAAATCATTTAGGACTTTATGAGTTAAGGGATAATATAGCACCAAGAATTGATAAAAAAGCAGCTGCAGTAGCATTTTTAGATGGTAGGCTTCAGGCCTTTTCTGATAAGCATAATAGAATAAATAACATTACCATTAGAAAAGTAGATATTACTCCAATTGATAAGATGTATTCTTTGAAGCTAAAAAGATGGTTAGTTAAATTTAGAGGAGTTGCAACTAAATATATAGATCATTATTTAAGTTGGAGAGCTTATGAATATAGAAGTAATATTGAAAATGATTCTATGATAAATAAAGAAGAAATAACTAGTTTGAAAATAAATGCATTAAAAAAAGTAACTACTTATATATCGTGGAACAACATAAAGTCAAAGATAGTTGCAGTATAAAGCTTATATGGATAATTTTAAAATTAAAATAATAATTAGATATATTTAAGGTTGGATAATTAAATAATATATGATTTTTTAGAATCTGAGATTGGAATATCTATCGTAAATTATAATATAAAAATCAGGTCTTATATGGTAAAATAATAGTATATAAATGATAAAAATACAATTTTATGGGGGATGCTATGAGGAAAAGAAGATCAATTATTGGGTTTACTATGGTTATAGTATTAACTGTAATTATTATACTTGTTATAGGTGGAATTAATGTAGTTAATGCAAACAAAATAAATGACTCAATAGAATTAGGAATTAAATACTTAACAGAAGAAGAATATAATAAAGCAAAATCGGAGTTTTCAAAGGCATTGGCTATAGATGATGAGCATGAAGAAGCCGAGAATTTATTAGAATTAACAGAAGAATACATGGAGTTAGAAGATTTATATAAAAATAAAGATTATTCTGCAGCAGCAGAGTTGATTTATGAGCTTAAAGAAAATAAATATTCATCATATATTGAAGGTAAATTAAGTGAGATTTTATCTGAAGTAGAACAGAAGATAGCTTTAATGAATGAAGTAAATAATATAGAAGACAAGATAAATCAATTAATAAATGAAAATAAGTATCAAGAGGGAATTGATTTAATTAATAAGTATTTAAATGAAGATTTAGATGCGGAATATTTAGATAAGTTGAATGAGTTAATGAATAATATTAATGAGTGTAAGTTTGCTTATGAGGAAGAGCAAAAAAGAATTGAAGAAGAGAGACTGTTAGCAGAAGAGAAAAAAGCTGAAGAGGAGAGAAAGAAACAAGAACAAGCTAATAAACAAGAATCTTCAAATAAGAATGAGAGTACAAGTACAAGTACAAGTGGAGAAGAGGTAAATAAACAAATTTGGCAGATGGATGCTTTGCAAATGGCATTGGAAGTAGTTAAGAGAGAACATCCAGGTTATGGACCTCATTATTGGGAAAGAGGAATTGTTTCCGAGGGAGAGCCACGTTGGGCATTTATATTTTTAAAGCTTAAGGATCCTAATGTTCAAGATATAGGTGATACTGAAATAATAGGACAAGTTGGATATACTGTTAATGAAAGAACTGGTGAAGTAAAACAAGAGGATTGGTTAGTTCAATAATTATAAATAGGACTTTTTATTGATCAGAATTTTATAAATAGAGGAGTAAGTACTTAAGTATATATTTAATACTATAGGCACTCTGTTATATCAAAATGTTGGTAACAACATTTTGATATAACAGAGTGCCTATATGCGTAAAAGGTATATAGTGGAAGGTATACGAAGTAATAAATGATTTAAATTATTTCCAAATACACTCTGAAAGCCAAACACTTCTTTTACTTAATTTCTCCGCAACGTTAATGGCATCGTCCTTATTATCTGCTGGTGCAACAACATATAAGCTATTTTCACCATACCAACCTTTTGAATCAGGAGTTGTTTCTTCTCCCACAAGAATTAATATTTCACTGAAATTTAAAGTTCAAATTTGATTATATTATACATAATGTTGAATTATTTCCCAATATTAAAATAGTTTCATTAATTTGAAGTAGAGTTCCTTATTTTAAGTTAACTTAATGAATCTATTTCTAATAGTGGCTCTAGTTATATTTAAAATTACCATAATAAAAATATGTTATTAGTTTGTATTATCAAGCAAAAAAGTATATAATAATTAAGTTAAGTGAGACTCCAAATTTCAATTTGGTTAGTTGAAGTTATACTTTAGTGTACTCAGCGATTGAAAGGAGCAGAGTTTCCTTTAAAATAAATAATATTCTAAAGTTCGATTTGTTAAATCAAATTTGTTCTTTAAATAAATAAAAATAGAGTTTAATTATAAAGCTATAGATATTGAATTCATAAACTAGTCAATAATATAAATGAGGCTCTAAAATATAAGTGATAATCCAAGAAATAAGTAACAATATAAAATATAAGTTACGCTCTAGATTTATGAGGAATATTGGATAAGAGTTTCATTAATAAAAGAAATAAATTTAATTTATATATAAATAATTTTAGGAGGACATAACATTGGCTGATTACATAAACGAGATAAAAAAGAGAAGAACCTTTGCAATCATTTCTCACCCTGATGCTGGTAAAACAACATTAACAGAAAAGTTCCTATTATACGGAGGAGCAATTAGACTTGCGGGTTCAGTAAAAGCTAGAAAAGCATCAACACATGCTGTTTCTGACTGGATGGAAATAGAAAAGCAAAGAGGTATTTCTGTTACATCTTCAGTAATGCAATTTAACTATTCAGGACACTGCATAAACATATTAGATACTCCTGGACACCAAGACTTCTCAGAAGATACATATAGAACACTTATGGCTGCTGACTCTGCTGTAATGGTAGTTGACGCTGCTAAAGGGGTGGAAGATCAAACAAGAAAGCTATTCCACGTTTGTTCATTAAGAGAAATGCCAATATTCACATTCATCAATAAGATGGATAGAGAAGCTCAAGATCCATTCCAACTGCTAGAAGATATTGAAGCAGAACTTGGAATTAAAACTTATCCAATGAATTGGCCAATAGGTTCAGGTAAAGACTTTAAAGGTGTTTACGATAGACAAAACCAAAGAATCATAGCGTTCAATGGTGGTAACCACGGTTCTACAGAAGTTGAAGCTATTGAAGGTTCAGTTGAAGATGAAAAGTTCAGAGAAATATTAGGTGAAGCACTTCATGATAAATTAATGGAAGATATTGAACTTCTTGATATTGCTGGTGATGACCTTGATATGGAAAAGGTTAGAGTTGGAGAATTAACTCCTGTATTCTTCGGATCAGCTTTAACTAACTTCGGTGTTGAGCCATTCCTAGAGCACTTCTTAGAAATGACTACTTCACCACTTGCTAGAAACTCAAATATCGGAGAAATTGATCCATTTGATGATAAATTCTCTGCATTCGTATTTAAGATTCAAGCAAATATGAACAAGGCTCACAGAGATAGAATTGCTTTCATGAGAATTTGTTCTGGTAAATTCACTAAAGGTGAAGAAGTATTCCACATGCAAGGTGGAAAGAAGCTTAAGCTTGCTCAACCTCAACAATTCATGGCAGAAAATAGAGAAATTGTTGAAGAAGCATATGCTGGAGATATAATTGGAGTATTTGATCCAGGTATATTCTCAATTGGAGATACTTTATGTGCACCAAGCAAAAAGTTCAGATTCGAAGGAATTCCAACATTTGCTCCAGAGCACTTTGCTAGAGTTAGACCAGTTGACACTATGAAGAGAAAACAATTCGTTAAAGGTGTTACTCAAATAGCTCAAGAAGGGGCAATCCAAGTATTTAAAGAAAACCATGTTGGTATGGAAGAAATAATAGTTGGTGTTGTAGGGGTACTTCAATTTGAAGTTCTTGAATACAGACTTAAGAATGAATACAATGTTGATATCAAGATGGATAGACTTGCATTTAGATATGTAAGATGGATTGAAAGCTATGATGGAGATATTGATAAATTAAACTTAACTTCAGATGCTAAGAGAGTTAAGGACTTTAAAGATAGAGACCTTATAATATTCCAAAATGACTGGGGTATTAACTGGGCACTTGACCATAATAAAGGCTTAGTACTTTCTGGCGTTGGTAAGAGTGATGAATAAATAAAGATATAATATATAGAGTCTATAGATTTATAAGATAATAAATCTATAGACTCTATTTTTTAAATAAACTAAAATAATATTATTACAAATATTTAAATAAAAAAATATTATTCTACAAAATATCCAATAAAAAGAAAAAATAAGTAAATTGTGGTATAATATCAAAAGACATATTTTATAATAAGTGAATAAATTTCATATATATAATGGAGGATTGATAATGGAGAGTAAAGCCTTTGATGAAAATATTGTAAAAAAACAATCAAAAAAAGTAATTAAGTATATTTATATTATAGGATCTATATTAATAATTCTTTTTATATTTAAAATATTTAGGGGTAGTAAAAACGTTAGATATATAACATATGTTGCCTTTTTTACAAGAACGGTAAATGGATTAATGGGTATAATCTCCATAGTAAGTTGTTTAATATTATATAAGAAAACCAAAGATTCAATATTATATATATTGTTATTGGTATATGTTGGACTAGCTATAGCTATACTAACTGGGCAATTGGATTATGATACATTTTTTAATTATAAATTTAATGTTAGTAATTATATAAGTATGACAACAGCATTATTAAGAATAGTTTTGCTTTTTAGTGCTGTTATGCCAACTTCTAAGCTATATAAATTTATAAGTAAATATAAATCACAATCATTTATCTTTGTAAGTATGTATTCTTTAATTGCTTGGAAGATAGAAAAGATTTTCTTTGTAGGTGAAATTTTTAGTAGTAGAAGCTTACTTTCTATATTTAATATATTTATTTTCATTGCATATTCATTAGTAGTAATAAAATTATTATTAATTTGTATAAAGAAAAATAAAGTTGTTATTGGAGCTTTTAGTGTAAGCTTATTTTTAATTGCAATTAAGTCCCTTTATATATTATATGCAGTTAATTATAACTCATTTAATATGAAGTTAATATCAGCATTATTAACATATATATCATTCTTTACAGTTATTATTGGGGCTGTAGTAGAATTATATTTATTATATAAAGAAGCTCAGTATTTAAATAGAGAGTTGAAGAAGTTTTATAATTTAGTTAATTTTAACAATCATACCTATATGTTTATTTGTGATAAGGATCTTAATATCTCTTTTATGAATAATAAAATAAAAGAAGATTATAACTATAAAATAGATAATAATAAATTTAAAAATGAATTACTAAGGGTTATAGCATCTGAAGAAAATGCAGATGAAATTATGAGAGAATTAACTAATAAAAATAATTGGAGAGGTATAGTAAGAAACTTAAAAAAAGATTCAATAGTAGATTGCTCTATTCAGTTAATAAATTTAGAAAAAGATGAACAACAGATATTAGTTACTTATATGGATATGTCTGAAAATATTAAATTACATTCAGAAATAGAAGCTCATAAAATTAATGATATTAAAAAGTCAGAGTTTATATCAACACTTTCCCATGAATTAAAAACTCCATTAAATATTTTCTATTCAATAATACAATTGTTAGATAAAACTGAATCCATTGGCATAAAAGAATTTAAGGAAACCTATGATAAATATAGTAGTTCACTAAAATTAAATAGCAAAAGAATGCTAAGACTTGTAAATAATATAGTAGATTCAACAAGAATAGGTACAGGAGTACTTAAAGCTGAATTTGGAAATTACGAGATAGTTTCAATTATTGAAGATATAGTAATTTCAACAGTTCCATTTGCTCAATCTAAGAATATAAATATAGAGTTTGACACAAATGTGGAGGAACACTTCATAAAATGTGACCCTGCAATGATTGAAAAAATAGTATTAAATTTAGTATCAAATTCAATTAAATATACTAAAAATGAAGGTTATATTAAAATTGATATAACACTACAAGAGGATATATTAGAAATATTCTTTGAAGATACAGGAATAGGAATTCCACATGAGTTAAAAGATAAAATATTTGATAGATTTTCAAGGGTAGACAGCTCCTTAAAACGAGAAAATGAGGGGAGTGGTATAGGGCTAAGTATAGTTAAGTCTATGATAGAAGTTCACAATGGAACTATATCTGTAGAAAGCTCATTAAATAAAGGTAGTGTTTTTGAAGTTAAATTACCAAATGTATTAATAGAAGATTCACCAATGGTAATTTATGAATTTAATAAAGCTAATACAGAGTTAGAGTTATCAGATATATATAATTAATATTATAAAAAACTTACTTTTAATCAAAATTACACCATCTTATATTTGTTTAATAAAAAATAACAATAAAGTTATATAATAGCAAATAAATGGTAATAATTTAAATTATGAAGATTATAATTTAAATGAAGGAGATGGTATTTTGAAGAAAAGTAATGAAAAGATAGTTAAGAATTTAGGCAAAACAATTAGAAGAAATACTATGAAAAAGCTAATATCAATTTTCACAGCTATATTTACTATATTAGGGCTAAATACATCAGTAGTAAAAGCAGAGGAAAATGAAAGCTATGATTATACTTATGTAGGAATAGATACAAGAGGAAATAATGTAAATGTAAATGGAGAAAAAGCAGCAACAGCCTTATTTAAGGTTCAAAATCCAGATGGTAGCATATCATATGCATATTGCGTGGATTTAGATACATTAGTAAAAGAAGGACATAATTATTCAAGGGTTAATGTAGAAAGTTCAGGTTACTATGATAGTAATAGTGCCAAACATATAAGAGCAATAGTAAGAAATGCTTACCCATTTATAAGTCTTGAAAGCATAGCAAGTACTTTGAATTTAGAAAACCTAACTAAGGAAGAGGCGATAGCAGCAACACAATTAGCAATTTGGAAATATGCTAACAATGCTCAAATACCAGCTGATTTAACTGGAAATGTTGAAGCCTTATATAATTATTTAATAAATTTAGATGGTGTTGAAGGACAAACTTCAATAGCAAATATTGTAGCTAAAGATCCTATAATTTATGCAAATAATGAAAAGTATGATGTAGAATATATCTTTAAAGCTGATGGTAAAAATGCTGATGGAAGTAGTATAGAATTACAATATAATATAGAAGGTAAACCAGCAGATTCAGAAGTCATAGAATCAGGTATTGATAATGAAGGATACACTCATATTAAAATTACTAACATAGAAAAAGATACTAATATAAAACTTGTAGTATCAGGAATTCAAGATGTTGGAACAGATATATTCTTCTATTCTCCAGAAGGTGGAAGAGAAAATTCTCAAAGCTTAATTGGAATACAATCAGGTAATACAAATATATCAAAGACCTTTGAATATAAGGTTCAATTTGGAAGTGTAAATATAAAAAAGGTTGATGAAGCTAATAATGAAATTGCACTTAAGGATGCAGAATTCACTATAAAAGATTTAAATGGAAATGTAATAAAAGTTATTACTACAAATGAAAATGGTGTAGCTAGTACAAAACTAGTAACAGGAAGTTATACAATAGAAGAAACAAAAGCACCAGCAGGATATCTAATAGTTAATGGACAACAACAATTTACTATAGAGCCAGGACAAACAGAAAGCTTAAACTTGGTATTTACAAATAAAAAAGATGTTGGTTCAGTAGTTTTAACTAAGGTAGATTCAGAGGATAACACTAAAGTCCTTGCAGGGGTTGAGTATGAACTTTATGATGATGCATTAAATAAAATATCTGATTGTGTAACAGGAGAAGATGGAAAAATAGCTGTAGGCAATTTGGCTCCAGGAAGATATTTCTTTATAGAAACAAAGTCATTAGAAGGATATGTTCAAGATTATAATAGATTATATTTTAATATAGAGTCAAATCAACAAGCAGTAGTAGAAATTATTGCACAAAATAAAAAAATAAAGGGAAGTATAGAAATAACTAAAGTTAATGAAGATGAAAAACCATTAAAAGATGCAGAGTTCGTTGTAAAAAATGAGGCAGGTGAAGTAGTTTCAAAAGCTAAGACTGATGAAGAGGGAATAGTTAGATTTATAGAGCTTCCTTATGGAAAATATACTTATCAAGAAATTACTGCTCCAGCAGGATATGTATTAGATAATACTGAGCATACCTTTGAGATAAAAGAAGATGGAAAAATAATAAAGGTTTCTCATACAAATAAAAAAGAAGAAAATAAAACAACAACTACAAATAAAAAACCAAGTAATACAACAACTACTACAAATAAGAAGCCATCAAATCCAAAGACTGGTGAAGTTGGATTAGCAGGAGTTTTTGGAATATTAATATTAGCAAGTGGTGGATTACTAATAAATAATAGAAAGAAAAAATAAAATAATTTGAGATAAAGCATAAAACACAGAACTAAGTAAAGATAACCAAGTTCTGTGTTTTATATATTTATATAAAAAAAAGGAGGAAATTAATGAAGAGGGTAACTAATACAACGTTATTTATTATTATTGTATGTTGCTTATCTATAATTGGTTATAAGTTTTATAATTATTTTGTTGATAAAAAATTAAATAATGAAATTCAAAGTTTTGCACCTAATATAAGTGAAGTATATTTATCAGATAATAGTGAAGAAGTAGATGCTAATTCAAAAAATGTTAATGAAGCATTAGACAACGTAGTAAATTATAAAAATAAAGTAATAAATGCAAATGAAGAAGAGCTAAAATCTATAAATAATAATTATGAAATGTGGATTCAAATTCCAAATACAGAAATTAATTATCCTGTAGTTCAAACTGATGATAATGAATACTATTTAAAACATAGCTTTAAAAAGGAAAGCAATATATCAGGAACAGTATTTGTGGATTATAGAAATAATATAGATGAAGATAGAAATCTTATTTTATATGGGCATAATATGAGAAATGGTACTATGTTTAATAATTTGACTAATTTTAAAGAAGAGAGTTTCTTTAATAATAACAACATAATTAATATAGTAAGAAATAATATATTATATCAATATGAAGTATTTTCAGTATATGTTGAAGATGAAAGTAAAGTTAATATAGAAACAGAATTTATAGATAATGAAGCCTTTGCAAGCTATGTATTAAATGAAGGTTCAAAATCAATGTTTAATAAGGATATTGAGATAAGTAATGAAGATAAAATAATAACATTAGTAACCTGTAGTTATGAATATACAGGTGCAAGAACTATATTAGTAGCAAAGCTAAAAAATATTACAGAAAGGTAATAATTAATATTTATAGGATTTATCTTGAATATATTTCTAAATAAAGATAACACTAAAATTAGAAATATTATTGGAGGTGAATCTGATGAAAAAACATAGAAATAATATATTTATTATACTATTTACAGTACTATTATTAATAACAAATCTAAGTGCTAATGTAATAGCATTACCAACAGAAAAGTTATCAATTCCTAATCATGTATCTGTTACCGTAGGTGATGAAATAATCAATGAAATAGCTTATGAAAATTTTATTTTAGAGGCAAAAAGAATAGAAACAAGTGTTGGACCAGGATATTGTTTAGAAGTAGAGAAAGATTATCCATCAGGACAACGCTTTGAGTTTGTGGGTAAACCAGCAAGATAAGTTGTTGGAATGATGTCAGCAGGTTACCCTAACAAAAGTGTAGCTGAAATAGGAGTTTCAACAGATGATAATGCATATTTTGCAACACAAATTGCAATTTGGTGTGTTACAGAAGGATATTCACCTAATAAATTTAGATCAAGAGATAAAGAGTTATTACAGGCAATTAAGAATATATATGAAGAAGGAATGCAATACACAGGTAATGAATTAGATCATATTGCTATGGAATATTATTATAGTGATTCTATTCAAAGAATAGTTGTTTATATTAATAAGACTGATGAAGGTACTGGAGGAGGAGTGGATATAAAACCAGATGAAACTATTCCAACATGGCCAGAAGTACCTGATGATGAAACACCAGATAGTAGTGAGAATGTAGTTGTTCCAGGCCTTGGATAATGGCAAATAATTAATTGTAAATATAGAATAGACAATTATTAACTAATAAGAAAAGCATATATGTTATAATCCTCTTTCCTACTAGGTAGCATGTACTATATAATAAAATATAAGTATAAAAGCGGAGAGGGGATAAGGGAATGATAGATATACACTCACATATATTAAATAACATAGATGATGGTTCAAAAGACATAGAAATGTCAATAAGTATGTTAAAAAAGGCAGAGTTATCAGGAACAACTGATATAATTGCAACACCACACTTTATGAGAGGAAGATTTGAAGTTGAGTATAATGAAGTACTTAATAGAGTGGAAAATTTAAAGAAAATATCAAGAGATAATAATATAGATATTAACATATATGCTGGGCAAGAAGTTTATTATAGTAGAAATATATTAGAATACTACAGTGATAAAATGATAGGAACAATTAATAATACAAGATATATGTTAATAGAGCTTCCTATGTTAGAATTTGATATTAATGAAGTAATAAATAATATATATGAACTTCAAATAAGAGGAATTACACCAATAATAGCTCATCCTGAAAGATATAAGATATTTATAAAGAAGCCATCAATGATTAATATGCTTATAAAGGAAGGAATGTTATTTCAATTAAATGCAGGAAGTATAACTGGAGCCTTTGGAAAAGATGTTAAAAAGACTGCAGCAAAATATTTAGAAAATAACATATATAGCTTTATTGGATCTGATGCTCATAGAGATAGAGGAAGAGATACTAATATGACAGAAGCTTTAAAAGCTTTAGAAGCAATACAAAGACGTACTTTTGATGATAATGGAAAAGCAATGCTTAAAAATGAAGATATAGATTTTAAAGGAACTTTAGTTAAAGAAAAAAAGTTCTTAGGAATTTTCTAAAAGTATATTTTAAACATAGGGATTAAAAACCTATAAATTATAGAATAAATATATAACTTATATAATATATTTATAATAAGATATTATATATTTAAAATTTTAAATCTCATTTAAGAGAGAATTACTTAATAAAGGTTCACCTACCTTATATTAAGTAATTCTCTTTTTTGATTTAAACCTCAATAAGTTTACGAAGTTTATCTATTAAAGAAATAAGTTCTCTTCTTTTCTTTGGATAGTTTAAGTTATTATCAAGACAATATCTATATAAATTAGTATTAGGAGTAAAGTAAGCAATACGAATTAATTCATGTTCATCATTAGAAAGGGTAGCTAGAATAGTTTTTAATAAGTCATGCATCATAGAGTTAATAATATATTCTTCTAAATCAAGAGAATCCCTAAGCAAAGCTTCAATTTCATTATCTTCATCAACAGTAATATTAAGACTAGATTCAGAAGTATATTTAATTTCACTTCGGGCTAAGTTTCTAAAAGCATTTTTAATAGTATTAATAATATAAGAATCAATATGTTCATTACCTTTAGAAAGGTCATATTTATTGATTGCTGTAATAATAGATATATTTCCAATTTGAATTAGGTCATTACTATCGTAATTTTTTAATTTATATTTAAAAGCATATTTTTTTATTAGTGGTTTGTATTTTTCAATGAAAAAAAGAATAGCATCTTTATCCTGATTTTTAGCATTACATAAAGTATGGAATAAAATATTAGAATTACTTTTTGAATAAAGTGATTTTTCTCTTAAATTAATATTATCCTTATTTTCTAAACATAAAGATTTCAAAATAAAGTCCCCCTTTTTATTAAATAATTTTATTTTACTTAAAGATAAATTAAGTTGATAACAATTCGAACATATATTCTAGAACATATGTTTATTATACTATATATTCAAAAAAATGGAAGAGGGGGAATGAATATTTGTAACATATTACATATTGTTAAAAATTATTAATAAAAAAATAATACAACAACTTTCGACAAGCGAAAGTTACATATTAGAGTATAAGAAAGGAGAATTAAAAAAAAGTTAAAAAAATTATAAAATAAAGGAAACAAAAGAAAAATATAAGCATATAATTTACAAAATAAAACATGAAAGTAAGGCCAAACGTTTACAAGTGGAGATTGTCTGTAGTTTAATTAACTTTTAAGTGATTTTTTTTTATGATATAATAGCTACTGTTAAAAAGATGTTGAAAAATATATAAAAATAAAGAAAAAAAGAAAAATAATTAAAGTTTTATTAAATAATTATATAAAAACTAAAGTGGTATTAAATTTAAAATTAAAGACTTTGTCTTATATATAAAATATTGAAATTAATTAAATAATTAGGTGAAAATGAATTAAGAAATTAACGAGTAAAATAGTTAAAATTTTTTATAATTTAAATAAAAGGTATTAAAGGTAAAATTTGTTATAGTACTAATTTTTACTTATTAAAAATAAAAGGAGAGTATATTAATGAACGAAATGGAAGAACAAGTGATAAGTATATCAGAAATTTTTGAAGCATTAAAAAAGCGTTGGATTCTTATAGTTTCTATAACTTTAGTTGCTACATTAATTTCAGGAGTATTAAGCTTCTTCGTAATTAAGCCAACTTATGAGACGAGCACTAAGGTTTTTATAGGTAAGGAAGAAAGCAATCAAGAAGGATATAACACAAATGATATTCAAATGTATCAAAAGCTATTACAAACTTATGCAGAAACAATAAAAACTAATGAGGTAGTACAAGCTGCTATTAATAGTACTAATAATACTGATTTAACAGTACCAGCAGTAAAGGGAGCATTAACAGTAACACCAGTTAGTGATACACAAATACTTCAAATTAAATATCAAAACAAGAGTCCTGAAGTAGCAAAGGAAATATTAGAAGGTATAACTAATGAATTTGTTATTTTAGCAAAGGAACTTGTTCCAAATGGTAATGTTAGAGTAATTGAAGCAGTTCAATTACCAGAAAATCCAGTAGCGCCTAATAAGAAAATGAATGTTGCAATTGCATTTTTATTAGGACTTATGGTTAGTGTAGGATTAGTATTCCTTATTGAATATCTTGATAATACTTTCAAGAGTAAAGAAGAGCTTGAAAGAGAATTAGATATACCTGTAGTTGGAATAATTCCTGAAGTTGAAGAAGTATAGGAGGATTGCTAAATGTTTATAGTTGAAAAAAAGCCAAAGTCTATAGCAGCTGAAGCTTATAGAAGTTTAAGAACTAACATACAATATTCTTCTTTTGATAAGAAGTATCAAACTTTAGTTGTTACTAGTGCTAATCCAGGTGAAGGTAAGACTACTGTTGCAGGAAACTTAGCTTTAGTATTAGCTCAAGGTGAAAGTAAGGTATTATTGGTTGATTGTGATATGAGAAGATCTTCTATACATAAAAGATTTAAGATTACTAATACATGTGGTATTTCAGATTTATTAATAGGTAAACAAAGAATAGAAACAGTTATTAATAAGATAAATCCTAATTTATCTATTATAACAGCAGGAAATATTCCTCCAAATCCAGCTGAAATGTTAGCATCTAAAGCTATGACGGCATTTTTAGAAGAAATGAAGGAGAAGTATGATTATATTGTTTTAGATACTCCACCACTTCAAGCTGTAACTGATGCACAAATTTTATCAACTAAGGCTGATGGAACATTAATAGTTGTAAGATCTGGAGTAACTAAGAAAGAGGCAGTTCATAATGCAGTTTCTATGCTTAAGAAGGTTAATGGACATATCATTGGTACAGTTCTTAATGCAGCAGAAAATAAAAAGAATAAATATTACTATTATTATGGGGATGATGCTAGTAGAACAGGAAGAAGACTTAATAGTAAAAGGTAATTATTAGGGTATAAATATAATTTAAGATGGCAAATTATTGGGGGACGAGTAATTTGCCTTTTTTAAGGAATAAAGTAATAAAATAAGTTTTTTAAAGAGATTCGGGGGGATAAAAGTGGAAGAAGAGAGCTTAATAGAAAGGGTATTCAGTAATAGAAAGTTAAAAATACTAACATTATTAATAGTAGATTTTTTATTAATATTAGTAGCTTATTTTTTAGCTTTTATATTTAGACTTTATTTAGACAATAATAGTTTAAATGAAATTATTATTTATTTTAAAGAACATATATTTAAAGTTATATTTTTTGAAATAATTTATATTTTATCTTTTTATATTAATAAACAATACAAAAGTGTATGGACTTTAGCTGGAATGGATGAGGTTATAAATGGAGTAATAGCTGTAATTATAGGTATTACATTAACTCTAGGAATATCATTACTTAGTAATGATAGAATTCCATTAATGGTAAATATACTTGCTGGAATTATGATTTTAGTTCTTTGCAATGGAGTAAGAATTGGTTGGAGAGTATTAAGAAGAGCCATTAAGTATACTGAAATTGAAAAGAATAAAGATTTTAAAAATGTTCTTATAGTAGGGGCAGGTTCAGGTGGTGCCCTTGTTGCTAATGAATATAAGAAGCATCCTAATTTAGGTAAGAAGGTAGTTGCTTTCATTGATGATGATAAGCAAAAGCTTGGAACTTATGTAAATGGTGTTAAAGTTTTAGGAAATAGAAATAACATTATAGAAGTTGCAAAAGCTAAAAAGGTTGATGAAATAATAATTGCAATTTCATCTATTAAGGAAGGTGTTTTAAAGGAAATAATAGAGTGTTGTAAAGATGCTCATATAGCCGTAAAGATTATGCCTGGTGTTTCTGAAATGATAGATGGTAAGTTTTCTATTAATAAAATAAGAGATGTAGATGTAGAAGATTTATTAGGAAGAGAATCAATTAAGTTAGATTATGATGGTATAGCTGATTATTTAGAAGGAAAAATAGTTCTTGTAACTGGTGGAGGAGGATCTATTGGTTCGGAGCTTTGTAGACAGATTTCTAAATTTAATCCTAAGCAGCTTATAATTTTTGATATTTATGAGAATAATGCTTATGAAATACAAAATGAGTTAAAAAGAACATTCCCAGAGTTAGATTTAGTAACTCTTATAGGGTCAGTTAGAGATAGAAATAGACTAAGACAGGTTTATACAAAGTATAGTCCTAATGTAGTATTTCATGCAGCAGCTCATAAGCATGTGCCACTTATGGAGGTTAGTCCAGAAGAAGCAATAAAAAATAATGTTGTTGGTACATTTAATACAGCAGAGTTTGCAAATAGTTATGGAGTAGAAAAGTTTGTTCTTATTTCTACTGATAAGGCAGTTAATCCTACTAATATAATGGGTGCAACTAAGAGAATGTGTGAAATGATAGTTCAAGCCTTTAATAAAGTAAGTGATACAGAATATGTTGCAGTTAGATTTGGTAATGTTCTTGGAAGTAATGGTTCTGTAATTCCTTTATTTAAAAAGCAAATTGCAGCAGGTGGACCTGTTACTTTAACCCATAAGGATATTACAAGATACTTTATGACTATACCTGAAGCATCTCAATTAGTACTTCAAGCAGGAGCTTATGCTGAAGGTGGAGAAATTTTTGTTCTTGATATGGGTAAACCAGTAAGAATATATGATTTAGCTGAAAATCTTATTAAGCTTAGTGGATTTGAACCTAATAAGGATATTAAAATTGAAGTTACTGGACTTAGACCAGGAGAAAAGCTTTATGAAGAGCTTCTTATGAATGAGGAAGGTTTAACTGAAACTAAACATGAGAAGATATTTATAGGAAAACCTGGAGAGTTTGAAATTGACGATATCGCTAGAAAGACAGAAGAACTTTTAAAGTATGCAACTAAGGGAAGTAAGGTTAGACTTAAGAAACAATTAAAGATGGTTGTTGATACTTTTAGGGATCCGGATGAGGTTAACATTCAGGTAAGATAAAATTTTTTTTCTTATGGGGGATTTTTACAGATTTTCATGGGTAAAAAAACGAAGAATGATGAAAGGATTAGTAGATGAGTATGAAGCTTTTATTGACTGGTTGTTTTAAGTATTCTAAAGAGCAATTAAAAGAAATTGAAGAATTAGGATATGAAATAACATTTATGAAAGATGAAACAAAAAGGTTAGAAATAGATTTTAATGAATTTGATGCAGTTGTATGTAATGGACTGTTTTTAAATAATGATATTAGTTTATTTGAAAATATTAAGATGGTTCAACTAACTAGTGCGGGACTAGAAAGATTTCCGTTAGAAAAGGTAGATTTAGATAAAATAAATCTATGTAATGCAAGAGGAGTATATAGTATTCCTATAGCAGAGTGGGTGATTCTTAAAATTTTAGAGCTATATAAGTCATCTGCTATATTTATGGATAATCAGAAAAATAACATTTGGGAAAAGAGAAGGGATTTACTGGAGTTAAATTCAAAAAGTGTTTGTATCGTAGGAGCAGGAAGTATTGGAACAGAAATTGCAAAAAGATTGCAGGCTTTTGGAGTATATGTAACTGGATTGGATATTTCAACAGAGAAAAGAGAGTTTTTTGATGAAATGTACTTGATTGATGAATTACATAGATATATTAATAAATTTGATATTTTAATTTTAACGCTTCCTTTAACTGAGTGCACGTATGGGATTATCAATAAAGAAATTTTAGAAAAAATGAAAAATACATCTATTATAGTAAATGTGTCAAGAGGAGAAATTATAAATGAAAATGATTTAATTAGTAGTTTAAAAAATAAAAAAATTGCAGGAGCAATATTGGATGTATTTAATAAAGAACCTTTAGAAAAAGAAAGTGAATTATGGAATATGGAAGGAGTAATTATAACTCCACATAACTCCTTTGTATCTAATAGAAATAGTGAAAGATTATATAAGATAATTTTTAATAATTTAAAAGCTGCAATAACAGAAGGTGAATTTATTAATAAAGTATATAAATAAAAAGGTAGGAAAAGTTTAAATGTATAGATATATAAAAAGAGGTTTAGATTTTTTATTATCATTAATAATGATTATAGGACTATCACCTATATTATTAATAGTAGGAATTATAATAAAAATAGATTCAAAAGGACCAATATTATTTAAGCAAGATAGAATTGGATTAAATGGACAAGTATTTAAGATATTAAAGTTTAGATCAATGACTGTAGGGGCAGAGAAACAGGGGACTGGAGTTTATTCATTTAAAGATGATCCACGTGTAACCAAAGTAGGAGCATTTATAAGAAAAACTAGTATTGATGAGCTACCTCAACTAGTTAATATTTTAAAAGGTGAAATGAGTTTTATAGGACCGCGTCCTGTGTTAACCTATCACCCTTGGAAGTTTGAAGAGTATACAGAAGAACAAAAGAAGAGATTTAATGTGTTACCTGGTGTTACTGGATTAGCTCAACTTAATGGTAGAAAAGAACTAGAGTGGACAGAAAGAATAAAGTTCGATGTGAAGTATATAGAGAATTTAAGTTTTATATTAGATGCTAAATTATTCCTGTTAACTATAAAAAAGGTATTATTAATGGAAGATAACTACAATGTATCTAATACATCTAATAAAAAATCACTTGATATATAGGAGGAGTTATTATGTCTTTAAAATTAATGTATATAACTAATAAACCTGAAGTAGCTAAAATAGCACAAAATGCTGGAGTAGATAGGATTTTTGTTGATTTAGAGATTATAGGAAAGGAAGAAAGACAAGGAGGTCTTGATACAGTAATATCTAGACATAAAATTGAAGATGTAACTACAATTAAAGAATCATTAAATAAATCACAATTATTGGTTAGAGTTAATCCTATATATGAAAATTCAAAGATGGAAATAGATGAAGTTATTAATAGAGGAGCAGATATTGTTATGCTTCCTATGTTTAGATCTAAAAGGGAAGTTGAGAAATTTATTAAATATGTAGATGGAAGAGCAAAAGTATGTTTACTATTAGAAACTAAAGAAGCAGTAGAGAGATTAAAAGATATTTTAAAAGTAAAAGGAATAGATGAGATACATATTGGATTAAATGACCTTCATTTAGCATATAAAAAGAAATTTATGTTTGAGCTATTGGCCAATGGAATGGTAGAGAAGATTTGTAATGAAATAAAAAAAACTAATATTAAGTATGGATTTGGAGGAATAGCATCTCTGGGCAAGGGAGATATAAAAGCAGAGATGATTTTAAAGGAACATTATAGGTTAGGTTCAAGTCAAGTTATACTTTCAAGAAGTTTTTGTAATTTAGAAAAGGTTAATACTCTTGAAGAAATAGAAGAAATATTTAATTTAGAAGTCAAGAAGATTAGGCAGTTAGAGGCAGAAATTAAGGGATATATTGAATATTTTAATAAAAATAAGAATTCAATAAATAGTATTGTTAAAAAATTTATTAGTTAATAAAAAGGAAAATTATTTATGAAAAAGGTATTATTAACAGCAACGGTGCAAAGTCATATAGCTCAATTTCATTTACCATTAATAGAGATGTTGAAGAAAAATGGATATACTGTACATATTGCAGCAAAAGATAATTTAAGTGAAAAGAATGGGTTGAAAATAATTGGAGCAGATAAAATTTTTGATATTCCTTTTGAAAGAAGCCCTATACGTATAAATAATATAAAAGCTTATAACAAAATAAAAAAATTAATAAAAGAAAACCACTATGATGTTATACACTGTAATACTCCAATGGGAGGAATTATTACAAGGTTAGCAGCTAAAAATACAAGGAAAAATGGAACAAAAGTTATTTATACTGCTCATGGATTTCATTTTTACAAAGGATCACCAGTGAAAAATTGGATTATATATTATCCTATAGAAAAATTTATGTGTAGATATACTGATGTGTTAATTACTATAACAGAGGAAGATTATAAATTAGCTACTAATAATTTCAAGGTAGAAGTTAAACGTATTAATGGTGTAGGGGTAAATACAAAAAAGTATTTCCAATTACCACGTACTTATATTGATAAAAAGAAGGAGGATTTAAATCTTAAATCTAATAAAATATTACTTTGTATAGGAGAACTTAATAAGAATAAGAATCAAATTATTATCTTAAAATCATTAGTAAAAGTAAAAAAAGAATTTCCTAATGTTAAATTACTTATAGCTGGCAATGGACCTTTATTAACGGATTTAAAAGACCATGTTAAACAATATAGAATAGAAAAGGAAGTAGAGTTCTTAGGATATAGAACAGATTTAAATGAGTTTATAAATGTTAGTGATATTATTATTTCGGCAAGCTTAAGAGAAGGATTACCGTTGAATATAATGGAATCTATGGTTTGTGGTAAACCTGTGATAGCTTCAAATAATAGAGGTCATAGAGAATTAATTAAAGATTCAGTCAATGGATACATTGTAGAAGTTAATAATGACAGTGAAATAGCTGAAAAAGTCAAGATATTATTTAATAATCGAGAATTATATAGAAATTTAAGTGAAAATTGTATCAATATTTCAGAAAGGTATATTGAAAAAAGCATAATGATTGAAATGAAAAGAATATACGAAGAAATTTAGATATAATATAGGAGGTAAATATGAACTATCCAAAAGTTTCAATAATTATGGGAATATATAATTGTGAAAAATATCTAGAAGATAGCATAAGATCTGTACTTAATCAAACGTTTAGTGATTGGGAGTTAATAATGTGTGATGACGGTTCTTCGGATAATACGTTTAAGATAGCAGAGAAGTTTGCAAAGATATATCCAAATAAAATTATATTATTAAAAAATGAAAAGAATATGGGATTAAATTATACGTTAAATAAATGTCTAAAAGAAGCTAAGGGAGAGTATATAGCTAGACAGGATGGCGATGATATTTCGTTTCCAGAAAGGTTAGAAAAGCAAGTTTGTTTTTTGAATGAAAATGAAGAATATGCTTTAGTAGGAACTCAGATGGTTCTTTTTGATAACAGTGGTGAATGGGGAAGAACTAAGAAAATAGAGAGACCAGTAAACAATGATTTTATTAAGACATCTCCTTTTTCACATGCTACATGTATCATTAGGAAAGATATTTTTAATGAAGTTGAAGGATATACTGAAAATGCTAATTTACTAAGAGTAGAAGACTATCATTTATGGTTTAAGATATATAGTAAAGGGTATAAGGGTTATAATATACAAGAATGTTTATATAAGATGAGAGATAATAAAGAGGCCATAAATAGGCGAACTTTTAAAAATAGAAAAAATGAAGCTTATGTAAAATATATAGGATTTAAAATGTTAAATATGCCCATTTCAAAGTATGTATATATATTACGTCCAATAATGCTAATGTTTATACCAACATTTGTTTATAAATTTTTACATAAGAATAAATTTAAGAGGTATGTATGATTTTTTATATTATTAACTTAATAATTATATTAATAATTACAATTATGAGCGAAAAAATAATTAATAAAAGAGTAATAAGTAAAAGTAGTGCAGCCTGGATTGTTTCAATAATTCTTATTTTAATTAGTGGTTTAAGAGATAATGTAGGAACTGATAGTATGACTTATTTTCAATTTTACAAAACTATTCCTAATTATGAGATGAGCATTTTTTTTAATGGTGAATATAATTATATAACTTCCTTTGAAAAAGGATTTGGTATGATTGTTTGGGCTATTGGTAAAATAGTTATTAATCCTATTTTTATAACTATCATTATAGCTGCGATAACTATAATACCTATAATATTTACTATAAAGAGTTACAGCAAATATTTTTCATTTAGTATTTTTTTATATATTACTACGATGTGTTACTATTCATCATTCAATGGGGTAAGGCAATGGGTGGCATGCTCCATTTTATTTTGGGGAATTAGATATGTATTTAATAAAGAGTTTATAAAGTATAGCTGTATAGTCTTATTAGCAACATGTATTCATGTATCAGCCTTTATTTTTTTTATAGTTTATTTTATAGTTAACTGTAAACCGTGGAGTAAAAAAATAATCATATTATGTCTGTTGACAATAGGGTTAGTAATATTTTTACCAGAGATTTTTGAAATTATGTCTAAAATAGCTAGTGGAGACAATCAAAAATATTTTATTATTAAAGAAAATGATGCAGGAATAAATATAATAAGAATTCTAGTTGCAGCTATACCAGTTGTTATTGGTCTTATTTTTAATAATAAATTAATTACTAAGGATGATAACTATAGAGTTTTTATTAACTTTAGTTTACTGAATTTAATATTCAAAATATTAGCTACTCAAAAAAATGTAATTAATAGATTTAGTTTATATTTTGAAATTTATAATGTTTTTTTAATTCCATTGTTTTTATTGATATTCTGTAAAAAAGAAAGAAAACTTGTTTCAGCTATTATTATGGCATGCTATTTAGCATATATGATATTTTTATTACCATCACAAGGAAACTTATTACCATATAAGACAATATTATTTTAGAGTTAAGGAGATATAAATTGATGGAAAATCCGTTAATAACTATTATTGTACCTGTTTACAATGTAGAAAATTATATAGAAAAATGTATTTTATCTATTCTTAATCAAACATATTCAAATATTGAAATATTATTAGTTAATGATGGCTCAACTGACTCATCAGCAGAAATTTGTGAAAAATATAAAACAATTGATAAGAGGATAAAAGTATATCATTTGAAAAATGGTGGGGTAAGTAAAGCAAGAAACTTTGCTATTTCTAAAGTGACTGGAAAGTATGTTATGTTTGTAGATAGTGATGATTGGATAAATGAAAATATGTGTGAATTATTATATACAATGCTGGAAGAGAATGAGTGTGATTTGAGTGTATGCGAATTTAATTCAGCTATGCTAGGTAATGCAAATGAAATAAAAAGTATTATTCTTTCTAAAGATGAAATGTTCAATGAAATTTTAAACTCAAATGGTTTTGGTGGATATGTATGTAATAAATTATTTAAAACAAAAATTATAAGAGAAATAATTAAAGAAAAAAAAGGATTTAGAGAAGATATTTTTTATTGTGAAGATATGTTATTTGTTAGCGAATATATCTTAAAATCTACAAAAGGGTATTATACAACTGAAAAATTATATAATTATGTTGTTAGACAGGGGAGTAGTACTACTACCCTTAAATTTGATGATAAAATTTTGACACTTATTTCAGCTTACGAAGAGCTAATTAAGATTTATTGTAAAATTAATTCTTCAAAAATAGATCAAGTCATATTTAATTATATAAAAATAAATCTTAATATTAAATACAGAATATTATCAAGTAATTTAGATAAGAATGATGATTTAGAGATGATTAATAAAAATATAAAAAAATATTTAACTAGAGTATTTTTATCATCTAATATTACATTTGCTAAAAAATGTAATGTTTTATTGTCATATGTATTTCCTAGTGGTATAGGGAGAATTAAGGAGCAAATTAAAATAAGAAAAATAATAAAGAAGGAAGAATAATAATGAAAAAAATAGCTACTATAACATTTCATGCAGCGCATAATTATGGCTCAAATTTACAAGCGTTTGCATTACAAGAATTTATTTTAAAATTAGCAAAATTACACAATTGTGAGATAGAATATGAAATTTTAAATTTGAGGACTGATATTCAGAGAGAATTATATTCATTAGAGAAGAAAAACAATTCTCTAAAAGGAGTTTGTAAAAATATTTTATCACTTCCTTATAAAAAACAATTAAGAGAAAAATATTTTAAATTTGAGGATTTTATAAATACTAAGCTAAGAGTTTCAAATATAATTTACAATAGTGAAAATGAATTAGAAAAGATATCAAAAGAATTTGATTATTATATAAGTGGAAGTGACCAAGTATGGAATATTAGAAGTAAGGATTTTAGCTGGGCGAATCTTCTGGATTTTTGTAAAAGTGGTAGAAAAATATCTTATGCGGCAAGTTTTGGTCCTTTGAAAATTGATTGGGAAAAATATGATAAAGAAAAATTTAAAAATCTTTTAAATCAATATACTCATATTTCAGTTAGGGAAGAGGGAAGCAATGAAAATATTAAAAAGCTAATTGGAAAAGATGCTTTAATACATGTTGATCCTACAATGCTATTAAGCAAAGAGGAATGGGTAAATCTTTTAGATTTAAAAAAAATAAAAAACAAAAAATATATACTATTTTATAGTTTAGAGCCTAATGAAGAAATGATTAAACTAGTAAAAAAAGTTTCTAAAATTCTAAATTTACCTATTGTTGTAACTAAGTATAATAATAAATTTGATTATCTTAATAGTTTTAAAAAAGAATATTCTACAGGACCAATAGACTTTTTAGAGCTTATATATAATGCTGAACTTGTTTTATCCTCTTCATTTCATGGAACAGTTTTTTCAATTCTATTTAATAAAAACTTTTATGCAATAAATGGAATGGATGATAATAGGATAAATACCTTATTAAAAAGTTTAAAGTTAGAGATGAGAAGCATATCATTAAATAATATTGAAGAAAAGTGTTTAAAAGCGTTTGATGTTGACTTTAGTGATGCTAATAAAAGAATTGATGAAGAAAGAAGTAATAGTAAATTATATTTAACTAAAGTTTTAGATTTTTCAGGAGAAAATAATGGATAAGATTAGTGTTATAATACCAGTTTATAATGTAGAAAAATATTTATCGCGTTGCTTAGAATCGGTTATTAATCAGACTTACGAAAATCTAGAGATTATACTTATTAATGATGGATCTAAAGATAGAAGTGGATTAATATGTGATTATTATGTAAAAAAAGATAATAGAATAAAAGTTTTTCATCAAGAAAATCAAGGGCTATCTGCTGCGAGGAATAAGGGGATTGAAGTTGCATCAGGAGAATATATTGGATTTCTTGATAGTGATGATTATATTGAAAAAGATATGTATCAAATTTTATTTAGCAATGCTATTAAGTATGATGCTGATATTACAGCCTGCTCTTCAAAAATAATGCTTTTAAATGGAAAAGTTAAATTAGGAGAATCAGATGGAAATATTTTAGTGCTAAATAAATTTGAAGCTGTAGCTGAAATCATTAATAAAATTGACGGTGCAGTATGGAATAAATTATATAAGTCAAATTTAATAAAATCATTAAAATTTGAGAGAGGAAAAGTTCATGGAGAAGATTTATATTTCCAATTTCAATGTTTAACAAGATGTAATAAAGTAGTTTATGTTAATAGTTGTAAACATAATTATATAAAAAGATGTAATTCGATAACTACTTCAACATTTTCAGAAAGAATATTCGACCAAGTATATTTTAAAGATTTAATATATGATTTAATTGATAAGGAATTCAAAGAATATAGGATAACTGCTAAAAAATGGTGCTTTAATGCAAGGATGAATGTTTGTAGAAAAATTATTTTAGCAAATAAATCAAAGATATATAAGAAAATTATTGAAGAGTATAAAGAGTTTTGTGTTATTAATTATAAAGAAATAAAGAGTAATCTAAGTATAAAAGAGAAAGTAGACTACTTATGTTTTAGATATATAAATCTATTTTATCCATGGGTAATAAGATTTTATAGTAAAAAATAGATTTCAGAATGATTAAAGGTAGGAGAAAATATGAATTTAATAAGTATTATAGTACCTGTATATAATGTCGAAAAGTATCTTGAAAAGTGTATTGAGTCTATACTAAATCAAACTTATGAGAATATTGAAATTATATTAGTTGATGATGGTTCTACGGATAATAGTCTTAATATTTGTAATTTCTATGCCTCTAAAGATAAAAGAATAAAAGTGATTCATCAAGAAAATAGAGGGGTATCGTATGCAAGGAATGTAGGATTGAATCTTGCAAAAGGGGATTACATTGGTTTTGTAGATAGTGACGATTATATTGAGGATAATATGTATGAAATTTTAATAAATGATATTTTGGAAAATGATTCGGATATTTCGATTTGTGGGTTTAAGCAACTTACATTAGATAATAATATAATTTTTAATTATGGAACGAATAAAAAGATTGTTTTAAGCAAAGAAAAAGCATTAGAAGGATTTATAAGTGATAAATTTATAAAAGAGTTCATGTATGCTCCATGGAATAAGCTCTATAAAAGATCAATTGTTACTAATGTCAAGTTTAGAACAGATTTAAGGATAGGTGAAGATTTATTGTTTGTTTTTGAATGTTTAGAGAAATCAAATAAAATTTCTTTATATGATACTTGTAAATATAACTATATCAATAGAGAGAACTCTTTAATGACATCAAAATTTTCTGAAAAAAGATTAGACTATATAAGGGCGATTGAAGAAATATCTAACATTTGCTTTGTAAGTAATAAAAATATCTACTATGATTCAATGTTTTTATTGTTTAACCATAAATTAACTTATTGTAGACACTTATTTATTAGACAAGATGAAAATGAGAGATATTATCCTACCTATAAAGAATTTAGAGCATATTTGATAAAATATAGAAGTAATTTTTTCAATAAGCTAACGTTAAAACGAAAAATTGATTATTTTTTTGCTGTATATGCACCATTTATTTATAAGATAAATAGTGGATATATTAAATTATTAAAATCAATATATATTAAGATATACAGGTGATAAAATGAGAACTAAAAAAGCGATAATTAATTCTAGTGTAAATATAATAGCCTTCATAGTAGCTTTTATTCCTAACTTAATAATTAGGAAGATATTCTTAAATTCATTAGGAAGTGAAATGTTAGGACTAAACTCTTTATATACTAATTTAATAGGTTGGTTATCTATTATAGAATTAGGAGTTGGATCAGCTATAATATTTTCGTTATACAAACCTTATGCAGATAATAATTTAGATCAAGTAAGAGCTTATTTAAGATTTTATAGAAAATTTTATAGAATTATTGGGACAATTATTTTAACATTAGGAATATTAATAATACCTTTTTTAAGCTTTTTTATTGAAAATGGTGTTAATATGAAAATTGCTAGCTTGGGATTTATTTTATTTTTAATAAATACTTTTATTTCGTATATGCTATCAGATAGGCTTTGTATATTAAATGTAGCTCAAGAAGCATATAAAATTACGATAGGAACTACTGTATCTAAATTAATAATAATAATAATACAAGCAATTACATTAAAAATATATCCAAGCTTTCTGTTATTCATAGTTGTCCAAGTATGTATTAATTTAATATATTATATTTTTATGAATATATATATTGTAAAAACACACCCATGGATTAATAGTGGAAAAGAGGAATTAGACAATGAGGTAAAAAGAAATCTATTAGGAAATATACGAGCTATGTTTATGCATAAGATTGGGGGATTAATTGTTTATAATACGGATAATATAGTTATTTCAAAATTTATAGGATTAGGAGCACTTGCGAATTTTTCAAATTACCAAGTTATTATTTCAGCATTTCAAACAGTTGTGAGTACTGCATTAAAAGGAATTACAGCTAGTATTGGTAATTTGCTTTCAACTGAAAATAAGGGGAAAGCATATATTGTACATAAAAGAATATTCTTTTTAAATTTTTGGGTTATATCTTTTATAATTATAACTTTATATAATACACTTAATCAATTTATAGCACTATGGGTAGGGCAGAAATACTTAATAGATAAAGGTACATTTATAATAGTTTTAATTAATGCATATTTTTCATCTATGAGGGGCTCAGTAGAGCAATTTCAAAATGGAAGTGGTAATTTTAGGAGAGATAGATATGCCCCTTTATTTGAAGGTGTAATAAATTTAGTTTCTTCGATAATTTTAGTTAAATATATAGGATTAAAGGGAGTATTTATTGGAACATTAATTTCAAATATAACAGTAATTTTTTGGACTAAGCCTTATGTAATATATAAATATGTGTTTGATAGAAGTGTAAGAGATTATTTTATTATGTATTTTAAATATTTATTTATAGGATTAGTACCTTTAATATTAACTAATTATATTACCTATAGTATACAGACAATTTATACTTTTACAAATTTTATTATAAACTGTGTAGTGAATATATTAGTAATTAATATTTTTTATATTTTTATTTTTATGAAAAATGATAATTTTAAATACTATGTAAATTTAATAAAAAAATTAATTCAAAAATAAAGATATTTTTTTAATAAAGAATATATTATAATTAAATTTATAGTAAGAGATTGACTACGCCCATCTCAAAGATAACTAGAGGGCTGTAATTTTCAGGTGTTAAGTTATATACAAATTAATATTAAAAATTTATACGAACAAGGCAATATAAAAACTGGGGGATGGTAAGCAAGTCTTAAGAACACTGCTAACATCCTTAAAAATTAAAAATTTTCTAATGATAATCGGCATATAGCAAGAGAGTGACTTCGTCCCTCTCAAGGACCCCCGGGGGTTTTAAAATTTTCCAATGATAATTTAACAATTGTGCCATCAGGGAAGATTCCACCAAATCCAGCAGAAATGCTTGGCTCTAAAGCAATGACAGCATTTTTAGAAGAAATGAAAAAACATTTTGATTATATAGTTTTAGATACTCCACCACTTCAAGCTGTAGCAGATGCACAAATTTTATCAACTAAAGTTGATGGTAGCTTACTAGTTGTAAGAGCAGGAGTAACTAAGAAGGATGCAGTTCATAATGCGGTTTCTACTATAAATAAAGTTAATGGAAATATTATTGAAACAGTTCTTAATGGTGCAGATAATAGTAAAGATAAGTATTACTATTATTATGGAGATGAAGAAGGTAGAACAGGAAGAAGAACTAAAAGACACTAGGAAATTTAGAGGGTAAATAATTTTTTTAAGGCAAATTAACTAAATAAAATAAATAATTTGCCTTTTTTATGGGGAAAAAAGATAACTAATTTTACAAATTGAAAGAGGGGGGAAATGTGTGGAGGGTACACAATTAGATTTTGAAAATGAATCTATTAGAGGATTCAGTTTTTATGAGATTATTAAGAGATTAATTGATATTATCTGTTCTTTTATGGGATTATTAGCATTTAGTCCATTATTTATTATTATAGCAATTATTATTAAGTTTACTTCTAAGGGACCTGTGTTTTTCTCACAAAAGAGAGTTGGAAAATATGGAAGAGAATTTGATATGTATAAGTTCAGATCTATGGTAGTTAATGCTGAAGAGCTTAAGGAAAAGTTAGCAGCGCAAAA
Source organism: Clostridium sp. K13 (assembly GCF_019734195.1). Lineage (GTDB taxonomy): Bacteria > Bacillota > Clostridia > Clostridiales > Clostridiaceae > Clostridium. Next base: position 27,866 of record NZ_JAASHM010000004.1, on the reverse strand, counting down.
TGAAATGTCTGGACCTATGTTTAAAATGAAGGATGATCCTAGAGTTACTAAGGTTGGAAAGTTTATTAGAAAAACTTCTATTGATGAGCTTCCACAACTTTGGAATGTTCTTAAGGGTGATATGAGTCTTGTTGGACCTAGACCAAGTTTACCTAAGGAAGTAGCTCAATTTGAGGATTGGATGCATAGAAGATTAGAAGTTAAGCCAGGACTTACTTGTTATTGGCAGGTTAGTGGAAGAAATAATATTGATTTTGAGGATTGGATGAAACTTGATATTAGATACGTTGAGGAAAGAAATCTTTTCGTAGATATTAAATTAATTTTTAAAACTATATTTGTATTATTTGGAGATAAGAATGCAAGTTAAAATTATAACTGAGCAATAAGGAGAGATAATATGAAAAGAGAATTAAGTCTTAAGGGATTTATTTTAACATTTTCACTATTTTTAATATTATTATTTCAAAATGTATTAGAACAATATATTACTATTTTAAAATCTTTTGATGAAGGATTATTTGTATTACTATTTATACTTGCTCTATATAGAGCATTTAAAGATAGAAGAGAGTTAATTGAGAATAATGAGAATTTAGTACAAAATAATTTAATAATTTTATTTTGCATGATTATTATGTTTGTTGTAGGAATATCTGGCAATATAATATATAAATATCAGGTAATACCAGCTGTAGTATCAGATATACTATTAGTCTTTAAAGGTTTTGTAAGTTATGTATCGGTTAAAATAATTTTTAATAATATATCCTTTGAGAAATATAGCAAGACAATAAATAATACTTTAAGGGCAATTAGTGTATTAAGTTTTATAATGATTTTTATGAATTATATTTTAAATATATTTCCAACAAAGGATATAAGGTTTGGGTTACCAAGTCAAATGCTTTTATTTACAGAACCTACATATTTGGCAACATTTGCAATAAGTGTAATGGTATTATTAACATTTTTCATTAAGAGTTATAAGAAAAATATATATTTCATTATAGCAATATCTATTGTTGTTTGTTCTACATTGCGTAGTAAGGCAATAATGTTTATAGCAATTTACTTATTTTTATACATATTAATAATAATTAAAGATTTTAGACTAAATACAAAATCTATTATTGGAGTAGGAACAGCAGCTGCTGTAGTAGGAGGAAACCAAATACTTAGATATTTATCTAATATAGATTGGGCAAGACCTAGATTAATGGTGAAATCTTTTGAAGTTGCAATGGATCATTTTCCAATAGGGGGAGGATTTGCTACATTTGCAACTTGGAATTCTGGTGTTCATTATTCTCCATTATATTATAAATATGATTTAAGTAATACTTGGGGATTACAACCAGACTTTTATATGTTTGTAGGTGATACATATTGGCCAGCTATATTAGGACAGTTTGGATTTATTGGATTAATATCAGTAGTTGTTATATTAATTATGATATATAAAAATATATGTATAAATAAGGATAAATACAAATATTTTCAACAATTGAGCATATTACTCTACTTATTAGTATTAAGTACTGGAGAGACAAGCTTTATGTCACCAATAGCAACATTGCTTTGTGTGATAATGGCAATATAAATAGTATTATGGAATCTGTTAAGCTGTTGAAAATCAAGAATTTTTAGCAAAGCTATATCTAGCGGAGCCGGTAACTTATTGTATTTCATAAGGTTGAGAAGCGTAATATTCATATAACTTAACAGATTCGTATTATGATATGGAGGATAAAATGAAATTAGCTATAATAGGACAAAAGGGAATTCCTTCAAGAGCTGGAGGTGTAGAAATTCATGTTGAGGAGATTGCTAGTAGATTAGCTTGCTATGGAGAAAATGTAACTGTATATTGTAGAGAAAGCTATTGCGAGGAAAAATATGATAAATATAAGGGAATAAATATAAAATATATACCTTCAATAAATACAAAACATTTAGATGCTATAACATATACATTTTTAGCAACTATAGATGCTATTAAATCAAAGAGTGATATTATACATTATCATGCATTAGGACCATCATTATTGTCGTTTATTCCAAGAATTTTCGGTAAAAAGGTTATTGTTACATCTCATGGATTAGATTGGAAAAGAGAAAAGTGGGGTATAGCTGGAAGGTTAGCATTAAAGCTAGGGGAAATAGCTAGTATTAAATTCCCACATAAAACAATAAGTGTTTCGAAAAGTATGGTTAAATATTACAAGGAGAAATATAAGAATACAGATATAATATATATACCTAATGGAATAGACGAAAAGAAAAATTTAGTACCAAATAAAATAAAAGAGAAGTTTAATTTAGAAAAAGATCAATACATATTATTTTTAGCAAGGTTAGTACCAGAAAAGGGGGCTCATTATTTAATTGATGCTTTTAAAAATTTAGAAACATCTAAAAAACTTGTAATTGCTGGTGGCAGTAGTCATAGTGATGATTATGTAAATGAGCTTAAAGAGAAGGCAAAAGATAATCCTAATATAATATTTACAGGATTTGTAACTGGTGATTTAGTAGATGAGTTATTTACTAATGCCTATTTATATGTATTACCATCAGAAATAGAAGGTTTACCAATAAGCTTATTAGAAGCAATGGCTTATGGGCAGGCTTGTTTAGTAAGTGATATAGAGGAAAATTTAGAAGTAGTAGAAAAAAATGCTATGTATTTTAAAAGTAAGGATACTTCAGATTTAGAAAAACAATTAAAAACTTTAATCTCAAATAAGGAATTGGTTAATAACTACAAAGCAGCATCAAAGGACTTTATATTAAAAAAATATAATTGGGATGATGTAGCGATTAAAACGAGAGAAGTATTAAATTCATTAGTTTCAAAGAAAATTGATTCTAATTGATTATTATAGAAATAGAAGTATTGCGTAATATAACAATATAAGAGGTGCACATAATTGAATAATAAATTGTTTAAAAAGTTTATTGAATTTGGGATAGGAAACTTAATTGTACTAATAACCGGATTTATATCTTCTCCAATAATAACAAGATTGATACTTCCAGAGGAATTTGGAAAATTCTCTATGTTTAATACATTAACAAGTTTATTTTTATTTATCCTAATGTTGGGATTAGATCAATCTTATATAAGATTTTTTTATGAAGAGGATGAAGAGGTAAGGGGAAAATTACTAGTAAGGGTAGTAAAGTTATCTATGATAGTAAATATTATATTGTCATTAATATTAGTAATTTTCTATAAGCCATTATCTAAAATGATAATAGGACAATGTTCTATATTATTAATATTTGTAATAATAATACATAACACATTCAATATAATAAATAAATTTTCAGTATTAGTAGTAAGAATGCAGCAAAAAGGTAAGAGTTATTCGTTTTTGCAAGTTTTGGGAAGGGTTTCATATATATTATTTATAGTAGCAACTTTTAAATATTTTAAACAAGATTACAGAACTCTTGTATTTGCAGCTGTTTTATCAAATGTAGTAGTTGCGGTTTTAGCTGTAATAATAGAAAGAAAGCAATGGTTTAGTTTCTCAAATAGGGGAGAAATAAAAACTCCAATGAGAGAAATGATTAAATTTGGAATGCCATTAATTCTCTCAATGTCAATTACATGGATATTACAATCAACAGATAAGTTTTTTGTAAGTGCATATAATGGATATTTAGAGTTAGGAATTTATTCATCAGCATTTACCATTGTTGCGATAATAAATTCTGTTCAGGAATCCTTTATAACATTTTGGGTGCCTGTAGCTAATGAAAAGTATAAAGAAAGCCCAGAAAATACAGAATTCTTTAGCAAAGTAAATTCCATAGTATCAATGCTTATGTTACTAATAGGAGTAGGAATAATAACATTTAAAGATATTATAGTAATTTTATTAGGGAGTAAATATAGGGATGCTATTTTCATATTTCCGGTTTTAGCATTGATGCCAATAATGTACACAATATCAGAAACTACGGTGATTGGCATAAATTTCAAGAAAAAGACTAGGTATCATATAATAACATCACTAATAGCAGCGGTAGCAAATATTATAGGAAACATGATTTTAGTTCCTGTATTAGGTGCAAAAGGAGCAGCTATTTCAACAGGAATATCATATATGATTTTCTTTATCGTTAGAACAGTAATATCACAAAGATTTTATTATGTAGATTATAATCTAAAGAGATTATATATAAGTGTAAGCACACTAGTTGTTTTAGCAGTATATTCAAGTTTTAATTCTACAAATATAAAATCAATATTATTAAGTTTTATATCTTTAACAGTTATATTGTTATTATATAAATTTGTTATTTTAGATTTAATAAATTTATTAAAGAAGAGAAAGCAGGAGGCTATATGAAGATATTAATGATAGATAAGTATAATTATATACGGGGTGGAAGTGAAACATATTTATTTGCATTAAAGGATATGTTAGAGAAAAATGGACATGAAATAGTAATGTTCAGTATGAAGAGTGAAAAAAACTTTCCATCTAAATATAGTGAATACTTTGTGAAAAATATAGATTATACACAGGGTGGAATAAAAAAAATAACAAATGGATTAAAATTAATAAATTCAAGAGAGGCATATGTTAATATTTGTAGATTGATAGAAGACACTAAACCAGATGTAGCACATATTAATTTAATATATCATCAATTAACACCATCAGTTATACATGCATTAAAGAAATATAATATTCCAATGGTTTATGTATCACATGATTATAAGATTGTATGTCCAAACTATAAATTATATAACAATGGTGTTTGTAGAAAGTGTTATGGTGGAAAGTATATTAATTGTTTAAAAACTAAGTGTCATAAGGATTCCTTAGTTAACAGTTTATTAATGACTATAGAGGCTTATTATCATAGATTTAAGGGATCATATGATTTAGTGGACAAGATAATTACACCAAGTAACTTTGTTGCAAATGAATTAATAAAGTCTGGTATTGATGGTAATAAGATAAAAAGTTTACCTAACTTTTTAACAGTTAATCATAATATTGATTTATCGAAGATAAAGAAAGAAAATACTCTTTTATATTATGGTAGACTATCAAATGAAAAAGGTTTGTTTGTATTGATGGAAGCTTTAAAGTATATCAAATCTGATATAAATGTAAATATAGTTGGCATAGGTCCAGAAGAGGAAAGGTTAAAAGTATTTATAAAGGAAAATAAAATAAAGAATGTAAGTTTCTTAGGGTTTAAATCAGGGCAAGATTTACATAGTGAGATAGCAAAAGCTAAATGTACAGTATTACCATCAATATGGCATGAGGCTTTTGGATTAACAGTAACTGAATCATTTGCATTAGGGACTCCAGTAATAGGAAGTAAAATGGGAGCTATACAAGAAAATATAGAAGATAAAGTTAATGGAGCTATATTTGAAAGTGGAAATAGTAAAGAATTGGCGGAAAAAATAGATTGGATCTTTAGTTTGGATGAGCAAGAGTATGATAGTTTAGTTAAGAATTCTATAGAAAAATCTAAAGAATTTGATATTGATAAATATTATACGAAAATTATGGATATATATAATGAAGTAATCTCAAAAACAAAAAATAAATAGGAGAATTTTTAGAATGAGAATATTATATTTAGAGTATTTAAGATTAATAGCATCTATTGCAGTAGTAGCTATTCATGTTATTAGTAGAGCATCTTATGTATTAGGAAGTAATATAAATTCTAATTTATCAGTATTTTCAACAGCTATTAGTATAGATGCTTTCTTTAGATTTTGTGTACCAATATTTTTTATGATAAGTGGTATTTTAATTTTAAAAAAAGATGATTTAGATATAAAAAAGTTTTTAATAAGTAGATTTAAAAGAGTAGTAATACCAGTTATAGTTTGGGGATATGCATATAGTTTTTGGTTTAACAGAACATTTACTTTTGCTGAACATACAAAAAATGTGTTACTAGGCAATGGTTTTTATCATTTATGGTTCTTATATTCAATAATAGGGTTATATTTAGCAGTTCCTATAATATTTAAGTTTGTAAAGAATAGTAAAAAAATCGAAATTGAAACAATGTTAATAATAGGAGTAATCTGTAATACATTAATACCTGTTATTAGTAAGTATTTTTATGTAGATTTAGGTTCAGTATTAAATCTAAATTATGTAGCTGGATATATGATTTACTTTATACTAGGATATTATTTATATGAATATGATCTTAAGCTATTTAATAATAAATTAAAGTCTACAATAATGTATTTATTATCAACTGCTATGATTATATTTTTTACATTAGAAACATCAATAGCACAAGGTGGACAAGAGATGCTATTTATTCATTATTCATGGATATTGGTATTTATTCAGACTGTATCTGTATTTACATTATTTAAGCAAATAAAATTTAAGAATTCAGATGTTACAAAAGTAAGTTCTTTATTTATGGGAATATATATTTTACATATATTTATATTAGAAGGATATCAAAAGATGTGGAATATTGATTATGCTACATTAGAGGTATCAAAATATTTATTATATGTAGTTTTAGGAATTATATATACATATATTGTTAGTGTAGCAATTTCTTATTTATTAAAGAAAACTCCAGTTATTAAAAACTTATTATAGAAGGGATTGTTTCGTAGGTGTATAAATCAAGAAAAGATAAAAATAAGAGAAAATATAAAGAAAGTATTAAGATAGTACTAGCTATAGTTATAGTTGTTGGAGCAGGGATAATGTATGCTGGCTTTAATAACTTAAATAAAAATATATCTAAAGAAGATAATATAACAGTTGAAAATGAAGAAAGTTTTCAAGAAAGTAATGAAGTGAAAAATAGTTCAGTTAGCCAAGAGTTAAGTATAGTTAGAGTTGCTGCTATACCAGAAGGGATACAAGCCTTAACTAATACATTTGAAAGTGTTAAAGCTTTAAATGAAAATGTTGAAGTAGATATTGTAAGTAATGAGTACAATAATGAATTAATACTTTCTTTAATTAATGGAGAGCATGATATTATAGTAACATCAAGGCAGATGAATGAGGAAGAAAAGTTATTAGTTGAGCAGAATAATATAAAGTATGAAGAGTTACTTTTTTCATATTTAAATAGCTATGAAAATACTTTATTATATACATATGTAAATATTGATGATTATAACAATAATTTAGCTTGTAGATTATTTTTAAAGAATTATTATAATCTAAGTGGGGATAATTTAGATTTAGAAGTATTAAGTCCATTATATGAAAATATTTATGAAGAAGTAAGTAACTATTTATTATTGCTTGAGAGTTATCCAAGGGAATAATAAATAGGAAATAAATTATACTCATATTTAAGTTATATTTAATATGAGTATAATTTATTTTAGCCAACTTGTATTTTAAGGTTAATAAGATATAAAACTAGAAGGTATTAATTCATCGCATAATTCCTCAGGGACATTAGTGAACCAAGCAGTTTTCCAGTTACGTGTAACTTTTCTGAATTGTCCTCCACCAATTTCACCATTAGAAGACCAATTATATGACCATGTCTCATTATAAGTATCCCAATAATCTCCACCAACGTTAAATATAAACTGAGCTGAATCTAAGTTATCTTCTCCATTTTCATCCCATTTAACTAATCTTGCATCTAGTTTACTAATTATATATGGCATATTGTTATTAATGGCATATCCACTATATAAAAAATCTTTCTTTTCATTAGAATATGGATGAAAATTGAAATTTTTGTTTTCTTCAGTCCAACGTATAACTACAGACTTGCCATCATTAATAATTTTTTTATTATTGTAAAATTGTTGGCTATAATCATTCTCGAAGTTATCGTCATAAAACAGAGTATTTTCGTCATTAAAGTAAATATTATGAATTAAGTCCCATTGTTTTGTAGAGGGATTATATATATATTGCTGAAAATTGCTTAATTCTATACCAACGTTTTCAGGAATAGTTGTATATCCAGCTTGTAAATACACTTGTCCCCATAGTCCAACTCTAGTCCAGTTAGGTTTAATACTTTTTCTTATAATTGTGCCATAATACCAAGGAGTAGTTGGATCAAGACCATTTGGAGCAACTCCATCTTCATGGGAATTTATAAATGAAGTCATATTTGGATTAAGTGTTATATATGGAGGTACAGTAGGAGTAATAGTTGGATTTCCATACATTGCTAATTTAGGTGTGTAATATGGTTGGAAAGTATTTGAATTATTGTCTATTGAAAAGCTATTAGTATAATTACTAGAATCATTGTCATTAGTGATATTTATAGTGTTAGAACTAATAATAGTTCTATAAGTATTTATAGTAATATTAAATATTAAATATAATATAAGAACTAATATAATAGTAAGAATTAATATAAGTCTTTTCTTTATAGCTTTATTTTTAGCTTTATATACAGAATGATTTTTCATAAATCTTATAAATCTCCTTTTGAAATATATATTTAAATAAGTTGAGAGTTATTATACTATACATAGTATAATAACTCTCAAGTAATTTTACAACTGAATAAAATAAAATTTATTAAGTTCAATCAGATGTTGAAGTATCAATTTATTTCCAGAGCCAAGCTTTACGTATTAGTATAGAGCTTGGCTTTATTTTTGTTAAATTAAAATTTATTATAGAAGATTTAATGGTTGATAAATATACAGACTTTTCTTTTAAATCGAATATACATTCTTGAAGATGTATTCATTATACTGCATATTCAAAAAATCAAAACTAAAATTGGTGATTTTTTCTAATTTCATAAAGAATTAAAAAAAAGTAAAAAAATATTATAACAACTTTCGACAAAGAAGAATATTAGAATAGATTAATAAAAAAAATATTAAAAAAAAAATAAAAAAATTCTTAAATAAAGGAAGTATAGCAAGAGAGTGACTTCGTCCCTCTCAAGTACCCCCGGGGGTTTTAAAATTTTCCAGTGGCAAGCTTAAGTTAAAGGCTAAATGTTCAAATTATGAATATTTAGCCTTTTAGTTTAAGAAAAAATAAATATGGGCTATAATATAAATATAGAAAGTTGGTGTTTAGTTGGAAAAAGAGAAAGTAAAATTAGATGAAGTTCTAAAGTTTTTATTTTCAACATCTAATAAGGTATTAGTGAAGTTATTAAATGGAATATTTAATGAAAATTTTAGTGTAGATGAAGTAGAATTAACTGTTAGTAATAATGAGTTTGTTGAAGATGATTTAGGAATATTAAGAGGAGATATGTTTTTTGATATTCTTAATAAAGATTATAATAAGGCAAGTTATCATATAGAATTTCAGACAAAAAATGATAATACAATGATTGTTAGGATGTTTGAGTATGGTTTTAAAAAGGGAAAAGAGCAACTGAAAAGTTTTAAGAACTATACAGAAGACATAAGAACTATATATTTCCCAAAGCAAAAAGTAATATTTTTTGAAGAAAATAAAAATATTAAAAATCAATTAAAATTAAAAATAATATTTCCAGATGAGAAGGAGATTATTTATACAGTAGATGTAATGAAATATTGGGAATACAGTGATGAACAACTTAGAGAAAAGAAGATGTATCCCCTAATACCATTACAGCTTTTTAAGTTAAGAAAAGAGTTAGAAAAGGCACATAATAAGAAGGATTTAAATAGAATAAAAGAATTATCTAATAATGCTAAAGAACTTGCCGGTAAATTAGCTAAACAATCAGCAATATTATTTGAAGATGATGAAATATTAGGTGAAGATTTTCATAAGATGCTATTAGCTATACAAAATCTAATAGAATATTTAAATAGAAATTATATGAATGATGAAAATATAGAAAATGAGGTGACTACAATGACTAAAACATTATATGACCCCGAAGTAGAAAAAAGAGGAATAGAAAAGGGAAGAGGAGAGGGAATAGAAGAAGGAATTAATCTTACTAAAAAGGTATTTAAATTAGCTAGCCAAGGAGAAACAATAGGTAATATATCAAAAATATGTAAGATATCAGAAGAGAAAGTTAAAGAAATTTTAGATTAAAGAGCAAGAGTAGTTTCAAGGCCCCAGGGACTTTAAAATTTTCCAGTGGCAAGCTTATGTTAAAGCATGAGTTTGTCACTATTTTTTTCGTCAAATAAGTATGAGTTTTATGTTTAGAAAAAATATAAAGGTCAAGAATACTCCTTATAGGTATAAGCAATAAGAAGGCAGAAATGACAAGCGAAAAAAGATCATGGTATGAGGGAGCTACATATCACATTACAGCAAGAGGACATCATAGAAATGATATATTTAGGGATGAAGAAGATTTTAAGATATATTTAATTATTCTAGAAGAAGCATTGCTTTATTTTAATAATTATAATTATGAAATAATAGCATACTGTTTAATGGATAATCATGTACATTTACTTTTAAAAACTGGAGTAGAGCCGCCATGGAGATTTATAGCGCGAGTTCATTCTATATATGCAAGGTATTTTAATAAAAAATATAACTATTTAGGTACACTGTTTCAAGGAAGATATAGTGCAGAGATTATAGAAAACGATACTTATATGCTTGAAACCTCAAGGTATATTCATTTAAATCCGGTAAAAGCAAGAATGGTTGAAACACCTGATGAATATAAATGGTGCAGTTACTTAATATATGTTGGAGAGCAAGAAGAAAATTTTATTAATTCAAAAATAATATTAAATTACTTTCAATATGAGAAAAGATTTAAGTTATATAGAGAGTTTGTATATACGAAACTAAAAGAATTAAGAGAAAAGTTACTAGAAGAAGAAATTAAAGCAAATCAAGAGATAAGATAAATTTAAAAATTGTGAGATGTTACAAATTCTAAAATATAAGTTTAGGGGTACTATCAAAGTGTCAATAATTGAAATGTGAATTCTTGATAGGAGTGAAAAATGTATGGCAACAGTATTAAAAAGTTTTGCGATAAGTGGAATTGATGGATATGTAGTTAATATAGAAATAGACACTATATATGGTAAGCCTTCGGTATCAATTGTAGGTATGGGCGATACTGCAATTAAAGAAGCTAGAGAAAGATTAGAAGCTGCTATTATAAATAGTAAATTTGAATTTCCTAAAATGAAAATAGTAATTAATTTATCACCAAGTGATGTAAAGAAAAGCGGATCGCATTTTGATTTAGGAATGGCGATAGCACTTTTAATTCAATCTGCTCAAATATTCGTAGAAGAGGTTGAGAGATATGCATTTATAGGAGAGTTATCATTAAATGGGGACTTGAGGCCGTGTATAGGAGTTTTACCAATGGTTATGGAGGCTAAAAATAAAGGAATTAAGAATGTAATAGTACCAAGAGATAATATGACAGAAGCAAGGTTGATTAGTGATATGAATATTTTTGCGTTTAATAAATTAAATGAGGTAACAGATTTTTTAACAGGAGTAAAGCCATACGAACCAATTAAAGATAAAAAGGATAATTATAAATTAGATAGTCCATATATAATAGATTTTCAAGATGTTCAAGGGCAAGATAGTGCACTTGAATTTGTGGCTGTTGCAGCAGCCGGAGGGCATAATTTATTAATGTCAGGAACGCCTGGATGTGGTAAATCAATGGTTGCAAAAAGAATACCAACAATACTACCAGCTATGAGTGAAGAAGAGGCTTTAGAAGTGACAAAGATTTATAGTGTAGCAGGGCTTTTGAAAAATAGAGGTACATTAATAACAGAAAGGCCTTTTAGGTCACCACACCATAGTGCATCTACAAACTCATTAGTTGGTGGTGGCATGTTTGCTATGCCAGGAGAAATATCGTTAGCACATAATGGAGTACTATTCTTAGATGAGATTGCAGAATTTAATAAGAAGACCTTAGATGCACTAAGACAGCCAATTGAAGATGGAAAAGTATCAATTTCTAGAGTTAGACATACTCATGTATTTCCATCTAAGTTTATGCTAGTAGCAGCAATGAACCCTTGCCCTTGTGGTTATCATGGCGAAAGTAGATGTCATTGTACAGATTATGAAATTATTAAGTATTCTCAAAAATTATCTGGACCAATAATGGATAGAATTGATATACAAAAATATTTTAGAAGTGTTCATATTAAGGAGTTAGCTAATGATGTTAAGGGGCCAACATCAAAGAGTTTATTGGAGAAGGTAGAGCTTGCGAGAAAAATACAAAGGGAAAGATATAAAAATATTATAGGGGTTTCATGTAATGCACAAATGACACCAGAATTAATAAGTGAATATTGTAAGTTAGATGAAGAAAGTATGAAGGTATTAATGATTGCTTACGATAAATTTAAATATAGTGCAAGGACATATCATAAATTTTTAAGGGTAGCAAGAACATTTGCTGACATGGCAGGTGAAAAAAATATATTAAAATCACATATAATAAAGGCTCTTATGTGCAGGGAAATTGAAAAGGAGCAAGCAACTATGGTTGTAGTATAAGATTATGGATAGAAGGATATTATATATTTGGTTAAGCAAGATTAAAGGAATTGGTCCGGTTATTACAAGAAATCTTATAGAATTTTTTAAAAGAATAGATTTTGTATATGAAGCAACTTATGATGAATTAATTAAAGTTGAGGGAATAGGTGATAAATTAGCTAAAATAATAGTTGAAAATAAAGATTTAAGTAAAAGTAAGGAGATATATTACAAGTGTAAAAGAAGTAAAATCAAGATTATAACTATGGAATGTAGCAATTATCCTAAGCAACTAAAAAATTTTAAAAATGCACCTATAATATTATATGTTAAGGGAGAATTAAAGGAATTTGACAGTGCTGTATGTATAGTTGGATCTAGAAGATGTACTGAGTATAGTAAGAATATAACAGTTGAGTTAACTGAAAATTTATCAAAAAGAAATATACCTATAATAAGTGGTATGGCTAAGGGGATAGATGGATATTCACATACAGTAGCATTACATAATGATAATTATACTATTGCAGTAGTAGGAACTGGAGTTGATATATGCTATCCAATTGAACATCTAACATTAATGAATGAAATAATAAAAAAAGGAGCAGTTATTTCGCAATTTGAGCCAGGTACAAGTAATATTAAAAGTAATTTTATTAAAAGAAATGAGCTTATGGCAATGTTAGCAGAAAAAATAATAGTGGTTGAAGCAACTAAGGATAGTGGAGCTGTATATACAGCACATTGTGGAATGAAATATAAGAAAGAAGTATATTCTGTACCAGGAAATATTAATAATAAAAGTAGTGAGGGTACTAATATGTTAATAAGTGAAGGGGCTAAGCCTTATTTATCTGTTAAAAGTATTATTAAAGAAGAGGTTGAGATTTGTAGTAATAATTTAGAAAAGGATAAAAATTTAAGTTCAATAAAAATGGAAATACTTAAATTAATAGATAAAAATAAGATGTCAGTAGATGAATTAAAGATAAAATTGAATTTTGTAAAGGATAATTTAGAAGAAATTTTGCTTGATATGGAGCTTAAAGGCTATATTAGACAAGTTTCTGGATATATCGAAAATGACCCTCGGGGGTTTTAAAATTCAGTGACAAGCTTATGCAAAAGCATGAGCTTGTCACTGTTGTTGTTAATAGAGATTTTTATTTATAACATATTTAATGTAGGATATAATTAAAATATACAGTAATTATATTGATAGGAGAAAGTTATGAGTAAAGGTTTATTAGATCCTAAAGTAGATTTTGTATTTAAAAATATATTTGGCTCGCCCAATCATCCAGAAATATTAATATCATTTTTGAATGCAACATTAAAGCCGAAAAAGAAAATAGTAAGTGTTGATATAAAAAAAACAGACATAGAAAAACAATATATTGAGGATAAATATTCAAGATTAGATGTAAAAGCTACAACAAGTAATGATGAGATAATTAATATTGAAATACAACTAAAAAATGAAAATAATATGGTAAAAAGAAGCCTTTATTATTTAAGTAAGATGTATGAGGAACAGTTAAACGAAAAAGAAGATTATTCAAAATTAGCAAGAACTGTGTGTATTAATATTCTTAATTTTAAATATCTTAAAACAGATAAATTTCATACAGGATATAGATTTAAAGAAATTGAAAGCAATGAAGAATTAACAGATATTATGGAAGTTCACTTTATAGAAATTCCAAAGTTACAGGATTCTAGTGATGAAAAAGATATGCTTGTTGCATGGACAGAATTTTTAAAAGATCCAGAAAGTGAAAGAGTTAGGGGATTAGAGTTGAGTATAGAAGAAATACGACAAGCAAAAGATGAACTTATACGAATGAGTAATGATAAAAAACAAAGAGAATTATATGATATGAGAGCAAACTCCTTAAGAGATAAGATTAGTGAATTGAATGCAGCTAAAAGAGAAGGAATAGAAGAAGTGGCTAGGAATATGAAGAAAAATGAATTATCTATTGAAATGATTTCAAAATTAACTGGCTTAAGAGTTGATGAAATAGATAAATTACAGTGATGGCAAGCATGTAGCAAGAGGGTGACTTCATCCCCCTCAAAGACACCTGGGTGTCCGGAATTTTCCAGAGCCAAGTTTTGTACATAAGTATAAAGTTTGGCTTTTTTTCGTTAAATATATGATTTATGATAATTTTTAAAAGTTAATATTATAAGGGTGAATATGTTTAAAGGTGTAAATTTAGTATATAATTAAAGTATATTAAAGCTTAAAATAAAGGAGTATTATAAATTATATGCAGTTAGAAGAGGTTAGAGAGTATATTAATTTTATTAGAGAAATAAAGTCTGAAACTGAATTTATAGAAATAAAATCAGCAGAAAAAGGTTGTCCTAAATTATATGACACATTATCAAGCTTTTCTAATAAATCTGGTGGTGGAATTATAATATTAGGAATAGATGAAAATAGAGATTATGATGTTGTTGGAATATATGATTCAGATGATATACAAAAGAAGATAAAAAATCAATGTAATGATATGGAGCCACCGGTAAGGGCAAGTTTCAATTTATTAAAATGGGAAGAAAATAAATATGTACTATTAGTAGAAATTCCTGAAGTAATGCAAGAGGAAAAACCTTGCTATTATAAAGGTGCAGGTATTGAAAAAGGATCGTATGTTAGAGTTGGTGACTCTGATGAACGTATGAATACTTATGAAATATATAATTTAACCTCATATAATAAAAAGAGAGAAGAGGATTTAAGAGTTATTGATAGAAGTGAATTAGATGATCTAGATATGGAGTTAGTTAATAATTATCTAAATAAAATTAGAAAACTTAAACCTAATTTTTCTAAGATTAAAGATGATAATATTGCATTGAGTAAGTTGGGAATAATAGTTAAGATAGATAGTGTGTATAAACCAACTATTGCAGGATTACTTTGTTTTGGTATATGTCCGGAATTATTATTACCACAATTAGTTGTAAAGGCTATGGTTATACCAGGATTTAAAATTGGAGAAGTTGGCGATTTAGGAGAACGATTTACTGACAATAAAAATATTACTGGAACTGTTAGTGAAATGATTAAGCAAACTATGGATTTTATAACTAAGAATATGAAGAAGAGAGTAATTATAAGTCCTGATACTGGAGAACGTGATGATAAGTTTGAATATCCAGTAGAAGCTATAAGAGAAGCTGTAATCAATGCTTTAGTTCATAGGGATTATAGCAAACATACGGAGAGTAGTTATATATCGATAAAAATGTATAATGATAGGTTAGAAATTGTTAATCCAGGAGGGTTATATGGAAATTTAACCATTGAAGAATTAACAGAAGTAATTAATCCACCAGTTAGAAATAAGACTCTTATAAGAATTCTAGAAGAGATGGATATAATTGAAAATAGGAGTTCTGGAATAGCTACGATGATAATGGCGATGAGAGAGTTACGTTTAGAGCCACCTATTTTTGAAAATAAAAGAGGAAACTTTAGTGTAGTATTTAAAAATCATACTTTAATGACTAAAGAAGATAGAAAATGGTTAAATAAAATAAATAAGAATTTATCAGAAAATGAAGCGCTTGCTTTAATATATTTAAGAAGTAATGAGAGAATGACTAATGGAGATTATCAAAAGATAAATAACGTAAATAGGGATAAGGCATTGCAAGAATTAAAGGGATTAATTAAAAAAGATTTAATCGAATCTCATGGTATTGGAAGTGGAAGTTATTATAAGCTTAAGATGCATATTAGGGATATATCTGAATATATAAATGATAATGACGAAAGTAATAATATAAAATACATTACTACAAGTAATAAAAAATCAGCCCAAGATGAGAAAAAATCAGCCCAAGATGAGAAAAAATCAGCCCAAGATGAGAAAAAATCAGCCCAAGATAGAAATGACCATCTAAATAAAACAGAGAGGGCGGTTGTAGATTTATTAGCTAACAATATATTATCTAAAACTCAAATAGCTCATGAATTAGGATATAAGACAGTTTCAGGTAATTTGAAGGAGGCTATAAAAAATTTATTAGAATTAGATTTGATAGAATTAACTATACCAGATAAACCGAAAAGTAAGAATCAAAAGTATAAATTAAGTGATGGTAGCAACAAAGGGAGTAACCCCCTCAGTAGCACATTGAACGACCAATAAATTACTAGTGGCAAGCAGAATGCGTAGATGAGATATCTACGCATTTTTTAATTGAATTTATCTCTAACTAAAGAAAAAATTTTATCAAAATCTAAGGTTATATTTAAGTATTCACTTTTAAATAAATCATCAATTTTTATATAGTCCTTAAAGTTATCATTTTGCAATTTATATAATTCTACACTTTCATCTTGAGATACTAATATATATTCCTTAACACCTATAGATTTATATAAATCCATTTTTCCTGTTTTATCATATTTAGCAGTAGCAAAACTTATAGCAAGAGGGTGACTTCATCCCCCTCAAAGACACCTGGGTGTCCGGAATTTGATAGTTAGATATACAAGCTTAGCATTATGATATAATCTATATGTAATAAAGATAACAATAGGGAGAAGTTTTAATATTTTTACAAAAGTTTAGATATATTTGAAGATGTTAAAACAATTTCTGAAGAAGAGGTAATATCTAAAAGAGTTATAATTTTATAAAGAGCTATACCGTTGTATAGCTTTTTTACTTATTTTTGATTGAAGGAGTGATTAATATTTTTGTTATAACTAGAAAAGAATTTTTTCTAATAGCTACTGTAATAATTTTATATATTAATTTAGATGTATTGCTACAAATTATAGTTGGTGAAAAGAAAATGAGTAGAGAGTTACTGAAAAAGAAGTTTATGAAGATGATATTTAGTATATATTTTTTTCTAGTAATTTCTATAGTATATTTTCCTTTTCCTATAGTATGGGGAAAATATATAAAATACAAGAATCCAACTATTCATATTATTCCATGGGAAAGTACTATTGGAATGTATAAAAAATATGGTCTAGATTTAGTTATTGAGAATATTGGTGGTAATTTATTATTATTAGCTCCAATGATTTTCTTTTTATGTTATTATTTAAAGAAATTAAATTTTAATATGAAGAAGATTTTGATTATATCATTATGCATATCTTTATTTATTGAATGTAGTCAGGTTACTTTATCAATAATCATTCCTAATTATGCAAGAACATTCGATACTATGGATTTACTTTGTAATAGTATTAGTGGATTAATAGGATATATGTTATATAAATTTTATAATCGTATAATTGTAAATAGTATAGAAACTTAGTTCTTATATATTTTATTAAAAAATAGTAATAAGAAATATAAAAAGTTGAGCTTTATGTATATTCATAAGGGTTAACTTTATTTTTTATATAAGTTATATTAAAATTTTTATAATAAAAAATGTAACAATAATCTTTATAAATGTATTCAAGATGTTGTATTTTGTTATTAATTTTAGAAAAAAATATAGAATATATGTGTTATAATTTAATGGTGATAATTTTATTATTATTATATCAATTATATTAGAAATAAATTAATAAGTATAAAAAATACTTAAATTACATAAGAAGAAGTAGTAAGAAAGGGAATAAAATATGTGTGGAATAGTAGGATATATAGGTAAAAGACAGGCAGCTGATTTATTAGTTGAAGGTCTTTCAAAATTAGAATACAGAGGATATGATTCAGCAGGTGTTGCAATCATAGAAGATGAAAAAATAAGCGTTAGAAAATTAAAAGGTAGATTAGCAAATTTAGAAAATGATCTAAATACTAATTCAATTAATGGACATATTGGGATAGGACATACAAGATGGGCAACTCATGGTGAACCATCAGATGTTAACTCTCATCCACATTCAAATGGGAATGCAACAATTAGTGTTGTACATAATGGAATTATTGAAAATTATATGAGATTAAGAGAATGGTTAACTGGAAAAGGATATGAATTCCTATCTGAAACCGATACAGAAGTTATACCAAACTTAGTTGATTACTACTATAAAGATGGAAGAAATCTTTTTGATGCAGTAGTTAAAGCTACAGCTAAATTAGAAGGAAGCTTTGCTATTGGAGTTATTGCAAACAATGAGCCAGACAGAATAATTGCAGTAAGAAAAGATAGTCCTCTTATTGTTGGATTAGGAGAAAATGAAAGCTTTATAGCTTCAGATATTCCAGCAGTTTTAAATCATACTAGAGACGTATATCTTTTAGAAGATAAGGAATTTGTTATCTTAACAAAAGATGGTGTTGAGCTTAGAACTGAAGATGGTGAAAAGATTGAAAAAGAAGTTTACCATGTAACTTGGAATGTTGATGCTGCTGAAAAGGGTGGATATGAAGACTTTATGTTAAAAGAAATTCATGAACAACCAAAGGCAGTAAGAGATACCTTAGCAGGAAAGATTGCTTTAGGAAAAGAAATAACTTTAGATAATGTTAAGTTTACTAAAGAAGAATTAGAAAACTTTGATAAAGTTTATATAGTAGCTTGTGGAACAGCTTACCATGCAGGTGTTGTTGGTAAAACTGTTATTGAAAAGTTAGCTAAAATACCAGTAGAGATTGATGTTGCATCTGAATTTAGATATAGAGATCCATTAATAACTAACAAAACATTAATAATAGTTGTATCTCAATCAGGGGAAACAGCTGATACTTTAGCAGTTTTAAGAGATGGACAAAGACAAGGAGCTAGAGTTTTAGCTATAACTAACGTTGTTGGATCTTCAGTATCAAGAGAAGCTGATGATGTGATTTACACATTAGCAGGACCAGAAATTGCAGTTGCATCAACTAAAGCTTATGTAACTCAATTAGCTGCATTCTATATCTTAGGATTATACTTTGGTAGATTAAAAGAAACTATAACTGAAGAATATGCAGAAGAAGTAAAAGCTGAAATGCTAACAATTCCAGAAAAGATTGCAAGAGCTTTAGAAATGAAGGAAGAACTTCAAAGATATGCTGATAAACATTATAATCATAGAGATATTTACTTCTTAGGAAGAGGTCTTGACTATGCTGTGGCTATGGAAGGTTCTTTAAAACTTAAAGAAATATCTTATATCCATTGTGATGCTTATGCTGGTGGAGAATTAAAGCATGGACCAATTGCTTTAATTGATAAGGGAACTGCAGTTATTACATTATTAACTCAAGAAGCTTTAAAGGATAAGATGATATCTAACGTAAGAGAAGTTTCTACAAGAGGTGGAAATATCTTTGCAGTAGTTAATGAAGGTGATGAAACATCAAAGGAAGTTGTTGATTCATTAGTTTATATTCCAAAGACTATTGATTTATTAACTCCAATGATAAGTGTTGTGCCACTTCAATTAATATCTTACTATGTTGCAAAACAAAAGGGCTGTGATGTAGATAAGCCAAGAAACTTAGCTAAGTCAGTTACAGTTGAATAAAGCTGATTAAAAAAGTGGCCTCTGTATAAATTATAGGGGCTATTTTTATAAAAGCTAGTAAGTAAATATGTAGTAACTTTTCTAAAAATTAAAATTTAAATATAAATTTACAAATAGGGTTTGGGAGGAAAGTAATATGAAGAAAAGAAGTAAAGTTGTTTTATGGATTTTAGGGGTTGTTATTAGTATTCTTTTAGTAACTATTGGAGGAATATATTCCTATGGAAATCATCTATTTAATAAGATAGAAAAGATTGAAATAGATAAGTCTGATGTTGGAATAAAAGATGAAGTTGAAGAAAAGTTATCAGCTTATAGTGATAGTGTTATAAATATTGCCTTATTTGGTATAGATGCTGAAGATGGCGGTGTTGGTAGATCAGATTCAATAATAATTGCAACAATTGATACAACTCATAAAAAGTTAAAGCTAACATCAATTATGAGAGATTCTTATGTTACTATTGAAGGGCATGGAGATGATAAGATTAATCATGCTTATGCATTTGGAGGGCCTCAATTAGCTATTAAAACCTTAAATGAAAATTTTGATTTAAATATAGATGATTTTGTAGCAGTTAACTTTACAACACTACCAAAGATAATTGATATGTTAGGTGGAGTTACTATTGATATAACTAGTGAAGAAGTAAGTCATATTCCAGGGATTGATGCTGCTGGTACATATACTTTAACTGGTGAGCAAGCGCTTGCATATTCAAGAATAAGATATGCAAGTGGTGGAGACTATGTAAGAACAGATAGACAAAGAACTGTTTTAAGTAAGGTTTTTGAAAAAGTATTATCTATAAATTTTACACAATATCCAAGTTTATTAAGTGAGATTTTACCTATGGTACAAACTAACTTAGATTATTCAGAAATATTAAACTTAGGAAATGAAGTATTAAAAATGGGAGTAACAACCTTAGAGCAAGAAAGATTTCCTAGAGATGGATACTGTGAAGGCAAAATGATAGATAAAATATATTATTTAACCTTTGATAAGGAAAATACAGTACAGCAGTTACATGATTATATATTTGAAGATATAAAGAATTGGTAGTAAATAATTAAGATAATAGGAGTGATAAGAAATATGGCAAGAATGTTTGGAACAGATGGAGTTAGAGGTATTGCTAATACAGAATTAAGTGCAGAATTAGCTTATAATTTAGGTAGAGCAGGAGCTTATGTATTAACAGAAGGGACACATAAGCCAAAGATATTAGTTGCTAAGGATACTAGAATATCAGGAGATATGTTAGAGTCAGCTTTAGTTGCAGGGATACTTTCAGTTGGTGCTGAAGCTATAATTTTAGGAGTAGTACCAACACCAGCAGTAGCTCACTTAACAAGAGAATATAATGCAGATGCAGGAGTTATGATTTCAGCATCTCATAATCCAGTTGAATATAATGGAATTAAATTCTTTGATGGAAAAGGGTACAAGTTATCAGATGAATTAGAAGATGAAATTCAAAGAATAATTGAAAATGGTTTTGAAGGAGTACCAAGTCCAGTTGGAGAAGGTGTTGGTAGAGTATATAAGGAAGAAACAGCTTTATATGAATATATAGAATATGCAAAAAGTACAATTAAAACAGATTTAAAAGGATTAAAGGTTGCTTTAGATTGTGCAAATGGTGCTGCATATAAGGCTGCAGTTAAGGCATTTAGAGCTTTAGGTGCAAGAGTGTATGTAATTAATGATAATCCAGATGGAAATAACATAAATGAAAATTGTGGTTCAACTCATATGGAAGAATTAATGGATTATGTAGTAAGAAAGAATTGTGATATTGGATTTGCTTTTGATGGTGATGCAGATAGATGTTTAGCTGTTGATGAAAAAGGAAATATGATAAATGGAGATTTCTTATTAACAATATGTGCAAAGGCTTTAAAGGAAGCTGGTCAATTAAAGGATGATACTTTAGTTGTTACAGTAATGAGTAATTTAGGATTAGACATTGCTGCTAAAAGAGAAGGGATTAACCTAGTAAAAACTAAGGTTGGAGATAGATATGTACTTGAAGAAATGCTTAAGAATAATTATATATTAGGTGGAGAACAATCAGGTCACATAATATTCCTTAATCACAATACTACTGGAGATGGTTTAGTTAGTGCACTTCAAGTAGCATCTATATTAAAAGAAAGCGGAAAGACTTTTAGTGAATTAGCTGGAGTAATGAAAGAGTTACCACAAGTATTAGTTAATGCTAAGGTTCCAAATGAAAAGAAGAATATTTATTTAGAGGATGCAGAAATAATTGAGGCTATTAATAATGTTGAGGCTAAATTAAATGGTGTTGGTAGAGTGCTTATAAGACCATCAGGAACTGAACCTTTAGTAAGAGTTATGCTTGAAGGTGAAAATCAAGATGAAATAAATGAAATGGCAAATAGTTTAGTTAATTTAATATTAAGTAAAATTTAATTAATATATATTATATGGGGAAAAGAGAAAGCTTCCCTTTTCCCTGATATGGAAATAGGGGGAATAAGATAAAGTATGTATAATTGTGCACTAATATTAGCAGCAGGACAAGGAACAAGAATTAAATCAGATTTACCAAAGGTATTACATAAGGTTTGTGGTAAGGAAATGGTGAATCATGTTATAGATACATTAAGAAAAGCAGAAATTAATGATATTAACCTAATTATAGGTAAGGGTGCAGATTTAGTTAAAATTAAAACTGAAAATAGAGAAGTATCATATTCATTACAAGATGAGCAATTAGGAACAGGGCATGCAGTAAAATGTGCTATAGATTTCTTAAAGGATAAGGAAGGAACTGTAGCTGTATTATGTGGTGATGCACCATTAATAACTGAAGAAACTATTAAAAGATTATTTGAGGAACATTCTTTAAATAATAATAAGGCAACTCTTTTAAGTTCAATATTAGATGATGCTAGTGGATATGGAAGAATCATTAGAAATGGTGATGAAGTATTAAAAATAGTTGAACATAAGGATTGTAATGAAGAGGAATTAAAGGTTAGAGAAATGAATGCTGGAGTTTATTGCTTTGATATAGTTTCTTTATTAGAAGCATTAGAAAAGTTATCAAACAATAATTCTCAAGGTGAATATTATTTAACTGATGTTATTGGAATATTAAAAGAACAAGGTGAAAAGGTTGGTGCTGTTGTAACTAGCTTTGAAGAAACAATGGGTGTTAACTCAAGAGCTCAACTTGCACAAGTTGAACATGAATTAAGAAAAAGAATTAATTCAATTCACTTAGAAAATGGAGTTACATTAATAGATCCATCAAATACTTACATTGGAGCTGATGTTATTATTGGAAAAGATACAATAATATATCCTGGTAACGTTATTGAAGGTAATACTGTAATTGGATCAGGATGTTTATTATATCCTAATTCAAGAATAAGTAATTCTTCTATTGCAGAAAATGTTGAAATTCAAAGCTCTGTTATTTTAGATAGTGTTATTGGTAATGATACTACAGTTGGGCCTTTTGCATATATACGTCCACAATCAATTATAGGAAATCACGTAAGAGTTGGAGATTTTGTTGAAATTAAGAAGTCAACTATTGGTGATAATACTAAGGTTTCTCATTTAACATATATAGGAGACGCTGAAGTGGGAGAAAGTTGTAATTTTGGATGTGGTACCGTTACTGTAAATTATGATGGTAAGAACAAGAATAAGACTATTATAGGTAATAACAGTTTTATTGGATGTAATACAAACTTAATATCTCCAGTAACTGTAGAAGATAATACTTATATTGCAGCTGGTTCTACTATTACTAATGATGTAAAGAGTGGTGAACTTGCAGTAGCTAGAGCAAAGCAAAGAAATATTCCAGGATGGGTTGAAAGAAGAAGATAGTATATTTTTAATGCCACAGAAGAGGTAGGGTACAAGTGCTTTTTCTGTGGCCAATAAATTTATGGGAGTTTAAAATGGAGAGATTTAATAATAGAAGATTTAAGTTTAAAGTAGTACTATTAGGTGTGGCTATAACACTTATTACTGCATTAATAGTACATGGTTTTATTACTTCAATTAATGGTTAGATATAGGATATTATTTATTTAAAATTAGAAATAGAGTAGAAATTTTAAGTGATAACTTTGTATAAAATATAGGTTATCACTATTTTTTTTTATTAAAGAAAAGTTTATGTTTAAAAATTTAATAATATTCTACAAAATATTACAAAAAAATACATTTTTGTATGATAAAATTTATCTATATAAAGAAATGGGGGGGTGTATGAGTATTATTAGAGAGAAGTGTCCTTTAAAAAGTAAAAAACAAGTACTATCTGTTATTTTAGGCTTGATTATATTATTAGTAATAATTATTGCAAATATAGTTTTAAAAAATATACATAAGATGGAATATTTAAATTCAACATTAGGATTTATAAAATCATTTAATATAATAATATCTATGTTGGGTGTATTTAGTTGCTTAATATCATATAAAAGAACAAAGGATAATAATATTTTTATTATTTCATTAATGTATATTGGATTGTCAGTTGGTATATTATTTAATCATATAGATTACTTGCCCTTTTATTATGATGAGCTAGGTATTTCTATATATATAGTTGTATCTGCATCATTACTTAGAATATTATTTCTAATAATTTCAGTAACAAAAGAAAATAAAATTAAAAGTATAATACTTAAAAATAAAGTTGTTTTTATTTTTATAGTAATAGTTTTTACTATAATTTTTGGAGTTATTGAAAAGTCATTTGCTATAAATAGTTATACTACTAATTATGAAGTTAATTATGCTAGATTAATAGCATATAACGTTTTTTTAATATTAGTTTATTCAACATCTTCAATTATTTTACTTATTAGAGCCTTTAAAGAAAAAAAGTATATATTTTATGTTTTTAGTGCTAGCATATTAATTCTTGCATTGAAAGCAGTTTATACAATATATATGGCTAATAAATTAAGCTTTTGTAAAAATTTAATTTCAGTATCATTAACATATATATGTTTTCTAATAATTATAATAGGTACATTGATTGAAAGCTTTATAAGTGTATATGTAGCTAATAAATTAAATGAAGAACTACAACTGTTTTATGCATTAGCAGAAAAAAATAGTAATAATTTTATAGCTATTTTTGATGAAAATGAAAAGATCGTATATGCAAATGAGAGGATAAAAGAATATTATTGTTGTAATGGTTCTATTGATAATCTTTACTTAATTTTAAATAATAATAAGTTTAATGTTATTAATATCGAAGAGATTCGAAGGGCGATTGAGGGAAATGATTCATGGAGAGGATTATTAAGAAATGAGAAGACTCAAAAGACCTTTGATTGTAATATTCAAAAAATTACATGTAATAATAAAAAAAATTACTTAGCTATTAATTATATGGATATAACAGAAATATTAAATAAAGAGTTAGAGGTTAAAAGGCTTAAGGAATATGATAAAGAAAAAAGTGAGTTTATAGCAAATATTTCTCATGAATTAAAAACACCGTTAAATTTAATTTCTTCTTCAGTTCAGCTACTAGATGTTTTTATGAAAAATGAGGATACTGATTTTAGACAAGTATATGAAAAGTATAATAAAACTTTACATTTAAATTGTGCAAGAATGACAAGGTTAATAGATAATATTATGGATTTATCTAAATTTGATTTGGGAATCATAGGTTTAACCTTAAATAATTATGATATAGTAAATGTTATTGAAGAAGTTGTGTTATCTGTAGTAGAGTATGCAAAACTAAAAAATATAAATATACAATTTGATACAAATGTAGAGGAATGGATTATAAGCTGTGATGCTAATATGATTGAGAGGTTAATGCTTAATTTATTATCTAATGCTATTAAGTTTTCAGGTAAGGACTCTAATATATATGTAGATTTAATTGTTAAGGATGAGGTAATTGAAATAATTGTTAAGGATCAGGGGATTGGTATAGCAAAGGAAAATCAAAAGGCTATTTTTGAAAAGTTTGTTCAAGTAGACAAGTCATTCACTAGAAAAAATGAGGGAAGTGGAATTGGGTTAAGTATTGTACAATATATAGTAGACCTTCATGAAGGAAAAATTGAGATTGAAAGTGAATTAAATGAAGGTACAACCTTTAAAGTATTCTTACCTAATAGGTTGGAAAATAATAATGATGAAGTTAATCACTATTTAGATTCTTATAAAGTTAAGTTAGAGTTATCTGATATATATGAAATTTTAATTTATAACTAAAAACAACATGTAATATTATATATAAACCAATAATAAAAATATATGATAGAAAAATAAATTCTGCAAAAAGTGTTTATAATTAAATAATAAAAAAGCTCAGTGATTTAGTATCATTAGAGCTTTTTTTATAGCAACCAAGGTCGCAGGTTTCCTTGCTAGCACATTGAATGCCCAATGAATTGCCAGTGACAAGCAAAATGCGTAGATAACGAATCTACGCATTTTTAATTGAATTTATTTCTAACTAAAGAGAAAATTTTATCAAAATCTAAGGTTATATTTAAGTATTCACTTTTAAATAAATCATCAATTTTTATATAGTCCTTAAAGTTATCATTTTGCAATTTATATAACTCTACACTTCCATCTTGAGATACTAATATATATTCCTTTACACCTATAGATTTATATAAATCCATTTTTCCCGTTTTATCATATTTAGCAGTAGCAAAACTTAAAACTTCAATAATTAACTCTGGAGCAGAAACTAATATTTCACCTTTCCATAATAAATCACTACCTGCAAATACATCAGGTTCTAAATATTTAGTTTTTTCATCAGTGCTTTTTAGAATATAATTAACATCAATCCTAGTAGCTTCAGAACCAACATTATTAGCAGAGCTAGTTTGCTCTAGTAATTCATTGAATATATAATGTACTATAATTCTATGTAAGTTAGACGCAGGACACATCATCATCATAAAAATCACATCCCTTTATTTATTATTATTAACATATTAATATAATTATAATATAAAAATATAAATTTCTCTATTTGAATCTCACAGTATAACTAAAGGGATTCAGTAGTAAGAGGATAACTTAATCAACATTTTTTAAAATTTTAAAGAAATTTTGTAAAAACTCCATATTCAAGTATATGTATTAATTGTAAGGCAAAAAAATAAAAAATAAATGAAATGGAGGAATTTATTATGGCAAACAAGGCTCTTGAAAGTACAGTATTATCAATTGAGGTGCAATCAGCAATTGACAAGGAGGGAAATCCAACCTTTACAAAAAAGAAGATAGGTAACTTAGTACCAAATGCAGATATTGCAAAAGTTCAAGCAGTAGCTGGATTAGTAGCAGATTTACTTGAAGCAAATACTGGATCATTTTATGTAACTGAATTGTCTCAAATTCAAGAATAATGAGGAAAATCTTTCTCTTGTATGGGGAAGCAGTAAATTAATCATATTAAATTTTAGAATATTATTTAAGGGGGAAGTAAATATGGAATATACATTAACAATGACATTTTTAACTGAAACAGGGGAAAAATCTAACATCTCAATTTCAGATGTTAAAGCTGGTATAACAAATGATGAGGTACAAGCTTTGATGGATAGCTTAATTGCAAATAACATTTTTGAAAATAAAAAAGGAGCATTAGTTTCCAAACATTCAGCTCAAGTAACACAAAGATCAGTTACTAAATTTAGTATATAATAACTTAAATTTATGAGAAAGGAGAGTAATAAGAAGTGCAAAAGCAAGGCTTATTACTCTCTTTAATTTTGTATAAACTTACAAAAATATAAAATTGTAAAGTAATTTTAAGAATTAAAAGTATATATTAAGAGTTTTGTAAAATTTATGGTGTAAAATATTACCATGAGAGATGAGGTTAAGAGATTAATATATTAAGAAATATTTAAAAGGAATCTGTTAAGCTGATATGAAAAAATAGCTTGATTTTTCATAGAATTGCTCGCTCTTTGAAAATTATATAAGTTTA
>NZ_JAASHM010000039.1 GCF_019734195.1 Clostridium sp. K13 | reverse complement strand
CCGCCGTGTACCAGACCGGTACGCACGGTGGTGTGAGAGGTCGGTAGATAAAATAATTATCTGCCTCCTACTCGATTTAAAAATTATAAAAAACAAAAGATAAATTTCATTGACAATAAAAATTAATAACTCTAAAATTAAATAAAGAATGTTTGTTCGAGAGTAAAATATACTATTTCTGACAAAAATAAATAATGAAGTATATTAAAGAGGGTTAAAAGATGAAAGATAAAATTATAGTAAAGGGTGCAAGAGTACATAACTTAAAAAACGTATCAGTAGAGATACCAAGAGATAAATTAATAGTATTTACAGGATTATCAGGATCAGGTAAATCTTCATTAGCATTTGATACTTTATATGCAGAAGGTCAAAGAAGATATGTTGAATCTTTATCATCATATGCAAGACAGTTTTTAGGACAAATGAATAAGCCGGATGTTGATTATATTGAAGGGTTATCACCAGCAATATCTATAGATCAAAAAACTACAAGTAAAAATCCAAGATCTACAGTCGGAACAATAACAGAAATATATGATTATTTAAGGCTATTATATGCAAGAATAGGTATTCCACATTGTCCTAAGTGCGGAAAAGTAATTAGTCAACAATCAGTGGATCAAATTGTGGATCAAATAATGGATCTTGGGGATAGAACTAAGATTCAAGTTTTAGCGCCTATTATTAGAGGAAAAAAAGGAACTCATGAAAAAGTATTAGATAACATTAAAAAGAATGGGTATGTAAGAGCTAGAGTTGATGGAGAAATATATGAATTATCAGAAGAAGAAATAAAACTAGAAAAAACTAAAAAGCATAATATTGAAGCAGTAGTAGATAGATTAGTTATAAAAGAAGGAATCGAAGGTAGATTAAGTGATTCTTTAGAAGCTGCTTTAAAGTTAGGTGAAGGATTAGTAATCATAAATATAATAAATGATAGAGACATACTATTTAGTGAAAATTTTGCTTGTCCTGAATGCGGAATTAACATACAAGAGTTTGAGCCAAGAATGTTTTCGTTTAATGCTCCTTTTGGAAAATGTGAAAAATGCGATGGTTTAGGAACATTAATGGAGATAGATCCAGATCTAGTTATTCCAAACAAAAACTTAAGCGTAATGGAAGGCGCAATAGCTACTTGGGGTGAAGGTAGATTAAAGGAGGATTCTTGGACTTATGCAATATTAAAAGCATTAAGTGAAGAATATGATTTAGATTTAAAAAGACCTATAAAGGAATTATCAAAAGAGCAATTAGATTTATTATTATATGGGACAAATGGACATAAATTAATAGTTACATATACTAAAGATGGAGTAAAAGGCAAATACTCATATGCGTATGATGGAGAAATAAATGCACTTGCAAGAAGATATAGAGAAACAAATTCAGATGTAATTAAAGGCGAAATTGAACAATATATGAGTAATAAACATTGTCCAAAGTGTAAAGGTGCTAGATTAAACAAGGAAGTTTTAGCAGTTACAGTTGGTGATAAGAATATATATGAGTTTACACAAATGCCTATTAGAGAAGAATTAGATTTTATTAATTCATTAAATTTCACTGAAAAGGAAAGAATAATAAGTGACCAAATAGTTAAAGAAATTAAGAGTAGATTAAAATTCTTAGTTGATGTTGGATTAGATTACTTAAACTTATCAAGAAGTTCAGGAACTCTTTCTGGTGGTGAAGCCCAAAGAATTAGACTTGCAACTCAAATTGGTTCAGCATTAATGGGTGTTTTATATATTTTAGATGAACCTAGTATTGGATTACATCAAAGAGATAATGATAAGTTAATTCAAACATTAAAAAACTTAAGAGATGTTGGAAATACCGTTATAGTTGTTGAGCATGATGAAGATACTATGAGAGAGGCAGATTTTATTGTAGATATTGGTCCAAGAGCAGGAGAGCATGGAGGACAAATTATTGCAGCAGGAACCGTAGATGAAATTAAGGAATGTAAAGAATCTATAACTGGTCAATATTTGACTGGAGAAAAAGAGGTTAAGGTTCCAGAAGTAAGAAGAGAAGGTAATGGTGAATTCGTTACAGTTGTAGGAGCTAAAGAAAATAACCTTAAAAACTTAACAGTTAAATTCCCGTTAGGAGTTTTAACTATGGTTACTGGTGTTTCTGGATCAGGTAAGAGTACATTAGTAAATGAAATTCTTTATAAAGGATTAAATAAAATAATAAATAAAAGCAAGAATCCAACAGGTGCTTATAAAGAAATAACAGGTTACGAAAAGATAGATAAGATTATAGATATCGATCAAAGTCCAATAGGAAGAACACCACGTTCAAATCCGGCAACTTATACAGGAACTTTTGATATAATAAGAGAATTATTCTCTCAAACACCAGAAGCTAAGATGAGGGGTTATAAGCCAGGAAGATTTAGTTTCAATGTGAAGGGTGGAAGATGTGAAGCTTGTTCTGGAGATGGGATTATAAAGATAGAAATGCAATTCTTATCTGATGTATATGTTCCTTGTGAAGTTTGTAAAGGTAAGAGATATAATAGAGAAACACTTGAAGTTAAATATAAAGGAAAGAATATTGATGATATCCTAAATATGACTGTAGAAGAAGCTTTAGAATTCTTCGAAAATATACCAAGAATAAAAAATAAGATTCAAACATTAAAAGATGTGGGGTTAGGATATATAAGATTAGGTCAACCATCAACACAATTATCTGGTGGTGAAGCACAAAGAATTAAACTTGCCTTTGAATTATCTAAGAGAAGTACAGGAAAGACTTTATATATATTAGATGAACCAACAACAGGACTTCATGTTGATGATGTTAATAGGTTAGTTGAGATATTACAAAGATTAGTTGATGCTGGAAATACTGTTGTAGTAATAGAGCATAATTTAGATATGATTAAATGTGCTGACTATATAATAGATTTAGGTCCAGAAGGTGGAGATAAAGGTGGTACTTTAGTAGCACAAGGTACACCAGAAGAGATAGTTAAAAAGGAACAATCATATACTGGGAAATATCTTAAGAAGTTATTAAGATAACTTAGATGGCTTGTTATTTTTTACAATAAGATTTAATATATAATGGTAAATATACATTAATTTGAGGTGAAAATATGAGTTTGGGAAAAGTAGTCACTTTTATAGCAGGAATAATTTTTATAATTTTGTTATATGTCATTATATATTATGCATTAAAGATAATGTATAAGGATGTTAAAACTGGTGGAAAACGAAAAAATAACAACTCAGGAATAAGATATGGTATAGAGGTTATTCAAACAGGGGTAAACTCAACACTAGAGCAGGGGTCTGTAGTACCTATTAGAGGAGTAACAACTTTAGGAAGAAAACAAGAAAATACTATAGTATTAACTGAACCCTTTGTATCAGGAAATCATGCAAGAATATATACTAAAAATAATAATTTATATGTTGAAGACTTAAATAGTACAAATGGTATATATGTTAACGGTGAAAAAATAGAGGAGAAGTTAAAGCTTATTGCTGATGATGAAATTAAAATAGGAAGTGCTATTTTTAAAGTTTTAAAATCAGGTAAGTAAAACTCTAAATCTGTGATTTAGCTAGTTGAACTTTCATCTTTGACGATAGGAAAAGATGTTTCATTTAAAGAATAGAGGTGAATTTATGAAAGCATTAAAGCGTGAAAAAAGATTACTTAGATTAGTATATCTGCTATGCTTACTACTTTTCACAACTTTAGGGTTTTTAGAACAACCTTTTGATAAATTTGCATTAACAATGGGAGTAGTCTTATGTGTTTTAATAGGCTATTCCCACTTTGTAATTAGAAGATTTTATCCAGATGGAGATAAATTTATATTAATTTTTGCAAGTGTGTTGGCGGTAGTAGGAGTAGCAACATTATATAGAATAAATAGAGTAACTGCAATTAAACAATTAGTTTGGATTGCACTAGGAATAGTATCTTATATTTTAATTGTAGTAATTTTACCTGATTTAAGGAGTTTTGCAAAGTATAAAAAAGTATATATGATAATAACTTTAATGTTAATGCCATTAGCATTATTATTTGGTACGGAATTATATGGTGCAAAGAACTGGATTATAATAGGAAAGGTTATTTCATTCCAACCATCAGAGTTTGGGAAAATAGCATTGGTACTATACTTAGCATCTGCATTAGCTATATATGAAGATAAAAAGAACTTTAAAGAAGATTTTAAAGAATTATGGCAACCAGCATTGGTAGCAGGATTTTCTATGGGATGTATGGTACTTCAAAGAGACTTAGGAAGTGCATTAATATTCTTTGGTATTTCTATAACATTATTATATGTTGCAACATCTAAGAAAAAATATGTGTTTACTGCATTAGGGTTAGCGGCAGTTGGGTCAGTTGCTGGATATTCAATGTTTGGACACGTAAGAGAAAGAGTAATGATTTGGCTTGATCCATGGAAATATAAATTAGGAGAATCATATCAAATAATTGAAGGAATGTATTCAATTGCAGCAGGTGGATTATTTGGTGTTGGATTAGGGCAAGGTCATTTTCAAAACCTACCTGTTAAAGAAAGTGATATGATTTATGCAATTATTTGTGAAGAGTTTGGAATAATTTTTGCAATTGGATTAATGATAATATACTTTTTATTATTCTATAGAGGAATAAGAGCAGCCTTTGTTACAAATGATAAATATTCACAACTAATAGCAGTTGGATTTAGTACGATGATAGCCTGCCAAACATTAGTTATAATAGGAGGAATATTTGCAGTAATTCCATTAACAGGAATAACATTACCTATTATAAGCTACGGTGGTTCATCAGTATTAACAATATTCTTTGCTTTAGGAATATTACAAAAAATATCAGAGGAGGCATAAAGGGTATGAATGATTTAGCAAAAAGTGTTAAAAATGTAATGACAGTATTTTTAGTTTTCTTTATAGCATTAATATCCTATATTGCTTATTTCCAATTGATTAAGAGCCCTAAAATTAATGATATGCCTGGAAATACTAGAGTTATTGCTGAAAAAAATGAAGTTTTAAGAGGAACTATATATGATAGAAACGGAACTCCTCTAACAACAAGTGAAAGAGTAAATGAAACAACTCAAAAAAGAGATTATTTATATAATGATTTATATGTTCATGCATTAGGATATACAAGTGCCGTTTATGGAACTACAGGATTAGAAGAAGAATATGATGGTGAATTAAGTAGTTATAATGCCTTTGGTAATAATTTTAGACAGTTCTTAGATAGTATTAATGTAAATGGACTTATAGAAAGTATGAAAAAGGATAAAGAAAGTACAGGAAGCTTTAATTTTTCAAATAATTTTAAAAACTTTATGAGTGGAATAGATTTTACAAAGCTAACAGAAGAGGCTGATAAGGTTGGAAATGGAGTTGTAACAACTTTAGATACAACATTACAACAAGTAGCTTCAGATGCATTAGGAGATAATAAAGGTGCTGTTGTTGCTCTAAATCCTAAAACAGGAGAAATATTAGCAATGGTATCAAAGCCTACATTTAATCCTAACAATTTAGCTGATGAAATGAATAAAGCTAATAGTGGGAGTGCAGATGAAACACCATTAATTAATAGAGCTATAAATGGACTTTATCCTCCAGGATCTGTATTTAAAACTGTTACTTTAACAAGTGCATTAGAAAATATACCAACAGTAGTTGATAGAACCTTTGATGATGAAGGAAAAATAAAATTCCAAGATGGAACATCATTAAGTAACTTTGGAAATAATGTATATGGTTCAATAGATTTAAAACAAGCATATAAGGTATCAAGTAATGTTGTATTTGGTACATTAGCAATGGATCTTGGAAATGATAAGCTAAAAGCTACAGCTGAAGATTATGGATTTAATTCAGTAATTACTGGGCCAGGAGTATCTATAACAGCAAGTAGATTTCCAACATTAAATAGTGCTGAATTAGGTAATATGGCACAAAGTGGTATAGGGCAAGGTAGTGTTTTATCAACTCCTATGCAAATGGCTTTAGTAGCAGCAACAGTAGCAAATGATGGTGTTATGATGCAACCTAAATTAGTTAATTCTATTGTTGATAAAGATCAAAACATAGTGAAAACTATAGATGGTAAACAATTGAAGGAAGTAATGTCTAGTGATATAGCCGAAACAATTCAAGATTACATGACATATTTAGTTGATAGTAATTTAAATAAATGGCCAGCATTTAAGGGAACTAATGCAGGTGGAAAAACAGGTACAGCAGATTATACTTTACCAGATGGAAGCGAAGCAACTCCACATAGCTGGTTTATAGCAGCAGCACCAATGGATGATCCACAAATAGCAGTTGCAGTAATAGTTGAAAATGGTGGTACTGGTTCAGGGGCAGCAGCAACAGTTGCCAGTAAGGTTGTTAGGCAAGCGGTTTTAGGAGACTAAAACTATAATTTAATATTGGATACAGTTAGGTGTATAACGGAAGAAATTCTGATACAAGGATAAAATGAGTTAAGAGTTAAGAGAGAATAGTTAAGAGCTGTGGTGTTAATTTACAAGCTTCTATAGAAGCGTAAGCCCTTAAACTATTAACTCTTACTTCTTAGCTCTTAGTTTTTTTACAAAGGAAAGGGGAGAGACATGTTTGATTTTGAGTATCATATAAAAAATTTACCTGATAAACCAGGTGTATATTTGATGAAAAATTCATTAGGTGAAGTTATTTATGTTGGAAAAGCAAAGATTTTAAAGAATAGAGTAAAAAGCTATTTTCAAAATTCAAAAAATCATTCAGAAAAAGTAATAGTAATGGTAAAGAATATTGCTGAATTTGAGTATATAGTTACAGATTCAGAAATGGAAGCACTTATTTTAGAATGTAATTTAATAAAAAAATATAGTCCTAAATATAATATCTTGTTAAAGGATGACAAGTTTTATCCTTTTATAAAAATAACTATTAAGGATGATTTTCCAAGAGTATTTGTAACTAGAAATTTTGCTAAAGATGGTAGTAAATATTTTGGTCCATATACTAATGGAACAGCTGTATATGAAACAATAAATTTAATATATAAGATATTTCCATTAAGAACATGCAAGTTAGCAATAAAGGAAAACGGAGATAAGGTAAGACCTTGTTTAAATTATCATATTAAAAAATGCTTTGGACCCTGTGGCGGTCATATAAGCAAAGAAGAATATGGGAAAATGATAACGGATATAATTGATATTTTAAGTGGAAAAGAAACATATGTTACCAAAATGCTTAAAGCAGAAATGGAGAATGCAGCAGAGAATTTAGAGTTTGAAAAAGCAGCATCACTAAGAGATAAAATATTATCAATAGAAGCTATAGTTGAAAAGCAAAAGATATTTAAGACTATGGAAGGTGATGAAGACTTTATTAATATTGATCAAGATGAGAAAGATAGCTGTATTCAAGTATTTTTCTCTAGAGATGGTAAGATAATTGGCAGAGAGCATTTTATATTTGAAAATACAGCAAATGAAAGCATAGCAGAAATTTTAGAAGAATTTATAGCATCATTTTATGGAGGAACAGCGAAAGTTCCTAAAACAATATATGTTCCTGAAGTTAATGAAGTAGAGTTAATGGAAGAATATTTAACGATTAAAAGAGGCTCTAAGGTATGGCTTAAAGTACCACAAAAGGGTCAGAAAAAAGAAATGCTAGAAATGGTTAAAAATAATGCTAAAATTACTTTAGAAAAATTCAAGGATAAATATCTAAAGGATAAAGAAATAAACAGAATATCATTACAAGAACTTCAAGAATTATTAGAACTTGATGAGTGGCCTTCTAGAATAGAGGCATATGATATATCTAACATACAAGGTGTAGACTCTGTTGGAACAATGATTGTATTTGAAGAAGGAAGAGCAAAAAATAGCGATTATAGAAGATTTAAAATAAAAACTGTAAAAGGTGCAAATGATTATGATAGTATGAGAGAAATACTAACTAGAAGATTTAATCATGGACTTGAAGAAGTAAAGGCTATTCAAGAAAGAAATTTAAAGCTATCTGCAGGAAAGTTTTCTAATTTTCCAGACTTGATAATGATGGATGGTGGTAAAGGACAAGTAAATATAGCACTAGAAGTATTAGAGAGTCTGAACATAAATATACCAGTATGTGGGCTAGTTAAGGATGATAAACACCAAACTAGGGGTATAGTATATAATAATAAGGAGTTAATAATTAATAGAAGCTCAAATTTAATGCAATTAATAAGAAGAATACAAGATGAAGTTCATAGATTTGCAATAACATATCATAGAAGCTTAAGGGATAAGAGAACATTGCATTCAATTTTAGACGATATACCTAACGTTGGAGAAAAACGAAGAAGAGCATTATTAATGAAGTTTGGTAGTGTAGATAATATTAAAAAAGCCACAATAGATGAGTTATTAGAAGTACCATGTATAGATAAAAAATCGGCAAAAAGTATTTATATTTACTTTAATGGCAATAATTAAGAGGAAATTACTTGTTTAATGTTATAATATACTTTATACTATTAAACTGTAAATATTTTATATTTTAAGGAGCTTATCATGAATAAATACGGTAAATTTGTAGGGCTATTTAGAGAATTTTACAATGAAGATAATATTAAGATAGATGAGAAGTTAAGTAGTTATGTCAATTTTAGAGTTGGAGGACCAGCAGATATTCTGTTAATTCCTGAATCAAAGGAACAAATAAAAAAGAGTATTTGCATTTGTAAGGAAAATAATATTCCGATCTATGTTATTGGTAATGGTTCTAACATATTAGTTAGAGATGGTGGATTCAGAGGTGTTGTTATATCACTAAAAGGCGTACACAATGTAACTGTAAATGATGAGAGAATTGAAGCAGAATGTGGTGCAATGTTAAAGGAAGTTTCTGATAAAGCAATGGAAAATTCATTAACTGGATTTGAATTTGCATGTGGAATACCAGGAACTATTGGTGGAGCAGTATTTATGAATGCTGGAGCTTACGATGGGGAAATTGCACATGTTATTGAAAGTGCTGAAGTACTAGATGAAAATTGCAATGTCTTAAAGCTTACAAATGATGAATTAGATTTCGGATATAGATCTTCTTTAGTTATGAAAAAGGGATATACAGTTTTATCAGCTGTGTTTAAACTACAAAAGGGTAAAGTAAAAACTATAAAAGATTTAGTTAATGACTTAACTCATAAAAGAGAATCTAAGCAACCACTTGAATATCCGTCAGCAGGAAGTACATTTAAAAGACCAACAGGTTATTTTGCTGGTAAACTTATTCAAGATGCTGGTTTAAAAGGATACTCTATAGGCGGAGCTGCTGTTTCTGAAAAGCATTCAGGATTTGTAATTAATAAAGGAAATGCTACAG
Source organism: Clostridium sp. K13 (assembly GCF_019734195.1). GTDB lineage: Bacteria > Bacillota > Clostridia > Clostridiales > Clostridiaceae > Clostridium. Next base: position 22,578 of record NZ_JAASHM010000039.1, on the reverse strand, counting down.
CAAAAGATATTACTGATTTAATAAAATATATTCAAGATGAAGTTAAAGAGCAATTCGGAGTTGATCTTCATACTGAAGTAAGAATAATAGGTGAAGAATAAGAAGTTACCATTTTGGTAGCTTCTTTTTTTGCTTAAAATATAGAAACATAATAAAAAAATGTAACATACCTTCTTATAGTTTCATAGGATGTATTAAGGGGAATTAAGGATATTCTATCAAGCGAATGAGGAGGATTTATATGAATTATTATATAAATAAGTCATATAATATAAAAAAATATGGATAAGTATTTTAAGAAGGGTGAAAAATTAGAAGGATATACTATTACTAAGTTGATAGGACAAGGTAGGTATGGAATTGCGTATTTAGCGACTAATGATAAAGGTGAAAAGTGCGTAATAAAGCAACTAAAGAAAAAAATGCTTAAAGAAACTAGAGAAAAACTTTTTTATGAAGAAAGTATATTAAATAGATTAGATGATCCGAAGTTTCCTAAATTTATATCTAAATTTAAAGATAAATACAGAGAAGGATATATATTAGAATATGTTGAAGGAAAGGTTTTTGAGGATCTATTAGTTAAGGACAAAAAGGTTTTTTCAAAAGGTGAAATTTATGAAGTGGCATCTAAGCTTTTAGATTTAGTAGAGGTATTGCATAACAAAAATATAGTTCATAGGGATGTTAGATTGCCTAATGTAATAATAAGAGAAAATAAAGAGTTAGCTTTGATTGATTTTGGACTAGCTAGATATATAAATAATGAGAAATATATAAAACAAGAAGATTATTGGTATATAGGTGACTTTTTAATTCATCTGTATTACTCTTCATATAAATCAGATTCAAAGGAAGAAAGGCCATGGTATGAAGAATTGAATCTAAATGAAGAGGAAAAAGTTTTCCTAAAGAAATTAATGGGTATAGATAAGGAGTATGAAAATATAGAACAAGTTAGACAACAACTTGAAAAGGTTAAAAGCACAAATGAGGATTAAAATGGGGTGATATTATGATTAGATTGATTGATTCATCTAAAATATATCCTGAAAGTTTTAGAGTGAATTTATATACTATAGACCCATTCAGAGTTATAGGATTGATAGATCTTAACATTGAATATGATGATGGATTAGAAAGAGTGACATTGCCATTCTTTAGATCATCAGGGACAAATAGTGGGAAGATTAGAGGTTTATGGTACCCTATAGTTGGAATAAAAATATATGATGGTGATTTTACAGAGTTTACTGATTATATAAATTTTGTATTAACTAATACAACAAGAGAGGGAATTGCAATGGAAGGATGGTTGGCTAAATCAGTATTCTTTTCTAGAAAGTCAGATAATAAAGATATGATAAGAGGATTTTCTAATGGACAACATCATAACTCTTTATTAAATATAGGAAAACAATTAAGAGACCTATATCAATCAGGAAATTATAAAAAAATGCATTCTTTAGATTCGGAAACATTAAATAAAATAGTAACTGAAAATAAAGTATATTATGGTAATAAGCATACTCAAAGAGAAAATTTTGAAAAATTCGTAAAAGAAATATATGAAGAAAGAAGAATATAAAAAAAGTTTTAGTATTAAAAATGTAACACAACAAAAGAATTAATCATAATATATATTAAGTATAATAATAAATGATTTATATATTATACAGAAAAATATAGAGAGGTGTTTTATATGAATTACTATAGAAATAGATCATGTAGAGGGCATAGATATTATGGATATAGTCAATCAAGAAGTAACTCAGCTTCAAATAGCAGATCAAGTTATAGTGGAAGCCAATCACAAAGTAATTCAAATAGCAGATCAAGTTATAGCAGAAGTCAATCACAAAGTAACTCAAATAGGAGCTCTATGAGTAATTCAATGAGTAATTTAACTAGCAGAATAAGTAGTTGGATAAGCAATTGGACAAGTAGAAAATCAAGTGAGTCATATTCAAATAGTGATTCAAGTGATAGCTCATATAGTAGTTCTTATAGCCATGATTCAAATAGTAGTTCTTACAGTAGTTCTTACAGTAATAGCTCTAATAGTGGCTCATATAGCAGATAATAGAATCAATTTAAATAAAGATATTATAAAAATAAAGAAGTATGTCATTACTTCTTTATTTTTATATAAATATGGTTTTGAAGTTTTATAATGTAATAGTTAAATTTTTGATATATATGATATAATTGAATAAGTTACTTTAAGGTGAAATTCCAAATTAAAAATTTGACAATTTAACTATCACATTCGATCTAAATTTAGAATGTGTTTATTACATAAAAAAAAGAAATTTTTTGGAGGTATTACATGAGATTTATTATAGTTACAGGGTTATCAGGAGCGGGTAAATCAGAAGCAACTAAGAGCTTAGAAGATATGGGGTATTTTTGTGTAGATAATCTTCCACCAACATTAATAACAAAGTTTGCGGAAGCCTGTAGACAAAGTGATGGAAAGATAGATAAAGTTGCATTAGTTATAGATATAAGAGGTGGAGTATTCTTTAATGATTTATTTGAAAGTTTAAGAGATTTAGAAAAAGAGCAGTTTAAGTATGAAATATTATTCTTAGATGCAACTGATGAGGTTCTTGTAAAAAGATTTAAAGAAAAAAGAAGAAGCCATCCATTATCAGGGGGTGGTAGAGTTATAACAGGAATTGAATTAGAAAGAAATAAATTAAGAGAAGTTAAAGATAAGGCAGATATTATAATAGATACTTCAAAATATAAAATAGGCGATTTAAGAGAAGAAATGACTAAATATTTTGGTGATGAAACACTACCAGAAAAACAATTATCAATTACTGTGTTAAGCTTTGGATTTAAATATGGTATACCAGTTGATTCTGATTTGGTGTTTGATGTTAGATTTATACCTAATCCATTCTATATACCAGAATTAAAGCCGTTTTCAGGTTTAGATACACCAGTTAAGGATTATGTATTAGAGCAAGGTGAAACTAAGAATTTCTTAGAAAAATTAAATGATATGTTAGAATTCTTAATTCCAAACTATAAAAAAGAGGGAAAAAGACAACTTATTATTTCAATAGGATGTACTGGTGGAAGACACAGATCAGTTGCTATAGCAAATGAGATTTATGAGAATTTATATGAGAAAAATTATAATGTGTATATTGAGCATAGAGATATTAAAGAAGATGTTCATAAAGGGGATAAAAAGCTATGATAATGGATTTTTTGATGAAGCCGGGAATAAAAATGAAAAGATGGATATTCCTTGGCTTTGTAGGGGTAGTGGTACTTGTACTAGGTGTTGTTGAAATTTTTTCGAATAAAGATTATAACACAACTATAAAACTTTTATATTTATTCTTAAGTTTAATTGGAGTTGTAATGATGTATATTGCATTTTCAGAATTTGTTAAATCATTTATTGCATTAATAAACTCTGAAAAAGTTAAAATAACAATAAACGATAAGAATATAGAAGAACTTGTAGATGAAAAGAGAGTTCATGTAGGTGGGCCTAAGGTAGTAGTTATTGGTGGTGGAACAGGACTTTCTACAATGCTGAGAGGGTTAAAGCTATATACAAGTAACATAACAGCAATAGTAACTGTAGGTGATGATGGTGGAGGATCTGGAAAGCTTAGAGCTGACCTTGGGATGTTACCACCAGGGGATATACGTAACTGTATTCTAGCATTAGCAGACACAGAACCTATTATGGAGGATTTACTTCAATATAGATTCCAAGAAGGATCATTAAAAGGTCAGAATTTTGGTAATTTATTTTTAGCTGCCATGGCAGGAATAAGCGAAAACTTTGAAGATGCTGTTCAAAAAATGAGTTCAGTACTTGCAGTAACAGGTAAAGTATTACCAGTTACACTTGATGATATGAAGCTTATAGCAGAGCTTGAAAATGGAAGTATAGTAGAGGGTGAATCTATAATTCCAGATGAAGTTATAAAGCAAAAAAGTAAGATAAAAAATTTAAAAATAGATCCTGAAAGAGCTAAACCCTTAATGGATGCACTTATAGCTATTAAAGAAGCAGATGCAATTGTTATGGGACCAGGAAGTCTTTATACTAGCATAATACCAAATCTTTTAGTTGAGGATATAGTTGATTCAATTAATAAAAGTGATGCAATCAAGATATATATATCAAATGTAATGACTCAACCAGGAGAAACAGATGATTTTAATGTATCTGATCATATAAAGACATTAATGAAATATAGCGGAAAGAATAGCATTCAATACGTTATTGCAAATAATGGAGTGATTCCTCAAGAAATAGAGGAAAGATATTTAAGTCAAGGATCTAAATTGGTAAAATTAGACTATGAAAACATAGAAGATTTAAATGTAAAAGTAGTTGAGACTGATTTAGTTAAAATTACTAAGGGATACGTAAAGCATGATGCTGAACATTTAGCACAAGTTTTAATGACAACTATTTTAGATAAAAAATTACTTTATGATAAAAAGAAAATTATTGAGTACATGTATTTATCTAAAAAGATTGCAAACAAGAAATAAGTATATTAAGCTGTATCAAAATTTTGATACAGCTTTTTTATTTCCATTATTATATTATGACACATACGGCACAGTTTATGATATAATAATTTATATATTTATAGTTAGTTAGGAGAATAATTTATGTCGTTTTCAGCGAAAGTAAAAGGAGAAATATGTAGATATACTGATATATCTAAGGCGGAAGCATTAGCAGAGCTTTCGGCAATAATGAAAGGTAGTGGAACAATAGGATTTAGTGGGAAAGGTCTTAGCTTTAGAATTACAACAGAAAATCCAGCTTCAGCAAGACATATATTCACTATACTAAAGGAACACTTTAATATACATTCTAAATTAATGGTTAAAAAGAGTAACTCTTTAAAGAAAAACAATATATATATGGTTTTAATTGAAGAAGACATGGGGGTTAGGGACTTACTTCAAGAAACAGGTATTTTTAGAGAAATAGATGGAGTACTAACTATTGACTATAAAATAGATCCTGAGATGGTAAAGACTGAAGAATACAAGAAAGCCTATATAAGAGGGGCTTTTATTGGTGGGGGAAGTGTAACTAATCCTGAAAAGACATATCATTTAGAATTTGTAACTCATAGTGAAGAATATGCAATTGATTTATCTAAGCTTATTAATTCTTTTGGATTAAACTCAAAAGTTATTCAAAGAAAAAATAGCTTTATAATATATATAAAAGAAGGAGAACAAATAGTTGATCTTTTAAATATTGTTGGAGCTCATACTTCATTACTTGAACTTGAAAATATAAGAATAATGAAGGAAATGAGAAATAACGTAAATAGGCTTGTTAACTGTGAAACTGCCAACTTAAGTAAAACAGTAAATGCTGCAGTGAGGCAAGTTGAAAGTATAAAGCTTATACAAAATAGTATAGGGCTTCAAAGATTACCAAAGAATCTTAAAGAAGTTGCAGAGCTTAGATTAAGTTATCCAGATGAATCCCTTAAGGAATTAGGAGAAATGCTAGATCCACCAGTAGGTAAATCTGGAATAAATCATAGATTAAGAAAAATAGAAAAAATAGCTGAAGAAATAAGAAGTGGAAACTATTAAAATAGTCAATAATAAAAATATAATGTTAAAAAATAAAGTCTGCTACGGCAGACTTTTAAAGTTATAATTAATATTGTAATAGTATAGTTAATAGTTTAAAATTTCTTATAATAAGGGGGTGTTTCATTGGAAAATAAAAAGTTCTGTCATCTCCACTTACATACAGAGTATAGTTTGCTTGATAGTTCAGCTAAGATTAAAAAAGTTATTAGTCGAGCAAAAGAACTTGGGATGGAAAGCATAGCCATTACTGACCATGGTGTTATGTATGGATGTGTAGCCTTTTATAAAGAGGCAGTAGCACAAGGTATTAAACCTATACTTGGTTGTGAAGTATATGTAGCAAGTAAGTCTATGAATATCAAAATTAATGATAAGGACAATGGTACATATCACTTAGTTTTATTAGTAAAAAATGAAGTTGGTTATGAAAATTTAATGGAAATAGTATCAACAGCATCTATTGATGGATTTTACTATAAACCAAGGGTTGACAATGATTTCCTAAGAAAGCATAGCGAAGGTTTAATTGCTTTAAGTGCTTGTCTTGGTGGAGAAGTACAAAAGAATTTATTAAGAGATGATTATGAAAAGGCAAAAGAAGTTGCCTTAATGTATAAGGATATCTTTAAAGATGGTTTTTATTTAGAAATACAAGACCATGGTATGGAGGAGCAAAGAAAGGTTACAGAAGGTAATATTAAGTTATCTAGAGAGACAGGAATACCTTTAATTGCAACAAATGATGTCCATTATATTAAGCAGGAGGATTATAAGGCACATGATATTCTTATGTGTATTCAAACAGGTAAAACTGTAGAAGATCAAAATAGAAGAAGGTATCCTTCAGACCAATTCTATTTAAAGTCTCCTGAAGAGATGTGGGGTATGTTTTCTTATGTTCCAGAGGCGTTAGAAAATACATTGAAAATTGCAGAGGAATGTAATTTTGATTATGAGTTCCACGTTTCTAAGTTACCTAATTTCCCAGTCCCACAGGAATATAAAACTCACTTTGATTATCTTGAAGAAGTTTGTTTTGAAGGTCTGGTTGAAAGATATGATATATTTGAACAATTTAAAGATAAGTTAATTAATGTTCAAGAGGTAAAGGATTTTGCTGAGTCTAATGAGGAAGCAAAAGAATATGTAGATAGACTTAATTATGAACTTGGTGTAATTAATCAAATGGGATATGTTGATTACTTCTTAATTACTTGGGACTTTATTAAGTATTCAAATGACCATGGTATACCAACTGGTCCTGGAAGAGGATGTTTCTTACCAGGTACAGAGATTCTCTTAAGTAATGGATCAATTAAAAATATTGAAGATATGAAAATTGGAGATGAAGTAATAACAGCCTATGGAAATAAGCAATTAGTTGATAACCTATTAAGATATGATATTAAAGAAAATATAGTTACTATTGAAAGTGCAAATGAAAAGGTTAAGCTGACTAGTGATCATAAGATGTTAGCTATAAAAACTTCAGAATGTATTAAGGACTGGAAGGATAGAAGTAAGCTACCAGTAGTTTGTAGGGAAAGTTGTTCTTTAAACGATAAATGTCAAAATCCAGCATATAAAGATTATAAATTAGAATGGATAGAAGCTAATAAATTAGAAAAGAACGATCTTATAGTTTATCCTAGGGTTAAAGAAGAGATAAAAGATATTAAATATGATTTATTAGATTATTGCAAGAATGAAGAACATCTTAGATATGATGATAACTATATTTGGTATGAAATAGGAAGTAATAAACTACAATCTAAAAAGGTTAATAGATTTATTGAACTAAATACTGATTTATGCAAATTATATGGATATTTTATATCAGAGGGTTGGGCTACAATTATTGAAGATATAAGAGAATATAGATTTGGTTTTGGTTTTAATAAGAAGGAAACTGAATATGTAGAAGATGTGTTAAAGCTAGTTAAGTCTGTATTTGGATTAGAAGGATATGTTAGAGAACATAAGACTAAACAAAGTACATCTGTTGAATATAATTCAAAGATTGTATCGGAGTTTTTAAGAGCTCAATGTAATAAGGGAGCTAATAATAAGAGAATACCTTATGATGTTGTTAACAGTGCTAGTAATGATGATTTAAGAATGCTAGTAGCCAATATGTTTAGAGGTGATGGAAGTCATGCGGATATTCAGTGTGAAAGCTCATCACTTAGAATTAAATATACTACAACATCAATTGAGTTAACTAGACAGCTTAGAATGATACTTGCAAGATTAGGTTATTGGTCTACTTTTAAGACTAGAGTCAAAGAAGAAGAGCAAATGCATGATGAATATTCAGTTTGTATATCAGGTAAACAGCTTTTAAAATGGAATGATGATTTTGAAAATTATAAAATTCCAATTAAAGAGCAAAAGTTTTATAGAAATGATAGCTTCTATATGGATGATGATTATTTCTATATAAAAATTAAAAATAAAACTGAAGAAGAATACACTGGAAAGGTATATGATTTATCTGTTCCAGGGGATACCTCATATGTAGCAAACTCAATGGCAGTTCATAATAGTGCTGCAGGTTCAATTGTTGCATATACATTAGGAATAACAAAAATTAATCCGATAAAGTATAGCTTGCTTTTTGAAAGATTCTTGAATCCAGAAAGAGTAAGTATGCCAGATTATGAAAGATATAGTCGTGTATATTAGAAATAATGTACTTAAAGAGCCTCGAATTGCTTGAAAGCCCTTAGAGCTATTAGTGCTACAACGTAAAAATGAAATAAGTTTAAGCGTGAATGCTAAAAAACTAATAGATTGGGTAATGAGCAGCGAAGTCCTTAATAGGGAAACGTTCAACGACTAGTCCAAAGGGACGTAGTTATCTTTAAATGAAATTCCAAATTTTAACTTGGTAAATTGAATTTACTCAGCGACTGAAAGGAGTCGAGTTTCATTATAAAGGGTAGCGAAGTGGGGCAGCCCAAACCGTATAGAGGTCGGTGGGTGAAGATATAGTCTATACCCACTACATAAAGTAGTGTTTAAGTATCTCGAAAGAGAGGGTAGTAATAGATAGATTCTGATTTTTGTTATGAAAGAAGACAGGAAGTAATAGATTATGTTGTTGAAAAATATGGAGTTAAAAATGTATCACAGATAATTACCTTTGGTACAATGGCCGCTAGATTATGTTTAAGAGACGTAGGAAGGGCTATGAACTATTCCTATGCAGAAGTAGATAGAATAGCTAAAATGATTCCTACAATGCTTGGAATAACCATAGAAAAGGCTTTAGATTTAAATCCAGAGCTTAAAGCAGCATATGACAATGAAGATAGAGTAAGGACATTGGTAGATGTTAGTAAGACTCTAGAAGGGTTACCAAGGCATTCATCAACACATGCTGCTGGTGTAGTTATAGCATCAAAGCCATTAGTTGAATATGTACCACTTCAGAAGAATGAAGATATGATAGTAACCCAATTTGATATGACAACTTTAGAAGAGCTTGGACTTTTAAAGATGGATTTCCTTGGTTTAAGAACTTTAACAGTTATGAGTGATGCTGTTAAGATGATTAAAGAAAATCGAGGGGTAGACATTGATTTAGATAAAATAGATTTTGACGATAAAAATGTTTATAACATGATTGGTGAAGGAAAAACAGCTGGTGTATTCCAATTAGAATCTCCAGGTATGACATCATTCATGAAAGAACTTAAGCCAGACTGCCTGGAAGATATTATCGCCGGAATCTCATTATATCGACCAGGACCAATGTCTGAAATTCCAAGATATATAGAAGGAAAAAGAAATAAAGACAGTGTGCGTTATGAGACACCAGAGCTTGAAGCTATACTGGATGTCACATATGGAGTAATGGTTTATCAAGAACAAGTTATGGAAATAGTTAGAAAGCTTGCAGGATATTCCTTAGGAAGAAGTGATATGGTTAGAAGAGCCATGTCAAAGAAAAAGCACAGTGTCATGGAACAAGAAAGAAAAAACTTTATATATGGAATAGTAGATGAAAATGGTAATGTAGAAGTGCCAGGTTGTCTGAGAAATGGTATAAGCGAAAAAGCAGCAAATGAAATTTTCGATCAGATGATGGACTTTGCTTCGTATGCATTCGTAAAAAATTCCAATGAATATTATGTATAAAATTACTATAATTTAGAAACCATACTTAATGAGGTGAATGTAAGTTTGGGTAAAAGTTATAGAGACTTAAATAGTTACGACAAATATAGGATAGTTGATTATTATTATAAAAATAAAGATATTAGTATGGATAATATTGCAATAAATTTAAATATATCTGATAGAGCAGTGAGAAGAGTTCTAAAAGAAGAAGGAATAAATACAAGGTTAAAAAACAGATATATTTTAGATGAAAATTATTTTGATTGTATAGATACAGAATCTAAAGCGTATATATTAGGATTTATATATGCAGATGGGTTTGTTGGTGATGAGAAGTTTAACAATATAGTAATTGCAGTTAATGATTTAGAAATTTTAGAATTTATAGCAAAAGAGTTTAAGTTTACAGGAAATATAAGAAAAACTAAGAAGGGCGGATTCGAAAATTCAAAATGTTGATATTCATTAAATTTTTCATCTAAGATAATGGCATCAAGATTAAGAGAAATAGGTTTATATCCTAACAAATCATTAACAATAGATACATTACCACAAATAGATAAGAAGCTAGTTAGGCATTTTATAAGAGGGTATTTTGATGGAGATGGAAGTATAGTATTATCACATAACACTAGTTATTATAAGGCAATAGATGGAGTAATAAAATATATTTATCCAACATATTGTTTTATGATATTAGGAACAAAAGGCTTTTTAGAAGAAATTATTAAAGAGGCAGAATTTAATTATGCTAAAATACATAATACTAAATCCGAAAAAATAAAGTGTATAAAAATAAATGCTAAAAAAGAATTTAATAATATATTTAAATATTTATATGATAATTCAACTATAAAATTACAAAGAAAATATAATAAGTGGAATGAAATAAAGAGTGCCTTTGCAGTAGGAGCTGTAAAGCAAATAGGGTGAATTGCGGGAAAGACCTTAGAGCCTTAAATACTAACTTAGTCTAGTAATAGAATTAGGGGCTTAGAGTAATTATCTAAGAGGTAGTAAAAATTTTAAGGATTGGTTAATCCGCAGCCAAGTTTCCTAGAAATAGGTTAAAGGTTCAGAGACTAGATAAAGTAACCTAAGTAATAAATTATAAGGTAAAATATCCACGAGTGCCCTATATCCTAAATGTATTTAGGATAATGATATAGTCCGATCTTTATAGAGATATAAAGTGTAAAACATAAAAGTTTTTCAATTAACAAAATATGTCAATAAGAGTCATGCCGCGGCCTATGCAGTAATAGGCTATCAGACAGCATACTTAATGCATTACTATCCAGTAGAAACCATAGCAGCAATGGTTAACTCTGTTATGGGAATAAGTGAAAAAGTAGCACATTATATAAAATTTGCAGAAAGTTTAGGTATACAAGTGCTACCACCAGATATAAATGAAAGCTATTCAAAATTTACAGTTAAAGATAACAGTATAAGATTTGGTATGGCGGCAATAAAAAACGTCGGAGTAAATGTTGTTGATGGAATTGTAGAAGCAAGAAAAAATAAAGGGAAATTCGAGTCATTAGTTGATTTTATTAATAAAATCGACTTATCCACAATAAATAAAAGAGCTGTAGAAAGTTTAATAAAAGCAGGAGCTTTTGACGAATTTAAGGTATTTAGATCAAAATTATTAGCTGTTTATGAAAAATTGATGGATAGTATAGCAAATGATAAGAAAAGAAATATAGATGGGCAAATTAGCCTTTTTGGTTTAGCAGAAGAAAGTATAAAAGCGCCGGAAGTAAGATATCCTGATATAAAAGAGTTTGCAAAAAATAATTTATTATCAATGGAAAAAGAAATGACTGGGCTTTATATATCAGGTCATCCTTTAGATGAATATGAAAAAAGCATAAAAATGATGACGTCAACTACAGTTGAATCAATTTTTAAATCCTATGAATCTATAATGGATGGATTAGAAGATGATGAGCATTTAATTCAAGATAATCAAAGAGTTATACTTGGGGGAATATTGACAGAAGTAAATCAAAAAGTAACTAGAAATAACTCAATAATGGCCTTCTTAAAGTTAGAAGACTTAACAGGAGTTATAGAAGTTGTAGTATTCCCTAAAACTTTAGATAAAGTAAGAAACTTAATTAATTTAGACTCAATGGTTGTTATTAATGGTAGAGTAAGCATAAAGGAAGATGAAGAACCTAAGCTTATTTGTGAAAGTATAGAGGCACTAGAAAAAGTAAATAGTGATAAGCTTTATATAAGAGTTGATAATTTAGCTAAAGCAAAAGAAATGAAACCGAAGTTAATAAGTATTGTAGAAGAATACAAAGGAGATTCTGCACTTTATGTATTTACTTCAAATGATAGAAAAAATTATAGAATGCCACGAGATATGTGGGTAGATTTAAATACTGATGTTGTCCTTGAACTAAAAAAAGTTTTTGGAGATGAAAATGTAAAAGTAGTTGAATAAAATTTAAAAAAATATCTTCACAAAAAAAGTTTGTGAAGATATTTTTTATTATTTTTTTAATTTTTGTAAGAATTCACAAAATTTAAATAGAAAGAATATTTTCTAAAATGAATTTTTTGAAAAAATAAAAAAAATTCAATAAAAACAGTGTTAATTAAATAACAATAATTAAAAAAAACATTTAAATTTGAGGAATTGTTACATAAAATATAGTAAAATAGGATATGTATAAAACTACAAAGAAATAAAATTGTAATCATTAATATGTATATAATTTCGATAAATTTAGGGCAAAATAGACACATGGAGTTGTAAATAAACGATATTTTTAGACATAAGTACATTTATTTTAGTTGCATTAAGAACAGTTTACAAGTAAAATAAAAAAGGTGGTAAAAAGTTTAACAATAAACAAAATAGTAATAATGATAACAAATATTTCAAAATGAGTGGACATGCAGAGTCCTTAGTAGTATCGAGGAGGAATATTTTATGAAGAAAATAGCTGTTTTAACAAGTGGTGGAGATGCTCCAGGAATGAACGCTGCAATAAGAGCAGTAGTAAGAACTGCAATACATAATGGTATTGAAGTTATGGGAGTACAAAGAGGATATGCTGGATTAATTAATGGTGAATTATTCCCAATGAATAGATCATCAGTTTCAGATATAATTCAAAGAGGCGGTACAATTTTAAGAACTGCTAGATGTGTAGAATTTAAACAAGAAGAAGTAAGAAAAGAAGCTGCACAAATTCTTGCAGATAACGGTGTAGATGCTTTAGTAGTTATCGGTGGAGATGGATCTTTCACTGGTGCTAAATTATTATCTAAGTTAGGGGTAAAAACAATAGGTTTACCAGGAACTATCGATAATGATTTAACTTACACTGATTATACAATAGGATTTGATACAGCATTAAATACTGTAGTAGATGCTATAGATAAAATTAGAGATACTTCAACTTCTCACGAAAGAGTATCTATCGTAGAAGTTATGGGTAGAAACTGTGGAGATATCGCTCTTCACACTGGTATAGCTTGTGGAGCTGAATATATAATCGCACCAGAAAAAGGTTATGATAAAGACGAATTATGCAAAGTTATCTTAGAAGGTAAGAAAGCTGGAAAAATGCATAACTTAGTATTACTAGCTGAAGGTGTTGGTGGAGCTTCAGAATTAGCTAAATATGTAGAAGCTCAAACAGGAATCGAAACAAGAGCAACAGTTTTAGGACATATCCAAAGAGGTGGAGCTCCAAGTGCTTTCGATAGAGTATTAGCTTCAAGAATGGGTTCAAAAGCAATTGAACTATTAATGGAAGGTAAAACATCAAGAGTTGTAGGTATTAAAGATAATGAAATCTTTGACCAAGATATAGATGAAGCTTTAGCTTTAGAAAGAACATTTGATGAAAAATTATACGAAATTTCAGAAGCAATTTCTAAATAATTTTAATAATTTTTGCTAATAATTTATTTTAAATACATTAAATTTTGAGATTAGAAGGAGAGTTTTAAATGAGAAAAACTAAAATCATTTGCACTATCGGTCCAGCTAGTGAAAACCCAGAAATATTATCACAAATAATTGAAGCAGGAATGAATGTTTCAAGACATAACTTCTCTCACGGAGATCATGAAGAACATGCAGGAAGAATCAACTTAGTTAAAGAGTTAGCTAAGAAGTACAACAAAGAAATCGCTGTTATGTTAGATACAAAAGGACCAGAAATAAGAACTGGTAAATTTGATCCAAAGAAAGTTGAATTACAAGCAGGAGCTAAATTCACTGTACATGCAGGTGGAGATGTTATAGGTAATACAGAAGAGTGTTCAGTAACTTATGCTGGATTAGCTAATGATGTTAAGCCAGGAGATACTATCCTTATAGATGATGGTTTAGTAGGATTAACTGTTGAAACAATCGATGGAAACCAAATCCACTGTACAGTTCAAAACACAGGATTTGTTGCTACTCACAAAGGAGTTAACGTTCCAGGAGTTTCAATAAAATTACCAGCTTTAACTGAAAAAGATATAGCTGACTTAAAGTTCGGTTGTGAAATCGGAGTAAACGCTGTTGCTGCTTCATTCATAAGAAAAGCTTCAGACGTTGAAACTATCAGACAAATATTAAACGAAAATGGTGGAGAACACATCCAAATAATCTCTAAAATCGAAAACCAAGAAGGTGTTGACAATATAGATTCTATATTAGCAGTTTCTGACGGTTTAATGGTTGCTAGAGGAGATCTAGGAGTTGAAATTCCATTCGAAAAATTACCAGCTGTTCAAAAGATGATGATCGAAAAATGTAACGCTGCTGGAAAGCCAGTTGTAACTGCAACTCAAATGTTAGACTCAATGATGAGAAACCCAAGACCAACAAGAGCTGAAGTTTCTGACGTTGCTAACGCTATATTAGATGGAACAGATGCAATCATGTTATCTGGAGAATCAGCTAACGGAGATTGGCCAGTACAATCAGTTCAAACAATGGCTAAAATAGCTGTTGAAGCTGAAACTAAATTAAACTACGAAACAGCTGTATCAAGAGCTAAGTCTCATACTCCAGCTATTTCAGGAGTTATTTCAAGAGCTGCTTGCAACGCTGCTAACGAATTAGATGCTGCTGCAATAGTTTCTTCAACTAAGAGTGGAGCAACTGCAAGAAGAATTTCTCAATGCAGACCAGAATGCCCAATCGTTGCTGTAACTCCATGTGAAAAAGTTGCTAAGAGCTTAGCATTCTGCTTCGGAGTATACCCAGTAGTTGCTGAAGACCAAAATTCAACAGATGCTATGATGGCTAACGCTACTAAATTAGCTGTTGAAAATGGATTTGCTAAATCTGGAGACACAGTTGTAATAGCTGCTGGATTAGATAAAGTTGGTTCAACAAACCTTTTAAAAGTAAGCGTAGTTGAATAGTTAACAATAAATAAGAAGTGTAAATATACACTTCTTATTTTTTTCATTTTTTTGAGAAAGTTATTTTAGTTAATGTAATAGATTATTTGTTTTTATGAATTAAAATAATAATAAAAACCATATTAAATAGTAAATAATAATATAAAAATGAATAAATTTATTCAATGAAAAGAAATATATCTTTAAAAACTGCAATAAATAATATCAAAAATAGGCGTTTTCATAAAAAGTTAACAAAAAGTTAACAATTAACATTGCAAATTTGGGTTATAATTGATAATATCAGATTAAGTTCGAAAGAAATTAAGATGGTAACGGCAACTGATTCATTTAACTTGGCACCGAGAGGTGTCTTTTTTTTTATATAAATATATATACAATGTTTATAACAAAAGTAATATGGTATATAATATTAATAATCTTAAAGAAATTTTACGGTATAAATAATTTTATAAGAAAAACAAAAAAAACTAATGATAGATAGGTGATAGTTTTGATAGAAAAAAATAAAGAATATATATTAGATATAGTAGCACAAGGATATGAGGGGGAAGGGATAGCAAAAGTTGAGGGAACTTTCCCTATATTTATAGAAGGAGCATTAAATGGAGAAAAAGTTAATGCTAGAATAGTAAAAGTTAAAAAGAATTTTGCTTACGGAAAACTAGTAGATATAATTGAGCCATCAAAAGAAAGATGCCAAGCAAAGTGTGATATACATAAAAGATGTGGAGGATGTAAATTACAGCACTCTACATATAAGGAGCAATTAAATTTTAAGTTTGAAAGAGTAAAAGATTGTATAAGTAAAATAGGAAAATTAGATGAAAGTATAGTTAAGTTCCCATTAGGTATGGAGGAACCTTGGAGATATAGAAATAAAGTTCAGTTACCTATAGGTATGATAAATGGAGAATTAAAAATAGGATTCTTTGCTCCAAGAAGTCATGAAATAATAGATATGGAAACTTGTTTAATTCAAGATGAAATAGCTGATAAAGTAGTTAGCTTAACAAGACAGTGGATTAAAAATAATAATATTAAGCCATATAATGTTGATGGAAACTATGATGAATCAGGAATACTTAGACATATAATGATTAGACGTGGATTTACAACTAATGAAGTAATGGTTGTAATAGTTACTAATGGGCATAAGTTACCTAATAAAGACGAATTTATAAAGTTAATGGTTGATAATATACCAGGAATAAAAAGTATAGTACAAAATATTAATTCTAAGGCTACTAATGTAATATTAGGTCAAGAATGTATAACACTATGGGGAGAGCCTACTATAAGTGATTATATAGGTAATTTTAGATTTAATATATCACCATTATCATTCTTCCAAGTTAATCCTGCACAAACAGAAGTTTTATATGGTAAGGCTTTAGAATATGCTAAATTAACTGGAGATGAAACTGTATTTGATGCATATTGTGGTACAGGAACAATAACATTATTCTTATCACAAAAAGCTAAAAAGGTTTATGGAGTAGAAATAATACCACAAGCTATTGAAAATGCAAATATAAATGCTAAGGAAAATAACGTTGAAAATGTTGAATTCTTTGTTGGAGAATCAGAAGTTGTTATACCAGATTTAATAAACAAAGGTGTAAAAGCAGATGTAGTAGTTGTAGACCCACCAAGAAAAGGCTGTGATGTTAAGCTATTAAATGCTATAACTAACATAGATGCTGAAAGAATAGTATATGTAAGCTGTGATCCAAGTACATTAGCAAGAGATTTAGCTATATTAGAGGAAAATGGATATAAAACAATAGAAGTACAGCCAGTAGATATGTTCCCACACACAAGTCATATTGAGAACGTAGCTTTACTTGTCAAGGCGAGATAACGACGAAAGTAGAAAAAAATAAAAATTATGAGAATGCACATAATAAATATTATTATGTGTATTTTTTATACGTAAAATTTATAGGAGGCAAATATGGCAGTTCAATTTGTTCAAGGAAATCCGCTTTTTATCAATATAAACAAAATAAAAAAACAATACAATTATCTAACAGAAGATGTAGAAACAGATGTTATTATAGTTGGAGGAGGAGTTACAGGAAGTATACTAGGATACTATTTTTCAAAGGAAGGAATAGATACAGTAATACTTGAAAAATCAAGAATAGCTCATGGAAGTACTTCAATAACAACATCATTACTTCAATATGAATTAGATAGCAATTTAATGGCATTAACAGAAAATGTATCGTTAGATCATGCTATTAATTCATATAAATTAGGAGTAAAGGCATTAGATGAAATAGAAAAGTTTATTAAAGAATATGGCAACAAGTGTGATTATATAAAGAGAGATACATTGCTATATACAGCTAAAAAACTAGAAATAGAAGAATTATATCAAGAGTATAAACTTAGAAAAGAAAATGGATTTAATGTTAAATTTATTAATGAAGATGACAATCCATTTAGTTTTGACTTAAAAGCAGGTGTATATGGTATTGAAGGCGGAGCTGAATTAGATCCATTTAAGTATACTCATCATCTTTTAGAAGTAGCTTGTAATAATGGATTAAGAGTATATGAAAATACTCCAGTAATAGATGTAAAGTATAATAAGGATTATGTTGAGGCTATAACCAGCTATAATCATAAAGTAAGGGGAAAAATATTAGTGTTAGCAACTGGTTTTAATACAAAATTATTTACAGATAGAAATTTTGGAGTAAAAACTTATACATATAATATAGTAACTAAGCCATTAAAGAATATAGAGGGATGGTTTAATAATGTATTAATTAGAGATAATGAAGATACTTATAATTATTTTAGAACAACTCCAGATAATAGAATAATAGCAGGTGGGGAAGATACACCTTTTACAGATAACTTTAATCCTAAAATCGCAATGGAGAAATATGATATTTTAGAACAAAGAGTAAAGAATATGTTTAATAAAATAGATTATATAGAGATTGAATATAAATACTGTGGTACCTTTGATTCTACAAAGGATAATTTAGGGTTTATAGGGAAAGATCCGAAAAATGATAAGTTATGGTATGGATTAGGATACGGAGCTAATGGAATATTATTTGCTATTTTAGGTGGAATGATGTTACCAAAGCTATATAGAGGTGAAGTTAGTGATTATCTAAAATATTTTAATATATGTAGATTTGATTAAAATTTATAAAGTCTAATTAAAAATACTTATTAATAAAAAGTAATAATGTTCGCAAAAAACTTATATTATAAAATAAGTAGTTTTAAAAATTCCAATTGATCTTTAGACTTTGTTTGTTAGTTTATTAACATATATGGTATAATTTTCATTAGAAATATGTTAAATTAATGTTTTGAATATAAAGCAATTGTAGGTGGATTATGAATAATAAAAAGGAAGATGTGCATACAGCGTTACAAGATAGTTTTAAAAATTTAATATTGAAGCATAGCTTTGATAAAATAACCATTAAAATGATAACTGATGGCGCAGGGCTTATTAGGCCAACCTTTTATAATCATTACGCTGATAAATATGAAGTATTAGAAGAAATTTGCTATGATGATATATTTAAGGGTAGTGAAATGCTTATAGAAAATAAAATGCCATACGAAGCAATATATTATATGTTTTCAAGAATAGAAAATAATAAAGAATTTTATATTCAAGCAGCAAAGGTAGAAGGGCAAAATTCCTTTGAAGAAATAATAAATAATAACTTAATTAAAATTTTTAAAGAGCTATTTGAGAAATACGGAACTAAGAGTAGAGGCAAAGATAAGTTTTCAGCTAAGGATATAGCAGAGTATTATTCTAGAGGATTAACATTCATAATACTAAGATGGATAGAAGAAGGCGTAAATATATCTGCAAAAACATTATCTAATAAATATAAATTATTAGTAACTAATTCATTAGACGATATAATACATGATTTAATTAATTAAAGATATAAATGATAATATAAACACAATGTATATTAAAATAGATTAATACACATTGTGTTTTTTATTACTATAAGTCCACATTTTTAATTGATTGTAAGGAATAAAAATACAAATAAAAGTGTTTGTAAAAAGACGACTACAAAGTTGTCTTTTTGTTTATTTATATAGACATTAAGATAAAATTATAGATTCATTTAATTTCCTAAATTTACTAAAATAGATTTGTAAGGGGGAGTTGGATGAATGAACTTATGGGAAGTAATTATAGTATCCTTTGGGTTAGCTTTAGATTCCTTTACAATAGCAGTGTGTAAGGGATCTACACAAGGAAAATTAAAAAGATCAACAGTTACAATAGTAGGATTAATATTTGGAGCTATACAAACAATAATGCTTGCCGCTGGGATGATAGTTGCAATATATCCTATGTTAAATATACAAAATGAAAAAATAATATCAATGAATCAATGGTTTTCAGCAATTATATTGATTTATCTAGGAATAAAATTTTTTAAAAATGCATTCAAGGCAAATAGCCTTAATGAAAGAAGAGAAGAGTTTTTTGGATATAAAGGAAGTATGGGTTTAGCATTAGCTACTAGTTTAGATGCTTTTATTTTAGGAATAGGATTTGGATTATTAAGAACAGAAATTATAAGCAATATATTAATTTTATTTATAGTAACAAGTCTTTTGGTTTCCTTAGGATTATGGGTTGGTTATTGCATGGGAAATAAATATAAAAGACAGATAGATATCTGTGGGGGAATTATTCTTTTAGTTATTGGTATAAAGGTTATTTGTAATTATTTTAATATTATGTGAAGGGGAGAGGTATTTAAATGTTAAGTCCAAAGTATAAAATTCAACAATTTGCTTTAAAACAAGTTTTAGGATATTTAAAAAAGGATCCAGAAAAGAATTTACCCAAGATTATAAGTTGGGTAAGAAAATTTGATACAGAAAAAATATATGTAAACCAATATGATATGATAGATGAATATTTAAAAGATCCAGAAAATAATTGGACTAAGTTAATGTGTAATTTAATAAATAATGTTCATCCTAATATTGTACAAACTGTATTTACAAACTTTTTATTAAATGCATCAATTAGGGGATGGGCTGAAATACAAAGAAATAAAGATAAGTATGGTCATGAAATACCATTTACAATACTTGTAGATCCAACTACAGCATGTAATAAACATTGTGTAGGATGTTGGGCAGCTGATTATAACAAGGCATTAAATTTAAGTTATGAACAGTTAGATAAGTTATATACAGAGGGGAAAGAATTAGGAATTTACTTTTATATAATGACTGGTGGAGAGCCATTAGTTAGAAAAAATGACATATTAAAATTAGCTAAAAAGCATAATGATTGTGTATTTATGTTTTTTACAAATGGTACATTAATAGATCAAAAATTCTGTGATGATTTAATAGCTGTAGGAAATTTAGTACCAACAATTAGTGTTGAAGGTTTTGATGATGCAACTGATGGTAGAAGGGGAGAAGGATCTTGGAAAGATATTATGAGAGCAATGGATCTTATGAAGGCAAATAGAATTCCATTTGGATTCTCAACTTGCTTTACTACTGCAAATTGCGATAGTGTTTTATCTGAAGAATTTATAGATTTAATGATAGATAAGGGAGCTTATTTCTCTTGGTACTTTACATTTATGCCAATAGGATGCAAGACAGATACATCATTAATGGCAAATCCAGACCAAAGGGAAAAATTATATAGAACTATTAGAGCTTGGCGTAGTACAAAAGCTATATTCAACATGGATTTCTGGCATGATGCTGAATATGTTGGCGGATGTGTAGCAGGGGGAAGAAGATACTGTCATATTAATGCAAATGGAGATGTAGAACCATGTGTATTCTGCCATTATTCAAATGCAAATATTAAAGATGTATCATTAATAGAGGCTTTAGGACAACCGTTATTTATGGAATATCAAAAAAATCAACCATTTAACGAAAATCAATTTAGGCCATGTCCTATATTGGATAATGCACCTAAAATTGCAGAAATGGTTAAAAATTCAGGAGCTAAATCCACTGAATTTATAAATCCTGAAGATGTAGATGAATTATGTAAGAAGACAGTTAATTATGGATTAACTTGGGCGAAGAGAGCAGAGCCATTATGGAAGGAAAACCTAGAAAAAAAAGAGCATGATAAAGAAGAGAAGAAAAAGGAAAAAGAAGAAATAATAAAGAATTAATTTAAAAGCAGTGATTAATGAACTGCCCCCCGTCAAGTAGACAGGGTAAATAATAAAAAATTATGATGCTAAGGTATGACTCCTATATTCAAGTGGAGCCATGCCTTTTAGCTTTTTTTGTATTCTTTTTGTATTATAAAATTCTATATATTCATCTATAGCTTTTTCAAGCTGTTCGTAAGTATGAAACTTTTGTAAATAATACATTTCAGATTTTAATATTCCCCAAAAACCTTCCATAGGTCCATTATCAATACATCGCCCAACTCTAGACATACTTTGTTTGGCATTAATAGCATCTAGCTTAAGTTTAAAGCTCTTACTTGTATATTGAAACCCGCGATCACTATGAAATAGTGGCGTTGCCGTCGGATTAGTTATAACAGCTTTATCTAGTGTATCAAAAACTAATTTATTATTATTAGAAGTACCTAATACATAAGAAACGATGCTATTGTCTCCAAGATCTAAAATCGCACTTAGATAAGCTTTTGTTCCGTTAGTTAATTTAAATTCTGTAACATCAGTTAACCATTTTTCATTAATATTTTCAGTTATAAAGTTTCTATTTAATAAATTTTCAGCAGTTATTTGAGGGGTGCTATGAACATATCTCTTTCTCTTCTTACGAATTACAGCAGACATATTCATAGATTTCATTAATCTATAAATACGTTTATGATTGTAATTAGAACCTAGAGTTTTATTTAAATTTAAAGTTATTCTTCTATAGCCATAAATACCTTTTNTTTTACCTCAGAATATATCTTAATAATTTCATTCGAAATTTCTTTATTTTCTTTATCTCTTTGAGTTTCTTTTCTATTTAACCATTTATAATATGAAGATCTACTAATCCTTGCACATTTGCATAATTCAGATATCGAATATCCAGACTGGTTAAGTTCCATAATTGCTATATATTTATCTACCTCCTTTCGATTTCGTCTAACTTTTTTAAGAAATCATTCTCCATTTTTAAACGTCTATTTTCAGATTCTAAAAGTTTTAATTGTGCAGCAATTTTCTCAGATTCGCTTAAGTCTTCAAGTTTTTTACGCTTACCGCGTCTGTCGACTAGTGCTTCATATCCACCTCGATTATATTTATTAATCCAAGTATAAACTTGCTGATAAGAAACCTTATATTTATTTGCAGTTAAATTATAATCGTTAGCGTTAGCAATACAAAATGCAACTATTTCTATTCTTTCTTCATATGTAGTTTTTCTTCCGTTAGTCATAATATGATCTCCTTTGTTATTATG
>NZ_JAASHM010000038.1 GCF_019734195.1 Clostridium sp. K13 | reverse complement strand
AATTATAGCAAGGATTTATCATGAATGTTTTTTTATTTTATTCAGTTGTAAAATTATTCAAGTATTTTTGCACTATTTTAGTTTTCTTTATATTCAGCTCCAGCACCAACCTTAGTAATTTGAACTGCTACCATTTCACAACCATCACCATTAATAATTTCATGCCACTTTCCTGATGGTACAAAAATCATTTTCCCTGGTTCTACTTCAAATTTATCATCTTCTAGCATCATTACTCCACTACCTTTTAAGAAAACAAAAATTTGTTCTCCATTAGGGTGCCTGTGAGATTTTAAAATTTGACCTGGTTTAAAATAATAAACTTCTGATGTCATATCATTTCCACCAAATACTGCAATTTTAGGAACTACAGTATCATTATATTGTTCTAATGATCCATCTAATAAATGTTTACTATATTCACTCATAAAATACCTCCAAAAATATTACTTTATTTTAATAACATTTATAGTATTTTAAACTTTACTGAATTTATACTTAAGTAGTAGCTTATTTAATGAGTAAAATATAGAATACTACTTAATTAATTTTTAACACTTATATCATTTTCCTTACTTACAAACACTTTATTACTACTTGCATATTTTTTATAGAAATTAAAACTTATAAATAATGCCATTAAGTATATCATTCCTTTAAATCCTGCAATATTTAATCCTACAAATATAGCAATTAGAACACTTAAGGGTGATAATTCTAATGATGATGATAAAAGCTTTGGTTCTAATATATTCCTTGTTATTATAATTACTGAAAATAGAACAACTAAAAATATAACTGTAATGTACTTACCGCTAAAAAAATAAATAATTACAAGTGGCAAAAATATTAATATCATTCCTACAACAGGCAGTATATCCAATATCATACATGTTAGGCTTAAAAGCAATGTATATGGTATTTTTAATATATTAAATCCTATAAACGTAATTACAAATGTACATAAAATCAATATGGAATATGTACCTATATATTTAAAAATAACATCTTTAATTTCTGTTATAATTTTTATTAACTTATCTACTTCATTTTCATTAATATAATCCTTATTCTTTATTCTTGATGAGTCATTTTTTATAAACTTTTTAAGAAATACAAAACTAGATAATATTGCAAAAATTATTACTGATATAATATATGGAAAGGCTGAAATTACATTTATTATATAATTTACGATATTCATACTAAAATCCAATGCATAATTTGATATATCGGATATAAGCTTATTTATATTACTTTTTAAAGTTTCTAAGATAGATTCATCAATACTTTCAAATGCAGATAATGAATCTTGAATAAAAACATTTATATTGGTTCCATTATCATATATATATTCATATCCGTCAGTTGCTAAATCTTTTATTTCTGAACAAAAATAAACCACACCAAAGCCTAATAGAGTTACAGTAATAATATAAAACATTAACGTAGAAATACTAGCTGCTAAATTACCATCTATATTAAACTTCTTAATTATAGCTTCTGTTGGCTTTTTTAAAATAGAGGCAGTTATTAATCCAATTATAAAAGGCATTGTATATTTTAATGTTCCAACAATTATTAAAAATGAAAGAGTAAATACTAATAGAAATACAATTAAATTTAGAAATGGCTTTATTCTTTTAACTGCCAAGGATATATACTCCATTTTTATCACATCCATCCTTTATATTAAAAATTAAAGGAGCTAAATAGTAGCTCCTTATTATATATACATTATTAAATTATTTTTTAAAACTTTACCTTATGAATAACGAACTTCTATCCCCCTTCTCTAATGTATTAGATAGATTGGATCATCTCCTTCTTTAAAACATTTATAAAGTTTAATTTTAGCATTAATTAAAAGCCTATTTTTAAGCTTTACGCACGCCTCCTCTCTATCATATTTGTTCATTAACTGAACATCCTCCAATAACGACATTTAGAAGCATCACCCCTTTAGCTTTTATAATTATAAAACCTATAGAACTTAGTAGTCATAAAACTTTCCTTTTGGCTACTATAAATATAGTATACACCACAAAATAACATTTGTAAATATTTACCATTATTTTTTTATAAAAAAATAATATAACTCCTCTTATTTTTAAATACATATATCAGACATTTCTAAATCTACTTTTTGAATAATATCATTTTTAAAATTAAAGCCATCTGAATAATCCTCATATAACTCTTCATTATATTCAATTTTAGGTATTATTATAGTAATCTTAGTTCCTATACTCTCTTCACTTTCAATTTTTACGCTTCCATTAAACTTATTTATTATTTCCTTAACTATATTAAGTCCTAAACCTGAACCTTCCTTATATCTAGCTTCACTTGTTTGAACCCTCTCATATCTATTAAAAATATATTTTACTTTTTCCTTTGGTATTCCAATACCATTATCTTCAATCTCTATAATAATATTTTCTTTTCTAGTTCCAACTAAAACATCTATTTTCCCATTTTCTTCATTGTATTTAATGGCATTAGATAAAATATTTAATATAGTTCTTTCTATTAAATCTTTATCTGCATAAACAAAAAGCTCTTCTTCTTCTGTATCAAAAATAACATTGATACCTTTCATTTCTGCAAAAGATAATATAGACATTGTAGTATTTTCAACAATATTAACTATATTTAAACACTTTAAATTTAAATTATAATCTTGTTGAGTTAATTTACTTGAATCAATAAAATTATTTATTAATCTTATTAGTCTATAACAGTTTTGTTTAATTATAGAATTAAATTTTAATATTTCATTCATATCATTGCTTTCTCTTTTTAAATCTTGCATTTGAATTGCAGAGTAAATAACATTTACTGGTGTTTTAAACTCATGAGAAATATTAGCGAATAATTCCTTATTTATCTCTTCTTCTTCATTTTTTCTTTTTAACTCAGATAACTTTTCTTCTAATTCTATAGATTTAAACATTAAATCATTATATAAAGTTTCTTGTGGTCTTTTAATAACCTCTATTCCAATTATCTTAAATACAAAATAATCTCCTATTAGTCTAATAAAATAAGTTAATAAAATTTTTCCACCATTAAAATTTACAGAAGTAAAAAGTACAATTACTGCTAATATAATTCTAGAAATTATGTATCCTTTAAAATCTTCTATTATTTCCTTGGAAATTTTTTCTCCTTTTCTTTTAACAATAAACCATAATAATATATATAAAGTTACAATTAATATTTCTACACTTAATTTAACTTTGTTAAAGCCTTGACCTTCAATTTCTATTAATATATTATTACTACTTTTAAATCCTACATAAGCACATAATAAAGTAGCACCTATAGTAATTAATGAAAAAAACCCCAATTTTATTTCTTTATTAATATTTATAAATGAAAAAATAAATACTAATACTTCAAGAATAAAAATTATATAAAACATCCTACTAATAATGTTAAATGAGCTTACAATTCCAATGTCTATATTTAATATAAGAATATTAGAAATTGATAAAAACCCAATTCCAGAAATCCCAATAGAAAGATATTTATATAAATTATTTATATAAATATTTCTACTTAATGATAGTATTAATAAACTAGATGTATAAAAACATGATGTAACTAATGACATAACTTTTATAAATACTAAAATATTAAAACCATCATTTATTATAAAGCTATAAAGCCCACATATACTGATGATAATAAAAATAAAGCTAAATTCCTTTGCTTTACTTAATATTTTTTATTTTCTCCCATATTACCCTTTAAACCTTTCTTTTGACTTTAACTTTTATATAATAATCATTAAAATCTATCTCTTTTCTATTTTATACCATTTTATTACTTTTAACAATTTTTCTCAAATCTGTAAACATTTTATTTATTAACCTGCTCATATAATATACCTTTTATTAATAAGTTATTAATTTTTTTATATTTTTCTATTAATTATATATATATTAGTTTTCTACTCACCTCCTTATGTTGCTAATCAAAATTTATTGGTATAAAATATTATTTATGTATAAATTAAAATTTCTAAGGGGGATTTTATATGAATAATTTTATTCTTATATTACTTTTAATTATTTTTGCAGGTATGCCTGCCTATTATTTAACAGTACTTTATTCTATTTACTACAAAAAAATATCTAAAAATAAATCTAATTTAAAATTCGAATATAATACTAATTCTATAGGTACGTATATTCCTTGTATTATTTTATTAATAGTTAGCATAATATTTGCTATTTATACATTTATGAATAATATAACTCCTTACTATTTAATTGCAGTAGTTATTGTTAATATATTAGTATTGTTTTCTATAAAAGTATCTTGTACTAAATTTGCAATATATGATAACTATGTAGTTGTAAAAAATAATTATGCTGAATTCAACGAAATTCAAAGCTTAGTACTTGAAAAAAAACATAAAGAAAATCTTTATGAATTAAAACTTACTACTAAATATGATTTACTTATTTGTCCAATAGTAACAGCTGATCCAAAAGCTATACTAAAATCAATAAAATCACATTTACCTAAAAATATAAAAATAAAAGAATTGACAGCTAAATAGTTGCCAATTCTTTTATTTTTAATGAATATTTCATTTGTTTAATTTTAATTTTACCAAGCTACTGTTGTCTTATTTTTAGAATTTTTACATGGTAGCTTAAACTCAAAAAACTTTAAATTTTTCCCTCTTGGTGAAAATCTATCACAAACAATATGTAAAATATACCCCATAGAAAACCCTAATGCTAAGTATATATTTCCTGTTAAATATATACTTCCACAAAACATTAGTGTGCCTAACCATTTATGAGTAAACATTCTATGTGGAGATAATTTTCCTAATACAGTTGTTATACAAAACATAACTGTTGCAAAACAATTTCTAATATTACGTTCTAAAAAATTTATTACATCACTTACACTTAATGCAACCCCTAGCATATATCCTAGTACTATTGCTATTATAGAAAATGTTAATATCTTATTAAAAGCTTGTCTTGCCTTAGAATTATGTGAATCAATATCCGGCATATAGGAGCCAATAAATCCACCAATAATTAAAGGAACTAAATATATAGCACTATCAAATGTATTAGTAATTAAAAAACCAATTCCCATAGTTGCTGTTGCCGTAGTTCCAACAATCATATGCTCTTTTCCCTTCATATACTTTCTCTCTCCTATCGCTGTCAAAGAAATGTTAAAAACTCTATTTTCACAATTGAAATAAACTGCGAACTACAGTGAGAACGAAAAATGGAATATTACTTTTCCGGGAAGCGGTGAAATTTTCACTTTGAATTTATATAATTGATTCCGTAAAACTTGCTAAAGATTTTAAACTAGCTAGCGCGTCAAACAGTAAAATCTTCTTCACGCAAATTTTACTACATCAATTATTAAATTCTACAGCTTAATTTCAATGCTTCCCTCCAAATTAATATTTTATTTTTTCTCTTCACTGTTTTTCTTAGTTCTCCGACTTATAGTTAACGATTCCTGCTACAAATTTGTATGACAAGTCGTTAACTTTAGGGGGATTCTGCCTAACTCTTTAACGTTTGCTTTAGCAAACCCTTACCTGAGTTTAATTAGCGAAAGCTAAATTAAACTCTTTAACTGAACAAATCCCCTTAACTATAAATTAGTTCGCAATTTTATATTAAGTGAATTGTAGTTTTAATACATCCTTTTTATAATTGTCTTAAAATATAATTTTATATTACTATATTACTATATTACTATATCTTTCTTAAAAGTGAAAGTATGTTCTTTTTTTGTATTGTTTGGCTAATTTCCTTTGAAGCAATTTTATCTATTTTATTACTGACATACTTTACCTGGATTTAAAATATTTTTAGGATCAAAAGCAAGTTTTATTCCCTTCATAATCTCTATAGATTGCTTTGGTAAGGATTCATTTAAATATGATTTTTTAGCAAAGCCTATACCATGTTCTCCTGAAACCTGGCCACTTAGTTCTCTTGATTTCTTATATAAAATTTCCATAACATTATTAAGCTTATTATTCCATTCATCAGAATTTAAATCATCTCTTAATATATAAATATGAAGATTACCATCACCAGCATGACCAAAACTCTTTATTCTTATATCTTGTGATTCTTCAACTTCATGAGTAAACTTAACAAATTCAGCAACCTTATTTCTTGGTACAACAACATCAACCTCATCCATTTCAGTTGTTAATGCTTTTATAGCTTCTAAGAAAGCACCTCTAGCACTCCAAATAGCTTCTTGTCTTTCTTCAGTATCAGAAATAAATACATCTAACGCACCATTTTCTAAACAAATATTAGCAACACCTTCATAAGCCCTTTCTATTTCTTCTTTTGAGTTTCCATCAAAGGTTAATAATAAATATGCATCTGATGATTTATCAGGAAATGGCTTCTTTAAAAACTCCTCTGCAGCTATAATTGCAGCTCTTTGCATAAACTCTATTGCTGTTGGTATAGATTTAGATTTAATTATCTTAGGTACAGTTTCTATTGCATTATCTAAAGTATCAAAAGGAATTAAAAGACTAATTGCCTTTTTAGGTAAGGGTAATAATCTTAATATAGCTTTTGTAACAATTCCTAAAGTTCCCTCAGAACCTACTATTAAATCCTTTAATGCATATCCAGAACTATTTTTAACTACCTTTCCTCCAACATTAATAATTTCTCCATTAGGTAAAACTACTTCAAGACCTCTTACATAATCTCTAGTAACACCATATTTTACAGCTCTCATTCCACCAGCATTAGTACTTATATTCCCTCCTATAGTGGCAGTTTTTTCTCCTGGGTCTGGTGGATAAAACAAATCAAACTCTTCTACATATTTTCCTATTTCCATAAGTAATACCCCTGGTTCAACTGTTAATGTTAAATTTTCTTCATCTAACTCTAAAATATTGTTCATTTTACTTAAATCAATAACAATTCCAGCCTTAATAGGTACAGCTGATCCAACAAGACCTGTTCCTGAACCTCTTGGAGTTACTGGAATATTATTATCGTAAGCATATTTCATTACCTTAGAAACCTCTTCACTACTTAACGCTTGTACTACAACATTAGGCATAACTCTTACAGAGCCTAGCTCATCTCTACTATAATCTTCACTTATATTTTCACCATATAAAACTCTATCTCTATCATTAATTAAACTTAATATATTATTATAATCCTCTACAGAAAATCTCTTATAATCCATCATAAATTCCTCCCCTTTCATCTTTGCCTCAAAGTTAAATAAAACTTGGCTAAATACTATTTACAGCAACTTCTTCTATTGCTCCAGAAACATTACTTTTAATCTTTTCAATTAACATAGGTATAACATCATAAATATCTCCAACTATTCCATAATGAGCAACCTTAAATATTGGAGCTTTCTCATCACAATTTATAGCAAATATATAATCAGAATTATTCATTCCTGCAGTGAATTGAACTGCACCAGATACACCACAAGTAATAATAAGCTTTGGTCTAACAGTTCTACCACTTAAACCAACTTGTCTTTTTGCATCAACCCAACCTGCTTCAATTAAAGGTCTAGTAGTTGCAAGCTCTCCACCTAAAAGTTCTGCTAATTCTTTAATCATTGCTAAATCCTTTTCACTCTTTACACCTCTTCCTGCAACAACTAAAACATCAGCCTCACTTATTTCCTTTTCCTTAGATTTTGGAACTACTTCTAATACATTAATATTAGACTTTAATTTTTCCTTTCCTATAAATAATTTAACTATTTCTCCACTTTCACTTTCACTTCTTTCTGGAGCTGACATAACCTTATATCTAACTGTTGCAAGTTGTGGTCTAGAGTTTGGTGTAACAATTTGAGCCATAATATTTCCACCAAAGGCTGGTCTTATTTGAACTAAATCTGTGTTTTCTTTTATATCTAATATAGTACAATCTGCTGTAAGACCTGTTCTAAATCTAGCTGCAACTCTTGGGGCTAATGACCTACCAACAGTTGTTGCTCCAACTAATAACACTGCTGGTTTTACATTATTTATAAAGTCTTCAATTACTGAAGTATAAGGTTCAATTCTAAAAAATTTCAATTCCTCATCATCATATAAAAACACCTTATCAACACCATAATGTAAAAGTTCATGAACTCTATTTTCAATATTATCCCCCATAGCTATACAATAAACTTTTTGATGTACCTTATCTGCAAGCTCTCTTGCCTTTCCTATAAGCTCAAGTGTTACAGGATGAATTTCTCCATCTACATGATCTACATAAACAGCAATTCCATTCCAGAGACTTTTATCTATTTCTTTCTTTTCATCTTCAATAAATACTACTGCACCTTCTGGACCTTTTCTTACACATAATTTACACATTTTACAGCCACTATTTATATCTAACTTATCGTCTTTAATTTCAAGAGCACCAAAAGGACATATCTTAACTAATTCATCTTTATTACCTACTTTATCTTGATTAATTATTAATCTTCCCATAATAATTACCCCCTTAAATAAATTTTAATTCCTTCAATGTATTCTCAATTTTATTAACTATTTCTTCGCTACTACCTTTCCACATTTCTCTCTTATCATTAACCTTAGGAGGGAAAATTCTTTCAACTTGAGTTGGGGAACCATTTAACCCATAATGCTTTTCATCTTGATCTTTAAAATCACATAAACTCTTAATATCTATATCTCTATCCTTTGTTGCTACTTTTTTCTTATAAGAAGGTAATCTAGGTTCAAAGATTCCTTTTTCTACTGTAATTAAAGCTGGTAATTTAATATCTACTATCTCTAATGTATTTGGCATATCCATTTCAACTACAATAGATTCATCTTTAACTTCTATTATTCTTCTAACATTAGCAACATGAGGTATATTTAAATACTCCGCCATTTCAGGACCAACTTGGGCAGTATCACCATCAGTAGTTTGCTTTCCACAAACTATTAAATCAAATTCTCCCATACTTTTAACACCTTGAGACAAAGTATAAGAGGTTGCTAAAACATCTGCACCTGCAAATTTTCTATCAGATAAAAGTACACCATGATCAACACCCATTGAATAAGCTTCTTTAATAATTTCTTTAGCTTGAGGTGGTCCCATAGTTAAAACATTTATTTTACCACCCTTATTTTCTGAAATTTTAAAAGCTGTTTCTAATGCATATAAATCATATGGATTCATTTTAGAATCAACACCATCTCTTTTTAAAACTCCAGTAACTGGGTCAACCTCAACCTTAGATGTTCCTGGAACTTGTTTAATACAAACTAAAATATTCATAATTTCTCCTCCCTTATATACCTAATTAAGATACCTTGTACAATTTTCAATTTTAAAAGTTATATTTTAAAATTGGTAATACCAATTTTCTTTGCAAATAACTTTATAACTAAATTATTAATTAAAACAATTTACTTACAATACTAAAACATAAAGGTGCAATTACAACTGTAATAAGACCTGCAATTCCTATTGATAATGAACTCATAGCACCTTCTGTTTCTCCTATTTCCAAGGCTTTAGAAGTTCCTACAGCATGAGAAGCAGTTCCTATGCCAATTCCTCTTGCAACTGGATCAGTTATTCTACATATTTTACATACTATTGGTGCAATAATTGCTCCTGTTATTCCCGTAATAACAACAGCTAACACAGTTACTCCCGTTATCCCTCCAAGGCTATTTGAAATTTCAATACCTATAGGTGTAGTTACTGACTTTGGTAATAAAGAAATAATAAGATCATTATTTAAATTAAATATTTTTGCTAATAAAATTATAGATAAAACACTTACAAAACATCCTATTGTTATGCCAATAATAATAGGTATGAAATTCTTCTTAAGTAATGATAATTGTTTATAAAGTGGAACTGCTAATATTACTGTTGCTGGGCCTAAAAACATATTTATAAATTGTCCACCCTTATTATATATTTCAAAATCTACATTAAATATTTTTAAAAATGCAATTACTAAAATTATTCCTATTAAAAGCGGATTAAATATTGGTAGTTTTGTTTTTTTATAAAGAATTTGTCCAATTTCATATGCAACTAGTGATATAAAAATTCCAAAAAACATATTAGAAGTAAAAATATCCATACTATTCAACCCTTTCTAAAGAAACTGTAGCTTCTTTATTTTTATTCTTCTTAGCAGAAGTAGCTTCCATTCTTTTTGAAACGAACTGAACTGTTAAGCCTGTAGATGACATGACGATAAAAGTAGTTAATACAACTATAAATAGTATTTGAGCAACATAATTACTTATTATTCCAAAGTAATTCATAAGCCCTACACCTGCCGGAATAAATAGAAATGCTAAATTATCTAATATAGATTTTGCTGCATTTTCTATTTTTTCTAATTTAATAATACCTGTAACTAAGAAAAGAAATAGAAATATCATTCCCATAATATTGCCTGGTATAGGTAATGATAAGCCTTTTGAAACAATTTCCCCTAAGAAATAAACCATTAAAACTAAAATCCATTGCTTAAGAATATTCATCTTATCCTCCCACTTATTTTCCTTAAATTGGTATTACCAATTATCTATATTATAAATCTACACTTTTCATTTGTAAATAATTGTTATTTAATTAACGTAAACGTTTTTATGCATAAAAAAGCTTTTATAAAAAAATGAAAAGTTATTAAGTGAAGAATGAAAAAGTAAGAGTGAAAAGTTAAGGAAATAATTCAGCCTAGCTGAATTAAAAAATATATATCCCCAGAAACTGCCTTAGCAGCTTCACCCTTAACTCTTCACTCTTCACTTTTCACTATTAATTCTTACCTTAAATTTCATAAGCTCTTTTAATTATATCAAAATGATTTTTCATTGAAATTATAGCTCTACTTTCATTTCTTTCTTCAAGTGATAATACTATTTCCTTATGACTATTTAACAAAATTTTTCTGTTGTTCTCTTCACAAAGTATAATCTTTCTAGATTCTTTAATAAACTTGTCCATAAGTTGAGATATAGCCTTAAGAACATTGATTATTAAAGGATTATTAGAAGATTTAACAATTATATTATGAAATCTAATATCTAATAATAAACTTTTATCCTCATCATAAGTTTTATCCATATCATCAATAATTTCTTTTAACAACTTAATATCTTCATAAGAAATTAATCTGCTTGCCATTCTACAGCATTCAATTTCAAGAGTTTCTCTTAATTCATGAATATCACCTGTTGAATACTCTTGCAGCATAAACATTATTGATAATGGCTCAAAAAGTGAATTTCCAAAGCTATTAGTTATATAATTACCAGAACCTCTTTTACTTTCAATTAACCCCATAATTTCAAGAGTTCTAATTGCTTCTCGTATTGATGTTCTCGAAACATCTAACCTTTCTGCCATTTCTCTTTCTGATGGTAATCTATCTCCATTTTTTAATTCACCACTTAATATTTTTTCCTTAATATCATTTATTACTTTTGTATAAACTTTTGTCTCTTTAAATTCCTCACTCATCTTACCCTCATTAATTATATTTTTTATTATATATTTTACTACGTTTCCAATTTAAGTTAAAGGTTTGCAAATAAAAAACTTCTTCACAGGTATACTAAAACATACTACCCTTGAAGAAGTCTTATTATTTACATGTTCTATGAGACAATTTCATTTAGAAAAATTTTTTAATGATTATGGTGTGAACATCCGTCATGATTACATGTATGATTACTATCAAATTCCTTTAATTCACCCTTATTTAAAGAATCAATATTATCACCTATAGATCCTTCAACTGCTTGATAAACCTTAATCCCCATTGAATTTAATTTTACAATAGCACCTTGACCTATTCCTCCAACAACTACTGCATCAACTACTTCACCTGATAAAGCTTTAATAGGCTGACATTTTCCATGTTCATGGCCTAAATCACCATTTCCTATTGATTTAACATCATTAGACTCTAAATCACAAATTACAAACTCTGGTGCACTACCAAAGTGATTATACGGAACACTATTTAACCCTTCGTTTGATTTAACTGGAAAACATACTTTCATTTTTTACTCCTCCTTAAACTTTTTTCTGCAACAACCCTTCATTGTTTTGCAGCCCTGCTTACATCTAGCAGTACTAAAATCACTAATTTTAATATTATATTTTTTACTAATTAAATCTACATCCTTATGAATAAGAATATCTATGAAATTTTTAGATTCCTCTAAAACCTCATTATTTAACTCGTACATAACATAATATCCATTTTTATAAGCTATTATAAGATTAGCTTCTTTAAGAACTTTTATATGCTGTGAAACTGCTGCTTCTGAAATCTCAAGATGCTTTGCAATTCCTTTTGCACATATATTCTTAGTAGATAATAAAATTAATATTTTTAATCTTGTTTCATCTCCAATAGCTTTAAAAACTTTAACTTTCTCCTTCATAAGTACCTCTTAATTTAATTATGAAACAACTCCTCTCTAAACTGTCCGAGTTGTAAATTCATCTTATCCAAATCGAAGATTTGGAGATTTATTTAAGTAATTACTTAATTAAATTGTATTCCTCTTAAGTAAATTTCTCAAAGTCATTTTAAAGCCAATTAACCTCATAATTAATTAAATAACTCTAAATTCATTATTTAAATCCACCTTTCTTCCAAATTCAGTAAATATATTATTTTTAATATTGTCCCATCACTTTTTCAATTATTCTTTATCTAAAACCATAAAAATTAACTTTAATAAAAAAAGTTCCTTAAGGAATTGTTTAACTCCTTAAGGAACTTCTAAATTTAAAATATTAACTCTTATTAAATTTCTACGGCTATTGGTTTTCTATTTTCAAACTTATAAATTTCTTTAAATCCAATTGATTTTAAAACTTCAATACTTTCTCTAATTCCTGCACCAACATCTTCTGCCTTATGAGCATCAGATCCTACAGTTATTATTCTTCCACCTAAATCATAATACATTTTTAAAATACCTATAGATGGCATAGTTTCATTAACTACTCCTCTTAATGTAGACGTATTAACTTCAATCCCTTTACCAGCCTTGATTATATTATTTAATACTTCCTCTATAGTTTCCTTATACTCATTAAAATCATAATTACCATGAGTATTAAAAGCATATCTCTTCATTAAATCTAAATGAGCTACAACATCAATATGTGGTGAAGTACAAACCTTATTTACTTCTTTAAAATATCTTCCATAGCTTTCTTCTTTCGTATTAGCACTCATATATGTAATTAGTCCAACATTATAATCAAAATTATGTACTGATCCTAATATAAAATCAAAAGGAATATTTTTAAGTATTAATCGTAATTCCTCTTCATTTTCATGTGGCTCGCAAATTTCAATTCCAGCTTTTATTGTAAGCTTGTCTTTAAAAATTTCTCTAGCTTCTCTTATTTCATCACTATACTTCTTTATATTTATATAGCCATGGCTTTTTATTCCTTCTTTAACTGCAAAGTGCTCTGTAAAACAAATCTCATTAATCCCTTGTTCTATTGCAGCTTCACAAACTGAAGTTACAGTTTCTTTACTATCAAAAGAGTTATTTGAATGAATGTGATAATCAATTAAGTACATATTATTCTCCTTACCTGCTACAAATTTTACTGTGTTAATTTAGTATAACATATAATTTAAGCTCTTACGTAAATAATAATATCTCTCTCCCCTATCTAAACCTTTACCTTATAGAATATATTATGGAAATTTATTTTTCATAATAATGTTAACTATTAACACGCCTTCATATAATAATAAAAACAAAGTTTATATTAAAAGGAGTAAGCAATGAAAAAGTATCTTTTAAAAATTTTTGCTTTACTATCGTTAACATTTTTTCTTTTAGGATGTACAAATGCAAATAATGAAATAACAACTGAAGATGAAAATTCTAATAAAACTAGCGATGAATCATCAGATAAATCACAAGATGAAAATAATAACACTGGTGATGATAATAAAAATAATAACTCTTTAAATATACAAGATAGAAACTGTAGAATATTCTTTTTTGACTCTAATGCATTAAAATTAAAGTATATAGATACAACTATTCAAGTGGAAGATGGTGCAATTATTAAAGCATTAACAAATGAACTTCAAAATACCAATCATAATGATGATTTTTTAACACTGACAAAAAAAGTTTCAATAAAATCTGCAACAATAGACATGAGTACTGATGTATTAGAAGTTGTATTTTCTGATGATTATACTAAATATATGACACTTGGAACTGCTACAGAATCTGGATTACTGTCCTCATTAATTTGCACCTATGCCTATAATTTAGGAGTAAATAAAGTATCTATTTATTTTGGTGATGAACTTTATACATGTTTACGTGGAGATTTACCAGAAGGATATTTTAATGTTGATTATTCTTTTGCTGAAGAATATGTTAAAGAAGGTATTGATAAAAACACCTCTAAAGATACTATAGTTAATAAAAATTGTAGACTTTTTTATTATCATTGTGCTGATAATTGTTATTACTATAAAGATACTGTACTTTCAGTAAAGGATAATTCTTTAATTTCACCACTTACAGAAGAGCTGAAAAAGGAAGTTAAACCTGGAATATCAATTTTACCACAAAGCCTTTATGTTAAAAGTGCAAAACTAGATAAAACTAATGACTTATTGACTGTAGATCTATCTAGTGACTATTACAATGCTATAAAAAATCTAGGAAGTGGTGCTGAAGCTGGTATTTTAGATAGTATAATGTATACCTACTGCTATAATTATGATGTTAACAATTTTATTCTTCTAATAGACAGTCAACCTTATAGTGGAAATCATATTCTACTTCAAGACAATGAATACTTTACTGTTAATTATGAGAATATTAAAGATTATTTAAAACCATTAGAATAAAAAAAAAGCTGGTACATCCCTTTCTAAATAAAATACATTTTCCATTTAAGTATTTTACTTATGTACCAGCTTAAATTTAATTTAATTTAATTATAAAATAATCCGTTCTTCCCCTATAAAAGTTCAGTTTTTAATTGAATCTCTTCAAGTCTTAAATAAAACTCTTTAAATTTATTAACTGAAAAAATCTCAAGTCCTTCTAAATCATCTTTGAAAATATACCCCAGTTCACTTAAACTATACTCAATAGTTTTATCATTTTTTAATGTAAAAATTATAGTATCCCCACACTTATTATAATTTACATTAGCTATTTGACTTTCTTCTTCCACCCTATTAATTACTTCCTTAATTATTCCTACTGACTCTTCTGCTAACTCAACTAACTTTTCCTGTGTACTCATGACCATCCCCCTAATAAAAATGTGGCTTTAAGTTCTTACAAGTTAATTATACAAAACATCTTTAAAATACCTTGTCGAATCTTGCAATACATTTTTAGTAATTTAATCCAACGCAGGTAGTCATGTATATAATATAGGTTCATAAAGGCTTATTTTTATTAAAAAAATTAATAAAATTATTAAAATCATTTAAAGTATAATATTACCTACTATTTCTCATATAATTCAAGAGGTAACTTATCTGGATCCTCAAAGAAAGTAAATTTTCTTAATGTAAATTCATCTATTCTTATAGGTTCACATTTTACCCCATTTTTTTCCAAATAACTAACAGCTTCTTCAATATCATCTACTTCAAAGGCAAGATGTCTAAGTCCTCTTGCTTCAGGATAGCTTACTCTTTCTGGAGAATTTTTAAATGAAAATAATTCTATCTGACTATCACCAAGTTCTAAATCTAACTTGTAAGATTCTCTCTCTTCTCTATAAACCTCTCTAATTACATTAAGACCTAAAATTTCAGTATAAAACCTTTTTGATATATTATAATTTGAACAAATTATTGCTACATGATGTATCTTATTTATTTTCATAACATTCTCCTTATATTTATTTATCTATATTTTTCAAATCAAACTCTCTAACTACTATTTCTGCTACCTTTTCTGCAACTAATCCTGTAAAATGAATACACTGTTCTTTATGTTCTCCTTGTCCCATATCAAATTCCTTAGTTAATATACGATAACATAAAGCATTCTTTCCATTAGCTACCTTAAAATAATCATGTAACTCCTTTGCTACCTCTAAGTTTTTTTCTACTTTAGGATCATTTTGTGTTGTTCTTCCAAAGAATAACCCTAATGCCATTACCCCTCCAGAAACAGCTCCACATAAACACTTAGATCTTCCTATCCCAACTGGAAATCCTGATGCCATTGCAATAACAATTTCAGGAATATCTAATTCAAAATTACTTCTAATACTACTCATTACAGCTTCTGAACAGAAAAATCCCCCTCTAAATAAATCCTCTGCATCCTTTTTTACCTTATTAATACTAATTTCCTTTTTCATTTTCATTTGCATTTTCAAATCCTCCTAAAGTAAGTTCATATATAACATTTTTAAAACTATTAATTAAATAAATGCATCTAATTGGTATTTTACGGAATAATATTATTTAATTCAAGAAAAAAATAAGGCAATAAATAGCTTGTCCTATTTACTGCCTTATTTTATACCCTCTTATACCATAATTGTTTTTTACCCTAATACCATAGATAAACTATAAGAAACCTTACCCATCAGCCCTTATATGTTTATAATCTCAATTCTCTAATACCCTAATGTATCTTCATACTCTTTAAGTATGGCTTCTTTTTCAGATTCTTTTACTTTCTCAGTATTCTCTTTTAATTCCTCATTCATTTCTACAACTTTTAAATCCTCAACCATATTAAATCCTCCCATTTGTATACTTTGTATACGTTCTCTTGTTATGTATTTATTATATCATATCTTTTCTATTTTTCCATATATTTTTTTAAAATTTTCTGAATTTTTTATTTTTTTATAATTTTTCACAAAAAATGTCTTAGATTATAATTTATTTCAAAAAATTACCTCTAAGACATATTATTAATCTATTATACCATCATTAAAATACCTGATATAAATAGTGCTATATAAACAAATTTAGTGAATATATCACCATTAATTTTTTTATGAACTATGTTACTTACTACTATTGCTATAAATACAAATATCATAGTTATAGCAGAAATTTTTATTATCTGAAAATTTATCTCACCATTGAATATATTTATAGTTAACATTATTATGTTTAAAGTTGCCCATAATGCACATAAAGTAGCTCTAAAGCTTGACTTATTCTTTATATTCTTAGTTGCATATACTACAACAAATGGCCCTCCACAAGTGAATGCACCATGAATTATTCCACCTATAAATAAAATGATATCTTCTAATATCCTCATTCCCTTAGATGTTTTACATTCTAAACTTTCACTTTCAGAATCCACTGCAAATTCTTCTTCATAAACTAACTTAGGTTCCTTTTTTACCTTAATAAATACATCATATAAGCCTTTAATAGCAACACCAATCATAAATATCCCTAATAATATTTTTAATGATCTTTCAGGTAAAAACTTAAATAACCACATTCCTATTGGTAATCCTAAAACCATTAATAGAGATATTTTAGCAAATTTCCTTATATCAATATATTTATAATCCCTAACTGCAATTATTATTGAAGCTATTAATACTACAACTGTCATTACTGGAACTGTAAGCTTTAACCCTATAACCATAGATGCTAAAGGTAATGCCATAATAGTTCCACCAAATCCTATTAATCCTTCAATGAAATATGTACACATAATTATAAGTGCAAATAATATAATTTCATTTAATTCCATTTTTCTATCCTCTAACCTTAGTTTTTCATTTGTGAATTTCATCCTTAATTATCTGAATATATATTTTTTTATTATCACCTACTACTAATTTATTTTTCATATTTTTAATATATAAATTAATATATCACAATGAAATATTATAAATCAAAAAATCTTACCTCTAATTTAAGTTAAATATAGCCCATAACTTTATATGTATATTTTAGTTTAAACTAGAGGTAACTAATATTAAGGAGTTAATATTGGTAATGATTCACTTTCTAATATACAATATCTAATATTATTATTTGTTAGATTACAAATCTTATTATCTAGGGTAAAATTAAATGCTACTCTTACTCTTACATTGTTTATTACAAAAATTTGACCATTTTCTCTACTCCCTAACATATTAAAAATATTTAATGCCATACTTTGATGCTGTTGCCCAATAACAAGTGTAATAACATCTGGGCATTCTCCACATTTTCTACATTCTATATACTCCTTATGCAATGCCCATATTATATTATTTCTATCTAGAATACTCCTTATTAAAGATATAACTTCGAATGTTTTACATCTTTCTCTTTCAGCAATATAACCTTTCATTTCACCTTCTATACTTCCAATTGAAGAGTTTACTATATTATTAATAACATTATAAAGATTATTAAAATATCTCTTTCTAAACTCTACAAAGCTACTTTTAAGTAAGAATTCATCATCCCACTCATTATTTTTTAATATATTTTTGCAAACTTTTTTTTCAGTTTTATAGTATTTCTTTTTTATTATTGAAACTTTCTTCCTACACAAAACCTCTTTTAATTTACTTACCTCTTGAATATCTGACGACATATATTTCCTCCAAATATATCATTCCTAATATAATTCTACAGCTAAGTAATACTTTTTATTCAATAAAAATCTGCCTTCTAGGATATAACCTATAAGGCAGATATAAACTTTATTATCATACATATTAAAAAAAATACTTAGAACACTTTATATCACTAATATTAACAATCTTATCTCTATATTCTCCTTAGCAATTAATCACCTACTCCAAAATCAGTATTATGGTATAATACCTCAATTGTTGGATGTTCATCTAAATACTTATATTCTTTTCTAAACCACTGAACTAATTCCTCATCCCTTTTAATTGAGGTAGTATTGTTAACAAAAACATTAATAGTTCCATACTTAAAGTTTTCTAAAAGAATTTTTATATCCCTTTTAATCATTTCCTTTGTTTGTCCTTTTATTCCAACCATTAAGCATACAGATTGAAAGCTCTTTGCAACTTCTTCTGCCTCTTTAAATTTAGCATTCTTATTTAGAAAATTATTTCTAAAATCATAATCAAAGGTTTCAATACCAATTTTAAATATTATAGGCACATTAAAAAAGTTTCTAATTTCATCTAGCCTATTTCTATAACACCAATGACTTTCAAAAAATAATAATTTGATTTTTTTATCATCAACTATTTTCTTTATATAATTCATAGTTTCCTTAGGAATTTCAAAACAACTACCTGAATTAATTACTTCTAGAACTCCAAATTCACCAGTTACATTATCTAAAACTTCCTTATTTAACTTATTTAATTCATCTTCATCTCTTCCATTATCATCTATGTAATCACAAAAACTACATTTCCCCCAAATACATGGGAATGATCTTAATAGAACAATTTCTCTATTATTCTTATTTGTAATTTTATTATATCTGTCCATTTTTATCTCCTACTCTTATTTAGTAATGGTAGGAAAGTGCCCTTCTGACTTCCAAAATAAATAAACCTCTAAGCTATAAACTTAGAGGTCCTATAATCAAAACATACTCTTATTAATTTATGAAAATAATAAAATTATTCTATAAATAAGCCTAGTTTTTTATAGAGGGATGGTCATACGAACCTCTCCTAGTAATCCTACTAGATTTTATAAATTTCTTTCATATTATATATTTATTTTCTATTTTTTGCAATAATATTTAACTTTACCTATGAGGTCAATCTAATATATGGATTGACCTGGCAGGTAAAGTTATGCTAAACTAATTTTGGTATTACAAGTGTATATACACTTGTCAGCTTCAAAGGGGGACTAATTAATATGAAAAAATTAAAACAATACTTAAATCATATATTTATTGATGGATTAAGTGGTATGGCTTTAGGTCTATTTTCAACCTTAATAATAGGTACTATTCTTCAACAAATAGGAAATCTTATAGATGGAAATATAGGAACTACAATATTCCTTATAGGAAAACTTGCTGCAGCCGCTACTTGTGCTGGAATAGGTGTTGGTGTAGCTTATAAGTTTAAAGAAACTCCACTTGTAGTAGTTTCAGCAGCTGTATCTGGTATGGTTGGTGGTTTTGCTACTAAAATACTTGCAGGAAGTATTATGAGTGATACAGGAGTTATTACACTTGCTGGTCCTGGTGAACCTTTAGGTGCTTTTATTGCAGCTTTAGTTGGAATTGAAATTGGACATCTTATTGCAGGAAAAACAAAAATAGATATAATACTTACTCCACTTGTTACTATTGCAGCTGGATCTTCAGTAGGGTTACTACTTAGCCCTCCAATATCACAATTCATGACATGGCTTGGAACAATAATTATGTTTGCTATGGAACAACAACCTTTTATTATGGGTATGCTTGTTTCAGTAATTATGGGTATATTACTAACTTTACCTATTAGTTCTGCTGCTATAGGAGTTATATTAAATCTTGATGGAATAACTGCTGGTGCTGCTGTAGTTGGTTGTTGTTGTCAAATGGTTGGATTTGCAGTAGCAAGCTATAGAGAAAATAAATTTGGTGGTCTTTTAGCACAAGGTGTTGGTACTTCAATGCTTCAAATACCAAATATAATAAAAAAACCAGTAATATGGTTACCTGCAATTATCTCTAGTGCAATATTAGGACCTATTTCTTCAACATTTTTAAAGATGACTAATAATGCAACTGGATCTGGTATGGGCTCTGCAGGATTTGTTGGACAAATTATGGCATACCAAACAATGACTCAAACAGCTTCATCAAAAATAGTTATGTTACAAATAATAGTTATGCACTTTGTACTTCCTGCTCTTCTTACATTTATAATTTCTGAATTTATGCGTAAGAAAGAATGGATTAAACATGGTGATATGGCTTTAGATTTATAAAAAAAATTGCCCCTGGGGCGCCCTGTAGGCACCCCAAGGGCAAACCCATTATTTTACTTCTCTTATTATAATATTATACACATCCTGATATGATAAACCACTACTTTTGCAAATATCTATAACACTGCTATACTCTGGATAAAACCTTTTTCCTGAAGACACTTCACAAATTTTAACTTTTACTTCTCCTAAGGATGTTTTAACCTTTTTTAACTCTCTATTTAGTACAGTTCTCTCCATACGCTGTCTTCTAATACCAATAGTAGTAGTTTCCTCAAATATAATTTCTTCTAGCTTTGAAATATCTTCTTCTTTACAAACTACATTTAGTTGATATGCAGGACGATTTTTTTTCATATAAACAGGAGTATAATGAACATCCCTGGCTCCAGCTTCAAAAAGCCTTTCCATTACAAAACCAAGAGCTTCTCCACTACAATCATCAATATTACTTTCAAGTTTATATATATAATCACTTTCCATTGAATTATCTTCAATTAACATAGCCCTTAATATACTAGGTCTTTCATAATTTCTTTTTCCAGCACCAATACCAATCTTCTTAACAGAAAATTTTTCTGGTAATTTACTAGAAGTAATTATAGAAGCAACAATTGCTGCACCTGTTGGTGTAACAAACTCTCCCTCTGAATCTGTTAAATGTAAACTTAATCCATTATCAGCTACAATATTTGAAACTGCAGGAACTGGAATTGGAATAACACCATGTTTACATCTAACAAATCCCCTACCCTCATATAAAACAGGAATTATTGCTTCTGTAATATTAAGATTGTCCAAACAAACTGCTACTGCTACAATATCTACAATAGAATCAACTGCACCAACTTCATGAAAATGTACTTTTTCAATATCCACACCATGAGCTTTTGCTTCTGCCTTTGCCAATATAATAAATATATCTATAGCAATTTCTTTTGCATGCTGTGTAATTTCTGCATTATTTATAACTTCAATAATTTCACTAAGACCTCTGTGTTCATGCTCCTTGTGTACTAAATGGTTATGAGTTACATTCATCTCATCTTTATCATTACCATGTAAGTACTCAATATCATGATCATGATTTTCATACTTAGCATCAAGTATTACATTAAAATCACAAGCATCAATACCACTTTTTAAAACTCTACTAATTTCTATTTCAAATCCTGTTACATTAAGACTTTTTAAAGCTTTTTGTAAAACCTCTTTATCAGCTCCTAAATCTAAAAGAGCTGCTACCATCATATCTCCACTTATTCCAGAATAACACTCTAAATATAATTTGCTACTCACTATTTTACCCCCAATCTGTTAATCTGCGTTGCAATATATCCAGCTCCATATCCATTATCAATATTAACTACTGAAATTCCATTTGC
The DNA here is from genome assembly GCF_019734195.1 of Clostridium sp. K13. Classification (GTDB taxonomy): domain Bacteria; phylum Bacillota; class Clostridia; order Clostridiales; family Clostridiaceae; genus Clostridium. The sequence continues at coordinate 10,401 of NZ_JAASHM010000038.1, read as the reverse complement.
ACATGAATTGATCATAGTTAAAAGAGCTGATAATCCATTCATATTAGCACCATATCCAACAGATGTTGGCACAGCAATAACAGGCTTATCTACAAGTCCACCAAGTACACTAGCAAGAGCCCCTTCCATTCCAGCAACAGCTACTACACAATTTGCACTTTGAATTACATCTAATCTAGAAAATAATCTATGAATTCCACTAACTCCAACATCATAAATTCTCTCTACATTAGTACCAAAATACTCAGCTGTTTGCGCTGCCTCTTCAGCTACAGATATATCAGCGGTTCCTGCTGTACATACTGCAATCTTACCTACTCTCTTCTTGTCCTTCTTTTCAATTTTTATAATACGAGAAATAGTATCATATTCTACTTGAGGATACCTTTTCTTAATAAATTCATATTGTTCTTGTGAAGCCCGTGTTCCAAAAACCTCGCCATCCTCTTGATATAATCTCTCAAATATTTTAAATAAATGCTCATTAGTTTTTCCACTACAAAAAATTACTTCAGCAAAACCAGATCTCAACTTGCGATGAGTATCAATCTTTGCATAACCCATTTCCTCAAATGGCTTTCTTCTAAAATATCCTTCTGCTTCTTCTATAGAAACTTCGCCATTTTTAACCTTCTCTAAAATCTCACGTGCTTCCATAATTCCCTCCATAACGTTTTATCCTATAAAATTTACAATGAAAAATAATTATCCTTCAAATACTCTTGCAACATCCTTTAATTTAGAAGTTATTTCAATATGTTGAGGACAACTCTTTTCACATTTTTTACATCCAATACAATCTGATGCTTTTCCAAAAAGCTTAGCATAATTATCATAATAAACCTTTTGAGTTGAAAGGCCCTTCTTTAAATCCTGATTTTCTGCATTAAATAATGCAAAATACTTTGGAATAGGAATATTCTTAGGACATCCATCAACACAATATTCACAAGCTGTACAAGGAATTGAAATTGATTCATTAATAATTTCTACAACCTTATTCACTATATGATATTCCTCATTACTATAAACTCTACACTCTTTCATATATTCTGTATTATCTAGTAATTGCTCCATATTAGACATTCCGCTTAATACCATAATTACACCATCTAAGCTAGCAACAAATCTTATTGCCCAAGATGGAATTGACATATTAGGACTATATTCTTTAAATAATTTTTCAGCCTCTTCTGGTACCTTTGCTAAAGTTCCACCCTTAACTGGCTCCATAACAATAATATCCTTATTATGCTTTCTTGCTACTTCATAACATTTTCTAGATTGAATTCCTTCATCTTCCCAATCGATATAATTAAGTTGTAATTGAACAAAATCAACTTCTGGATGTTCAGTTAATATTTCATCTAAAACTTCAGCTGTTGAATGAAATGAAAAACCAATTTTCTTTGCTTTTCCTTCAGCCTTTTTTTCACTTATAAACTCAAAACATTTTAATCTCTTAGCTGTAGCATAATGCTCAACTCCAAGATTATGAAGTAAATAATAATCAAAATACTCTACTCCACATTTCTCTAACTGCTCATTAAAAATTCTTTCCATATCCTCTTCTTTTTTCAAAAACATAGTTGGCATTTTAGTTGCTACTGTAAAAGCATCTCTTTTATAACGTTTTACTAATGCTTCTCTAAGTGCAATTTCACTTTTAAAAGAATGATACATATATGCAGTATCAAAGTATGTGAATCCTCTTTCTATAAAAGTATCAACCATTTTGTTTAAAGCTTCCATATCAATACTTTCTTGATTGTCAGCCTCCTTTAATGGTAATCTCATAAGTCCAAACCCTAATTTTTTTTGTTTCATTTTATACTTCACCCCATTATTAATTATATAAAAGTGAACTAAATATATTTAATCTATAACCTGCTCACTCCATACCCTAATTCTAATAATAACATCAAGAACCTATTTACTTAATATTCCCATTAATTCCATATATATATGATTTTACTACTTAAAGTTAACTCCATGTCAATATATTTTTATATAAAAAAATTCCCCTGGAATTAATTCTAAATATTGAATTAATCCAGAGGAACCTTGTCCCTAAATTATGTACTTTCCTAAAATAGTTCTTGGTGCATTAGTAAACTTATCACTAGCTCCCCAGTCAAATCTAAATAAGCCTTGACCTCCGCCTCCACCAATACTATGTACTTGTGTAATACCCTTCATATTATCCATACAAATAGTTAATGTTAATCTATTACCTGCTCTATTATAATACTTTTCATAAACAGCAACTATACTTATATGTTCTTCATCAGCTTTAACAACATGATAGTCTATTCTTTCACCAGTAAGGCTTCCCTCTACTATTTCTTTATCTAATATTTTAAATGCATCTGTTATTGGTAAGCTTACAAAAAAATTATCACTACTCATCGTAACACCCCTTTGATTTAATTATACATATTTCAAATTCTTTTGCAATACATTTTACCTTATTAAGTGATAATTTTTACTCCTTTTAACTTTATATTATACAATATATTAATCATTTAATATTAATTTTTCAGTAAAAAATAGTTCATATTTATATAAGCAGTGATTATTTAACTTACTATAACCACTGCTTATGATAATATACTATTTAATTTTAACTTCTTTCATTGATCTTCCCTTTTTAGACCAAATAGGTACATTAACAACGTATTTTTCAATTATGTCTACACCAATTTCTTTAGCCTCTTCCTCTTGAATCATTTCCTTTATTTCATTTAAAATTTCTTCTAAGCTTTTCTCTTGAACTATAGCATATAAAAACTTTAAAAACTCATCTACTTCCTCTTCAGACATAATAAAATAATTTAAAAACCTTCTCTTAAAATCTTTTGCATAACTATTATTTACTTCCCAATTACTCTTAGCTAATGATAATAATTCACTCTCTGAAAACTTTCTATAATCTTTATTTTTCATTTTTCTATTAATTTCATTATAAAGATTAACATAATTATCAATATTAGAATTAAATACAAAAATACCTTCAACAATATAATCATCACTATATTTAGAGCTTTCCCTTAAAATATTTACTAAGTATTCATGATCATATTCTTCATTTAAGTATTGCTTTACAAATTGAATAATTTGATATTCCTCTAATAAACCGTATGCCCTAACCATTCCCCTATATAAGCTTATAATTTTAGTGTTATTTTTAATTTTACGTCTAACTTGGAAATCATCTAATTTTTTAACAATTTCTTCAGTTATAGTTGGCATTATAAATATCTTTTTTCCTTCATTATTTTCTGTTGGAAATATTGCTCCGATATCAGCAAAATAATCTATATAAATTCCATCCTCATCAGATATATTATTAAAAATTCTTTCACCATTATTTTTATAATACTTTTTTAAGGCTTTAAGTGCTTTTTCATCTAAAAGCTGTAACTTATCTAATATAAGCTTTTCATAAGACTCTAATATAAGCTCCTTTAATTCCTGCTTTTTATACTTATATACCCTTTTAATATCTAAAGCTTCAGCAATTTTAGATAATCTCTCTCTTGTAATAGATGATAACAGTTCATTTAAATCTCTAGAATATGGTGTACTTTTAAATTGCCTTTCAATCTTTTTAGTATTTGATTCTCTTATAGAATTACATAACTTTTCCATAGCAATTAATATATTATTAAGTTCTTCATTATATTTATCTTCACCATTTTTTTGCTTGAATTCTTCTAAATCAAGGCTTTTATACTCCTTATTGACGCACTCCTCACATAACCATAATTGTAAATTGACATCAAAAAAGATAGCATCTTTCCCACACTTCTCACACTTTTGTTTCATTCTCACGACCTCCATTCTTTACCCTTTACGCCTTTATAATTCTTTCCAAATAATTTAAAATTTAGTCGCATTTTATGTAAGTTTTGTGCTTTTAAAATGCAAAAGTAGTACTTTAGATATATTTAACCTAAGTACTACTTTATAATATTTCTTTATAATATTAATATTCCTAAAAGTTATAAACTGTTACTCTTTTTCAACTAACACTCCTTCTTCTTTCTTATATCCCATAATAGCTAATGATATTACCAGTGGAATACATGAAATTAAAATAGCTTTTTTGCCTATATTTACTGAAAAAATACCACCAATAAAAGCTCCTATACAAAAAATTACTATTATAAAATAATATTGCAATGCTATCTTTAAATAGCTTTTATTTTTAGTTCTCATAAAAGTAACTATTTTCTCTGTTCCACTTCGTAAATTACCAGTGCACATAGTAGTAGCATAAGCATTTCCATGAAATTTTCTAAAGCTTTCTACCTGCATTGCACAAATCAATGAAACCAAAGTATTAGTAATATAATCATATGGTATAAAGGCTACACATATAAGTAAAACTATTTCTATTGCTAAAACCCCTTGTCTCCAATGTATTTTTTCATGCTCTAATAATTTATTTCTTATAATTTCTGCTAAAAAAACACCAATGGCAAAAGCAATAATTGGAACTATATATTTAAAAGTATCACTAATATTTCCTTCTAAAAAACTAATTCCAAGCATCACCATATTACCTGTTTGAGCATTTGCAAATACCTTTCCCCTACATAAATAAGTATATGCATCTAAAAATCCTCCTGTTAATGCTAATAAAACTCCTACCCTTAGTGATTCTGAATACTGCTTTTTTTTACTCATAAATACATACACCTCCTTATTTAATAATATTAAGCAGAGAACTATTTTAATTAATAGCTCTCTGCTTATCTTATTTTTATATATAAATATCTGAAAACTCTATATTTATTCTAGTTACCAATCCATTAGATGAATAATCACAATAAGTTTTGTTAACGTAATCTTCCCCTTTTAATACCTTACAAGGTAATTTTACAGTAAACTCACTTCCAACTCCAACTTCACTTTTAACTTTTATTGTAGCACCCTGAATTTTTACTAGGTCCTTTACTAAAGATAATCCTATACCGCTACCCTCACTTCTTTTTCTCAATCTATTCTCTACCTGCTTGAATCTATCAAAAATAACTGGTAATTTATCCATTGGTATTCCAATTCCATTATCTTTTACAGTTATATTAAATGTATCTCCACAATCATTTAATATAACCTCTATCTTACCTGGAGAATTAGTATACTTAATACTATTTGAAAGTAAATTAAGTATTGTCCTCTCTAACTTTTCTAAATCAAAAGCAATTACTTTCTCCTCTACATTAGTATCAAAAATTAAATTAATATCATTTTGTTTAGCAAATTCAGCTACAGACATTGCTATGTTTTCCATAAAACAAACTATATCTTGATTTTTCGGATTATATTTATAAAAGCCACAATCAAATTTAGTAGAATCAATTAAATTATTAACCAATCTTAATAATCTTTTGGAATTCTGATTTATTATTTCAATATAATTTTTTAATCTTACATTTTTTTCTAACGAATCTTTTTCTAACAATTCTAAAGTTTGCAGAGAACTAAAAATTAAATTTAAAGGTGTTCTTAACTCATGTGATAAATTAGCAAAAAACTCTAACCTTAATCTTTCCATTTCCGTTCTATGAGAAACATCTCTGCCAATAACAATAATACCAACTAAATTACCATAGCTATCAAAAAACGGTTCCTTAATTATTTCAAACATTTTCACTTTATCTTTAATAGTTACTTGTTCAATATAAACTTTTCTCTTTTTATTATTAATTACTTCTAAGTCAGATTCTAACGTATTTTCATGTATATCCATTAGCTTGTCAATACTTGAAGCATCTTTTCCTATAACTTCTTCTCTTGTAAGATTTAAATCCTTTAAAAAACTATTATTACAATCTAAATAAATCCCATTAGTATCTTTACAAACTATATGATAAGGAATGTTATTATTAAGTACTCGTAATAGCATATTTTCCTTAGCTACTTCTTCGAGCTTACCAATAACATTCTCAAATGCACCTATTATACCAATAATTTTATTATCACAATATACTGCATATCTATGTAAAAAATAAACATTATCATTTAATTTACATATTTTTTTACTATAAGGCCTATTTTCCCTAATAAAATCCTCCGATGATTTTATATATAAATTTCCAATATCCCTTTCATACAAGTCAACATCTGTTAATCCATTAATATCCTTACCATTATATCCTGAAAGTTTTTTAAATAAATCACTTCCATCAACATATCTATTATTTATGTCCTTTACGAAAAAAAACTCATAAGTATTTTTTATATAATTATATATTTCTTTTAAAATACATTCTTCTAAATATAATAAAACATTTTTATCATCCACCTTTTGTACTGTAATCTTAATAAAGTTCATTAACTTTTTTATATATTTAATATAAGTTAAATTTTCTTCACTAATTACTATATCATTTTTAAATTCAGGAAAAATATTAAGAAAATCTTTATTTATAAGCTCTTCTGAATTTAAGTCTAAAATAGATAATACTTTATTATTTACATATTCAATACTCATTTTTAAAGAACCATTTGTTAATTTTTCATATTTTGCATATATTATAGCTATAGGCATTTTTTCAAAAATTTTTTTATATTCATTCATATTTACCCTCATAATTTAAATACCAGTTACTTAAAATTATTATTTAATGAAATTTAATCTATTTTTTAATTATAGTATATTTCTACAAATAATACCAATAAATTTTAAAAGTAGTGCTTATTTCCTTACGAAACAAGCACTACTTAAATTACTTTTCATATAAATAATAAATTCATTCCTTAATTTTCAAATATTTTTGTAATTGTATATAAACTATATATCTTAAATAGTTTTAATCATTCTATATAAAGTATGAGAATAATAAGACTCCTCCTTTTCAAAAACAAAATCTAATTTTTCATAAAAACTTTTAACACCAGAATCCTTTGCTAGTAATGAACAAACCTTATAACCTTGTTTTTTTGCACTTTTTTCCGCTAATTTTATAAGTGCTTTTCCAATTCCCTTACCTCTAAAATCCTCTAAAGTAGCTAAATTTGCAATATAAAGCTCATTTTCTTCACATTCATAAAAATTTAATTCTAAAATAACGTCCTTTAAAAATCTAATTTTATTTTTCATTCCTTTAATATGCTTAAATAACTTAAGACTTGTTATCAAATCTAGTTTTGATAACTCGTTGCCCTTTAATAATATTATAGCTCCACAAACCTTCCCATATAGTTCAGCAACTTCAACATTGTTATAGGAATACCTAGAACCCTCACTTTCAACTAGCCATTTTATTCTATCTATTATTTCTTCCCTACTTCCATAACCCCAGACGTGCTCTGGATCATCTTCTGTTTTATAAACTAATTCTGCTATAAATTCCGAGTCTCCTTTTGTTGCTTCTCTTAACGTGAAACTTTCCATAAACTTACCTTCTTTTTTTAATATAATAAAAATCTCTATATACTTATTATATTTTTTACTCATTCTAGATTTAAGGCTTTCTGGATGTTAAAATATGTACTTTTATGTTGATAAATCTTTAATATACTTACCATTATTTAATACAAATGTACTTAACATAATATAATAAAAAAAGAGCCGTATCAAAACTATCAATTCACCTAATAAGTAAAGTGTGTAAAATAGAGTTTTGATACAACCCTTTTAAAGTTATTATTTTTTATTATGCTTACATTGATGTTTTACAACTAGTTCATATAATGTAGCAACAGGTGCTCCTGTTCCACCCTTTGGTGTAACATCATTTCCAGCATCAGTCCAAGAAGTTCCTGCTATATCTAAATGTAACCAAGGTTTATCTTGTACAAATTCCTCAATAAACATACCTGCTGTAATTGTTCCTGCATTACGTCCACCAATATTCTTAAGATCTGCAAAATCTCCCTTATAAAGCTTCTTAAAGCATTTATCATTAGGTAATCTCCAGAACTTTTCCCCAGTTCTTCTTGCAGCAACTAATAGCTCTTCATAAAAGGCATCATCATTGCTTACTACACCTGTTATTTCAGTTCCAAGTGCTACTAATACAGCTCCAGTAAGAGTTGCAACATCTACTACTTTATCTACATTTTCTTTTTCAATAATATAAGTAACTGCATCTACTAAAGTTAATCTACCTTCTGCATCAGTATTTAAAACTTCAATAGTTTTACCAGCCATAGAACCAATTATATCACCTGGCTTATAGCTTCCACCAGAAATAGCATTTTCACAAGCTGCTACAACTGCTACAACATTTTTTTCTACTTTATTTTCAGCTAAAGCCTTCATTGTTCCAATAACAGCTGCAGCTCCACCCATATCACTCTTCATAGTATCCATAGATGCTGATGGTTTAAGAGAATATCCTCCAGTATCAAAAGTAAGACCTTTTCCTACAAGTCCAACTCTTTCATCACTATTAGCATTACCTATGTATCTCATAACAATTAATCTTGGCTTATGAACTGAACCCTTACCAACTTCTAAGAATGCTTTCATTCCTAACTCTTCTATTTGCTTTTCGTCGAATACTTCAACTTCAAATCCACTTTCTTTTCCAGCTTCTACAGCTCTCTTAGCTAAAGTTTCTGGATATAATATATTAGCTGGTTCATTTACAAGATCACGAGCTAAAATTATACCATCTGCAATATTACTTGCTTCAGCAATTTTTTCTCTCATCTTATCAAATTTTTCTTTTGGTCCACCTATTATAGTTACCTTTGGTTCATAAGCTTCTTGATTTTGCTTATACTTATCAAATTTATAGCTAGCTAACTTTATACCTTGTACTATAGACTTAGTAACTCCACCAGTACATAATCCATTAGCTTTTATAAAGTTAATGCTTAAGTCATCTATTTTTAACTTTTCTGCTTGTTTAATCCCTCTAGCTACTGCATTTATTAAATCTGTTCTTTCTAAGTCTTCATATTTTCCAAGACCTACAAAAATTTCATAATTTAATTCATTAGTAGTTTTATAAAATACTTGACCACTTTTTCCTTCAAAAACTTTTTTGGCTTTTAAAACTTCAACTACTTCATTATTTGCTGGCTTATCTTCATATACAAGATTAATAGCACCTTGGAAGCTACCAACAGTTAAATCCTTTACTTCTATTATCATTTTCTCTCTCCTAACTATAGTTTTTATTATTTAATAACTTTTCTTTATTATACTACAAATATATACAAGGTCAATCCACATATTGGTTATATTTGTACATATTATTTCATTTTATGTTAAATATTTAAAATCAACTTTTCTTCCCATATCAAATTGGACAAAATCATCATTAGATAATAACTTATTTAAATCTACACATTGTACTCTTTGGTTTTCATATGTAACCCAATAAAATTTTAGTGATTCTGAGCACATTACTGATGTTTTAATCTATGCCAAGAGTAGTTTGGACTATTAGTCATAACTCCCATAGAATTACGATAAATTTGTACCCCTTGTTCATCACTTTCAATAATTATTGTTTCTCCAGTTCTATCTGTAAATGCCCAGTGGATTGTTAGTATCATTCCAAGCATAGGCATAGCTAATATTGTAACCTTATTATTAAGAGCATCAACTACCTCTTCTACATCTGAACATTGTGTTAAAATATATGTAGCAACAAAAGGTGGTTGAAGTGGTAATGTTCCTTCCTTTGCTTCTGATGGATAATGAGCAAAATTTCCAAAATATACCTGTTCTCCCATTAAGACTTTTTCATTAATACCTTCATATAAAACAGGTGTAGACTCAATAAGAAGTGAACCTGTTCCTACTGCTGCATATTTAGATGTAGTTTTTGTATCTTTAAAACTTCTTTTATATTAATCATATCTTACCTCGTATAAATAAATATATTTTTTAATATTAATATCTTTTACAAAATCAAGCTTAGTAATTCATACTCCTATACCCTATTTACTTATTAAATTTTTAATATATCTAGACTATTATTTATTTTTATTTATAATACTAAATAAATAATATTTACATTTAAGGAGGAAATATATATGAAATATTTTGTTGTTGAAGGTATATTAAAAGCTACTGATAAAATAAATGATACTATTATGACTGAACATATGGCTTATACCCAAAAAGCAATGAATTCTGGACTTATATTAATGTCTGGACTTAAATCTGATATGAGCGGTGGTATATTTGTAATAAAAGCTGACTCTGTTGAAAAAATTAATGATTATTTAAATAATGAACCCTTTAAGGTTTATGGAATACAAGATTATAAAGTTACAGAGTTTGATGCTCACTATTTCAATGAATCACCTTCAGAATGGTTTAGAAAATAATAATAAAGCAGTAGTTAAAAAAATGATATGCTCCCTTTATAGTAGACAGTTAAAATAATAAAACTGTCATTACTATAGAGGGAGCAATTTTTATGGGAA
>NZ_JAASHM010000037.1 GCF_019734195.1 Clostridium sp. K13 | reverse complement strand
TAGGATATAACTAATGATCATTTTTGTACATTTTTATTTTCCATTTTCTGTTCATTGTTATATTATCATTTACAAAAACCTCAAATTAGGTACATTCGGTGAAAAGTTAAGGTATCTTCGAATAGAAAGGAATCTAAATCAACGTGAATTTGCTAAACTCTTAAATTATAGCTTTACTAGTATATGTAATTGGGAACAAGGAAATAGATTCCCTAAAATAGAAACTATAAAAGAAATAGCAGAAATTCTTAATGTTGATTATATATTTTTAAAAGACCATTAATGTATCAGAAAAGACAGTATCTAACTGCTTATCTAATAATCAACATATATAAAGAGAATCATACTATAAATTAAAAGAACTAGGTGTATTATCCTAGTTCTTTTCTTGAAATTTAGCTACTACTCTTTTATTTTTATAAGACAGTCTTTTCTATAAAAAGCCATTCCATACTTTATAATATCTTCATAACCGCTTTCATTAAGCTCATATGCATATTTCTTATCTTCAATTTGCTGCAGAGCATCTTGTGGCTTTGTAAATAGTTCTTTTGGTTTATCACAAACCTTCATTTCAATTATTACTGCTTTATCAAAAATTGATAGTGGTTTTATATAAATATCACATCTTCCATCACCAGTTTCTCTGTTTGATTTTACAATGTAACCATCCATATGTGATAATAATCCTATCATAAATCCATGATAAAAGTTTTCATATGCATCATTAAAACTTATTGTCTTCTTCAATAATCTATTTACTTCTTTTTGAAATACATCAACTTCTCCGTTTATAATTGAGGTATAAAGAATAGATAAATCTTCACTCTTTATCTTTTCATTAAACCACTTAAGTATCTTTGTTCTAAAGATATACTTAACTTCTAGGTTTGGTATTGCTAGCTCTACAAAATTTTCTTGAGTATTTTCATCCATTCTTTCACTTATCTTTTTGAAATACCCTGTAAAGAACATAAAGTTCCATAAGTTATCTAAATTATCATAAACATCTTCGTAGGTTATATCTTCATGTACTGGTTTTTCTATAGTTTTACCTTCTATTAAAGCCTCTATTTCACCTTTTGTTATATCATCTGCTCTTTCTATAAGACTTTTTACTATACTATTTGAGCTTGTATTTGCCCAATATGATTTAGGTAACTTATTGATATTAGCCTTTAAGTCATCAACATATTGCATTACACTCCATGGATTATATACATTTGTTTCTCCAAATATATATCCATTGAACCACTGCTTTATAGTTTCATACTTATGTTGCATATTATAATCATCACAAATTTTTACAACCTCTTCATCTGTAAATCCAAAATGCTCTGCATATCTATCATCTAAAATTGATATAATTTTCAAGTTATTTAATCCAGTAAAAATACTTTCTTTTGAAATACGTAAGCAACCTGTAATTACTGAAAACTCTAATGATGGATTTGTTTTTAATGCTGATTCAAATAGTGATCTTATAAAGCTTATCATTTCATTATAAAATCCCTCAAAAAATGCATTTTCTAAAGGTACATCATATTCATCTATTAAAATTATTACTTTTTCATTGTGATATTTATTTAAGCAATTACTTAGGAATTTTAGTGCTGTAATATATAATGACATATCCTTATCATTATTTACAATTTTCATAAAATGTTCTTTTTCAGCTTTTAATACATCACTTTCTATTATATATTTATGTCTTTTAAATTCATTTGAAATTTCTTCTCTGATGCATTGAAATGCTAAATCCAAACTTCTTTGCTTTGCTGATTTAAGTGAAAGATTAATTACAGGATATTTACCCATATCCTTAGTATATTTTTCACCTTCTGCCTTTATATTTAATCCTTCAAAAAGATAAGAGTTATCTATTTTCTCTCCAGTAAATTCATCTCTTCTATCTTCAAAATAATATTGAAGCATGCTGATATTTAATGTCTTACCAAACCTCCTTGGTCTAGTAAATAAATTTACATCTGCTTTATTATCTAATAAATCTTTTATAAGAAGTGTTTTATCTACAAAGTAATATCCTCTTGTTATTAGCTTTTCAAAATTATCTATTCCTATTGGAAGTGGTTTTTGCTCCATTTTGCCTTACCTCCACTTTCTTTCTTACCTTTTATTATATCCTAACTTTTATGTTGATTAAACAATAAGTTGAAATTATTTAGTGCTATTAACTTATCTACGTAGTATTGAACTTTTTACTAAAATATATTGACAAACTATTAAAGTTCTTCTCTAACTAATCTAACTTTATCCTTACTCACTTCCCCCTATACATTGATTAGAAAATGCTTCAATAAATTCTAGCTTATCAATAATATTTAATTTTTTATCATTAAATAAATACTCCATTTCAAATACATTGTCCCAACCAAATCCTCCATTTGTATTCTTTATACCTACAGCATACTGATACTCTTCACTACAATATATATAACCTTCTTTTTTATATTTCAGATTAACTTTTAAAAATATTTCTAAAGCGGGTTTTATTACTTCTTGTAATGGTTTATTGTGCCAACCACCTATTCTTACTTCTTTGTAATGGTCCAAATTTACAATATTAATATCCTTTAAAATTTCTTCAACATTATATTCTCCATCAATTATTTTTCTATATAATACAGTTTTTTTAATCTTCATTGCTATTAAAATTGCATATAAATAACTTATAGTAGCTATGTATACAGAATTATATTTACTATCTTTATTAAACTCCGTAACTAATGGTAATAGTAGTTTAATATAGTAATGTGCTTTATCAATGTCTCTTAATGAGAATTGTTCATTAATAAATACCTCTTTTAGTAGCATTTTAAATAATTCTACGTTGTAGTAACCTTTTAATACAACTTCATTTCTATTATCCATATACATATGCACATCAAGTTTTGGTAATCTATAATCTAAGTCAAAAAATCTTCTTAAATACCCTATTGTATCCATATTCTGACCATATATTGTTGATACTGAATGTGATAATTGCTCCTTATCTATTGAAATAATAAATATACAGTTATCTATATTAAATAAATGCTTTATAACTTCTAATAGTTCTATAGCAAATGTTGGTCTACATCTATCTAATTCATCTATAAAGAATATTATTTTTTTACCATTTTCTTTTTGATACTCACTCATTACTTCCTTGAATTTAGTTCTTATACTTTTACTTGCTACTATCTCCTTTATAGAGAATTCACCTAATTTACTTGCTAAATCCATTATTGTATCTTCTGTATAGTCCCCTAAATTAACCTTGTCTAAATCCAACACTCCTGCAGTTCCGACTTTAACGCCAACCTTTGTTACTAATTTGGCCATTGGTAGAATTACTTGTTTTACTTTATTAAAATTCTTCTTAAACTTACTATCCTCTCTTTTTATCTCTGCTTCTATTTCTGAAACTAAAGCAAGTAGAGGATCTGTTATATAATCATTCTCCCAAGCATTAAAATATAAAGTGTTAAATTTAGAGCTATATTTTTCATCATTATCTAATAAATCTTTCCACATAGTAACAAAGGTAGTTTTTCCTGTCCCCCATTCAGAATCCAATGAAATTACCATAGGTTCTTCTTGTACTTCTATTATTTTAGTCAAATTTTCTGCTATTACTTTTCTATTGTATATATCATCATCAAAAGATTTTAATTTATCTTCTCTCAATTTAAATTCTCCTTATACTATTTATTATTAAAAATAAATGGTACCCCAACTCAAATGCATTAACCTATACTTTTAGTGGCTTCGTCTTGATGTTCTTTTAACTTTCAGTAATAAATTAACATGCCAATTTACTATTTATAAACTGGTATGAGGTCTCTAGTTCTCAAATAGTGTATGAAATCTAGAGGCCTTTTTCATATAACACCAACTGTTTCTTTTATTTCATATTTTATATCCGCCATAATTTTATATCTCTATATCTCCAATTCCTTCTACTAAAAGCATTGCCTTTAATATTGAAATTAATAAATCATAAAAAATATCCTTACCCTTATTATCATCAAATAAATCCTTTAATGATATCTTTGATATAACTATCCACTCTTTACCTTCATATTTTAATATTTCACTATTAAACTCTTCTACAAATCTTTCTCTTCTCTTTTCCTTTTTAGCTCTATCCTTACCTAAACCTCTATATAATCTAACCAAGGCCCCTTTACCAGATAAATTAGTTATATTTTTTACAATATAAATATTTTCTTTATCTTTAATTGCTTGAGATAATTCTAATTGAAAACTATAGTCATGAAATTTAGATGAACCTACTGTAATGTGACTATTTTTCAATTCTGTTTTATATGCCCACTCTCCCAAATTTACAAACACTTCATACAATTTATTTTTATACTCTAGAACATCATACTTATTGGTTTTGTCCATTAAATAAAATTCATCCATATCATATTCATAACGTTCTGTCTTAAAGCTCTCTGTAATATTAAAAGCATTAATTTTATATTTACCATTTAATACTTCTATATTAATATCTTCTTTTAATCCAGTTTCATTTAATATCTGCTTAATTCTATTTGCTTCATTTTGTGTTATTAATTCATACATATCTCTCATCCCTTAATGTAAATCTAATATATTCTTCTATTTATTTTTTATTTATATAATATTTAATTTATTGACTCTAACTTATTTTTTCTCCACTCCCAATTAGGCATGTGTACACTCATATACTCCCAAAACTGCTTACCATGATTAGGATACTTTAAATGTGCCAATTCATGAAGTATTACATATTCAATGCAATAACGTGGCTTTTTAATTAACTCTAAATTTAGATTAATATTTTTTCTTTCAACATTACAGCTACCCCATCTTGTTTGCATTGTTATAACTCTAATACTATTAACCTCTTCTTTTACTATCTGTTCATATTCATGTACTAATTCTGCAAACTTCTTTTTTGCTTTCTCTTGATACCACTTTTTAAGTAGCTCTTGCTTTTTAGCAGTATTATTTTTATCCTTAACATGGATTTCAATATAGCCTCTATATAGCCTTACGTACTCTTCATTAGATTCAATTATCTTTAATCTATAGTTCTTACCAAGATACTTAAAGCTCTCTCCACTAACCATTTCTTTTTCTTTAGGCTTCTTATAATTCTCATTAAAATGTTTTAATTGTGACTCTATCCATTCTTCCTTATTAGCTATAACTCTTTCTATATAATCATCTGTAGCTGCTTCTGGTACTGTTAAATGAATACTTCCATCCCGTTTAACTTTTAATGTTACATTCTTTACTTTCTTTTTATGAATTTCAATTTTCTCTTTCATAGCTTTCTCCTAGATGATAACTTCATCTTTACTCACTAATTCTTATATTAAAAACATATAAGTTTTATCATAAGTTATCTATTTCCGTATTTTCTAATAGATATTGTTATTGTTTTTTCTAATATTTTATCTGTATCTAAAGATACACCATATTCATCTTCTATATCCCAAAGCTTCTCTTCTAAGTCTTGACTTATTTTATTATGAATATCAGTATTTGTAGTCCAATCTGGTTTTGCTGCATATCCTTTTATAATTTCATCAAATTCTAATGATGTATTTGCAACTATATATTCTGATTGCTCTTCTGCAACCTTAGCTACTATTGGTTCATATATATCTTCTTTGATGTTATCATAAATAACTTGGGCACTTCTATTATTAGCAATTGGTCCTGGATATGTTTCTTCCACTGATCCATTTCTTATATCATTCATTACTTCATTCATACTATTTAGATATTCTTCTTCTGAAATTCTCTTTTTTCTATACTCTTCAAGAACTCTATTTATTCTATCCTTTAAGTTTTCATAATATGCTGGGTTTTCATCATATTTCATAGTAATAACTTTATCTATTGCATTTCTTATTGTATCTGCCTTTGCTCTTTTTCCTTGAACTCTTTGAATCTCTTCATCAAAGTTTTTATCATCAAATATATTAACTAGCTTTGTAAGTCTATTAACTTCATTTGCACTTATATAAGTATCTAATAACTTTTGCATTTGCTCTTCATATTCACCAAAGTCAACCTCTTCATGGTATCTTAGTCTTACACTTTTTCTTAAATTACTAAAGAATTTTAATTCCTTCTTATAATTATCTAATTCTTGTTTAGATAGTAAATCTAATATACCTTGTGAAGCTAAACATATATTTAAGCTCTTAGCATAATTCTTAAGTCTTTCATAGAAATCTTGTCTTTTACTTTCATCTGCAAGATATATTTCGTATTCTTCTTTATCCTCTTTGTTTTTTATAGGATTAAAAATATCTTTTAAATATGAATAATTAGCTTTTAATTCATCTAAATGCTTCTTTATATCTATAACTGCGCCCTTTATATCATCTTCATCAAAGCCTTCTAATGAACTATATGAAGTTAATGCTTTATCTAAGTTACCTAAAAGACCTCTATAATCAATAATATATCCGTAGTCTTTACCTTCATATAATCTATTAACTCTTGCTATAGCTTGTAACAATTTATGTTCTTTCAACTCTTTATCAACATATAGACCAACAGCTACTGGTGCATCAAAACCTGTTAGTAATTTATCTACTACAATTAAAATTTCTACATCATCACCATCACAAAACTCTTCTTTAATTTTAGTTTCATAATCATCAAGATTACCGTATTCTCTAACTATTCTTTCTAGTTCCTTTTGAACTAATAGTTTATTTTCATCATGAATATCTTCATTACCTTCCCTGTTATCAGCAGATGATATAACAAATGCTGTTTTAACATCTCCATACATTTCAAATATTTGATGATATCTTATAGCCTCAAACTTTGAAGAGGTTGCAAGCATAGCTTTAAATCCTGTTCCCTGCCATGTATTTTTGTAATGCTCGTTTATATCTAAAGCTATCATTTCTAATCTTCTCTCTGATGATGCAACCTTTTGGAATCTTCCCCACTTTTGTTTTAAATCTTCTTTTTGTTCCTCATTAAGATTTCTAGAAATCATTTCAAACTTTCTTTCAAGACCAGCTTCATCACTAATCCATTGGTCAACTAATCTTCCTTCATATAATAACGGTAATACTGCCTTATCATCTACAGCTTGATTAATTGTATACCTATGAATTTCTTTACCAAATTGGGTAAATGAATTTTTTTCTTTCTTCATAAGTGGTGTTCCTGTAAATCCTATATAACAACCACTTGGGAAAACCTTTCTCATCTTTGCATGAAGTTGTCCATTTTGAGTTCTGTGAGATTCATCTACAAGAACAAATATATTAGGATCATCTATTTTTGAACCTACATTAAATACTTTATCAAACTTATTAATTATAGTAGTAATTATCTTGCTTTCCTTACTTAATAATTGACTATTTAAATGACTTCCACTTGCAGCTTGTATAATATCATTACTAAATCCACTTTGTATAAAGGTCTTTTTAATTTGTGAATCTAATTCTTTTCTATCAGTAACTATTATTATTTTTGCATTACTTATTCTTCTTCTTAATGCTCTAGCTAACATAACCATAGTTAATGACTTACCACTTCCCTGCGTATGCCAAATAAGACCACCATTTCTTTTACCTGTATTATCAAAAGTTTGAATTCTTTCTAATGTCTTTTTAATTCCAAAGTATTGTTGATACCTTGCTACCTTCTTAATATTATTATCAAATAAAGTATATTCTCTAATTATTTCAAGAACTCTATCTAAATTTAATAAAGATATAATTGTTCTATCAAGCTCAGTTGCTAATCTTCCTGTAACTAAAGATTCAACATCGAGCTTTTCTTCCTCTTTCCATACAGCCCAGAACTTAGCTGGTGTTCCTGTAGTGGCGTATCTAACTTCTCTGGTATTACCTGCTAATACTAATTGAACATATTTAAAAAGATGTGGAATATTCTCTTTCTTTTGATTTCCTATCATTTGAGAAATACCTTGCTTTAAAGATACTAAACTTGCCTTTAATTCAATTACGCAAAAAGGAATACCGTTAACAAATAAAACTATATCTGGTCTCTTAGTTTTTTCCTTAGTTGATTGATCTTGTTTTTCTACCACAAATTCTTGCGTAAAATGAAATACATTATTTTTTGGATTTTCCCAATCTATGTATTGCAGAGAAAAATTCTTCTTTGTCCCATCCTCTAAAAACTCTTCTAAGCTTTTCTTAAGAATAATTTCATCATAAATCTTTTCATTAACCTTAATTAAACCTTCTGTTAATGGCATATCTAATGCTTCAATAGCTTTATTAATATTACTAGAACTAAACTTTCTTACTGTACCTTTATACTCAAAGCTATTCATTTCCATTAACTTACTTCTTGTTATGTCTTTTAAAATAACCTCTTTAAGTCTTTCCCCTCTAGCAGCATTACATTCCTCTGGTGAAAGATATATATATCCCATATTCTTAAGTAATTCTATAACATTTTTTTGATCAAACTCTTCTAAAAATGGATTATCCATGTAATATCCCCCTAATTTATTTCACATTATAGTATAATTATACAAAATATTTTGCTACATATATACAGTAATACTTTAATATTAATTTTTCAAAGATATATGATAAAATATATTTAAAAACTATTACTTATGGGAGGTACTAAATGTCCACAATATCATTGTTACAAAATCAAATTACAAAACTAAAAAAAGATATAATTACTGAAAGAAAAAAACTATCAGATGAAAAAACAAAAGAAGCAAATGCATTAACTAAAAAATCTAAAGCTGAGATACAAATAAGTAAAACTTCATCTACATCAACAATATCAACCAAAATGAGAGAAATTCAGAGGGCTAATGATGATATTATTAAAAGCCAAAAAAATCAATCTGCAATTAACAAAAAAATTTCTACTAAAGAAGAAGAATTAATAAAAAAAGAAGCTCAATTAATAAAAGAACAAGAGCGTGAAGATAAGAAAAGAGAACAAGCTCAGAAAAAAAGAGAGCAAGAAATGGAGAAACGACATAATGATATTTTAAAAAGTATTCAGCAAGAAACAATTTCTTCGCTTTCAAATAATCCTGGTAACGCATCAGAAATAAACCAAGAATATGATGTTTTTATATCACATGCTTGGGAAGATAAAGAAGATTTTGTAAGACCTCTTGCAGAATCTTTAATCAATGAAGGTATTAAAGTATGGTATGACGAAACTTCAATTAAATGGGGAGCTAGTATACGACAAAGCATTGATAATGGACTAGCTCATTCACGTTTTGGAATAGTTGTCATTTCAAGTATATTCCTTGAAAAATATTGGACTAATTATGAAGTAGATGGGCTATTTCAAAAAGAATCTAATAATGGTACTTCAGTCTTATTGCCTATATGGCATAAAGTAACTAAAAATGAAGTTATGAATAAGAGTGCAACTTTAGCTGGTAGAAATGCCTTAAATACTGCCATGCTTTCTATTGATGAAATAGTTGAAGAAGTTAAGCAAATTCTTAATACATAAAACAATACGGAACAGAAATATTTAAATCTGTTCCGTATTTTTCAACTATATTTTAACCCTAATTTCACCAGTTAGCAATCTTTGCATTAAACCTTTCTTTTGTAGCTTTAATGCTTCTAACTCTTTTTCTAATAATTCTATTTCCTTATCCGCTACCATTAGAATTTCAGCTATTTTAATTTGTTCTTCTAACGATGGAACTGGTAAAAACATCTCTCCAAAATCAGCATAACTAATTTGTTTTCCATCTCTAATTCCAACAATAGCACCATTTAATCTACTTATAAACTCTTCCTTTTTAAAATAGTATTTAAAATAATCATGACAAATTTCAATTTTATTCTCTAAAACTGTATATGCTGGACTTATGATACCTCTATGTTTTGAAATTTCTAATCCACCTTGAAATGAACGTAAGCTTATAATAAAGTTATTTGGTACAACTAATTTATATCCACTAGTACTACCTTCTGGCATAACTACATTCCCTTCTAATTGACTTCTGGGAATAGTTCCCTTATCTTGAGTAACTGAAAGCAGTTCTTCATTTTCATTATTTTTTATTGAAACACTTTTAAATACTTCTTTTGCCTTAACTATACTCCAACTTTCAGGAACTTCACCTAATTTAGATTTAACTAACTTCTCTTTCTTTGTTCCTTTAGAATATAGATTTTGCATTAATCCTTTTTTGAACTCTTTTTTCTTTTCAATAAGTTGCTCTTGTTTTTCTATAGCTGAATCCCAAGTTGAAAGAATTTCTACTATTTTTTGTTGAGTCTTATAATCTGGAAATTCTACTAATAATCTTTTTTGTTCTGTAATTCCTACATAAGCTCTCGTTGATTGTGCCCCTAAACTCTTTAATCTTAATTGAAAATCTTCAGATTGAAAATAATATTTTAAGTATTCTATATCTAAAACATTTTTTTCTTTATTAAACCTATAATAAGTAACTTGTGGAGTTAATACTATATAATTACAATCTATTTTTGGAACAATAGCAGTTTCTCCAACAGTACCTTTATGTGTTAATAGTAAATCTCCTTCTTTTGCAAATCCTTTTTTTAATCTTTTACTAACCTCTTCACTTATATATTTACAGTTAATTATGTCCAATTTACCATTATTAATATCACTAGCCATTACAAAGGGAATACCATTTTCTACATAATCACTTGCTTTTGGATGTATAGCACCATGATTTCCATCTAATACTTCTTCTATAACTCCATTTTTTATTAATTCATTTATTGTAGTCGTGTTCCACATTTTAATCTGTGAGTTATCATGAATCCCTCCCGTAAATTTATTAGATATATTTGACTTTTCCATAATAATTCATCCTCTATATAAAATTTAATACTCTAAAATCCTAATTCTTCTAAATATTTATTCATAACTTCTTTAACCTGAACTATTTCTTTTTCAAGTGTATAAATTTCTTCTTTAATTGATTGGATATCTATTTTTTCTTCTACTTCAAAAGTATCAATATACCTAGGAATATTTAAATTGAAGTCATTCTCTTTTATTTCATCAAAAGTAGTTATATGACAATATTTATCTACTTCTTCTCTATTCTTATAAACCTCTACTATTTTTTCTATGTCTTCATTTCTTAATACATTTTGATTTTTACCTTTATCAAACTCATTACTTGCATCAATAAATACTACATTTTTATCAACTTTGTTTTTCTTAAAAATTAATATACAAGCTGGTATTCCTGTACCAAAGAATAGGTTTTCTGGTAAACCTACTACTGCATCTAGCCAGTTATTTTCTATTATTTGTTTTCTTATTTTACCTTCACTAGCAGCTCTAAATAAAACTCCATGAGGAAGTATTATACCTGCTGTTCCATTTTCATTTAATGATGCTAAAATATGAGAAATAAATGCAAAATCGCCTTTTGACTTTGGGGGTAATCCCATACTAAATCTTCCATAAGTATCATCTTTTAATTCTTCTGCTCCCCATTTATCAAGTGAGAATGGCGGGTTAGAAACTATTTTATCAAACTTCATTAATCTTTCATTTTCTAAATGAAGTGGATTTCTTAATGTATCTCCCCATTCTATAACTGCATCATTTATTTCATGTAAGAACATATTCATCTTAGCTAAGGCTTGTGTTTGACCATTTCTTTCTTGACCATATAATCTAAAGTTTTGTGTTCCCACTTCTTTAGCTGCTTTAATAAGTAATGATCCTGAACCGCATGTTGGGTCATATATTCTATCACCATCTTTAGCTCCAACAAGCTTTGCAAGTAAAGTTGAAACTTCGCTAGGAGTATAGAATTCTCCCCCTTTCTTACCTGCATCTGATGCAAAGTTAGCTATTAGGAATTCGTATGCGTCTCCAATAACATCACTACCATCTAACATACTAGGTCTTAAGTCAAGTGAAGCATCTGCAAAGTCCTCTATTAAATGCTTTAATGCAGCATTTCTTTCTTTAGTTCTACCAAGCTCTGCTTCTGAGTTAAAATCAATATTTCTAAAGATTCCTTCAAGTTTTTCCTTGTTGTCATCTTCTATTCTCATTAATATTTTATTTATTATTTCACCAATATCTTCAGCATTTCTATTTTCGTATATAACATCAAATGTACATGTAGGATCTAATTGGAACTTTTCTCTCTTTAAACTCTTTTGAATTCTATCTTCATTATCTCCAAACTTAGCCTTTAATTCTTCTAACTTTTCTTTGTAAAAGTCAGATACATACTTTACAAATAACATTGTTAATATATAATCTTTGTACTTAGAACTATCCATAGTACCTCTAAAGGTATCGCAGGCTTTCCAAACTATCTTTATAACATCTTGTGATGTTGTTTTATTCATCATAATATTGCCTCTTTTCATTTTATTTCTATTATTTATTATGTAAATCATAAATAAAGATAAAGAATTAGAAATAATATCTTCATTTATGATGTATCTATTAATAATTATAACATTACTTAACAGTAATTCGAATACTTAATATACTATATTTTAAATATAGTTTTATAGCTATTTTTAAATATATAGAAGGTTGGTATAACAGAAAAAGGCTACACTCTTCTATTAATTACATGACTCCAGATCAATTTGAATTATTAGCTAGAAGTGTAGCATAAAAAAGTTTGACTTTTTATGTCCAAAATATTGAAATAAGACCAAACCTTATTAAACTAAAAATGATAGCACATCTTTATTTTTAAAAATTTTATTCTATAAAGCTTGATTAAACGAAAAACAGTGACAAACTTATATTTTTACATAAGCTTGTCACTGAGAAATTATTGCTTATTTAAATATTAACAAGCGACATTTTATCCTTATTTGCTAACAATTAACTTCAAACAAAACTTTCCTCATATTGCTCTTGAATTAAATTAGTATATCTTGTTTACTTTATATCACAACTGTATATTTTTAACTGATTGATAAAGGCTACCTCACTAGTCTTTATCTTATGCTTAAATTCATCGTAGTCTTTTGCATCAGTTGGTATTTTCAATCCACATTTAATTATTTGAATGTCAGTTCTTGGTTCTACATTATCTTCATATGTCAATCCACGATTCATTTTTAATAATTGATTTTCTACTTTACCACTTTCGGGATACAAGTATAAACCTTTCTTAGCGTCAAACCTAAACATGTAGGCTAATACTTGAAGATAATCCTTATTTCCAATGTTACCCAGTGGCTTATACTTAGCATCAGCAATTATCCGATTGGTAGTATTTCTACTAATAAAGTCAGGATAAATAAGTCCAATATTACCATCAAATAATCTCTGTGCTCCTTTTCTACCTTTGTTCATTGGATGATAAAAGTTATTCCCAATCAATGTATTAATATATTCTTCCCATAGCCATGAACCATCAAAGAGAATACCATGAATTTTAGTCATCCCTGAACCAATTTGATGCTTCTCTTGTTGTAAAATCATTATACATAAACGTTGTAAATTCCTATACTCATGATAATACGCATGACTAATAGGTTTCTTCTTGTTTTTAATTATGATTTTCCTTCTATCATAATACTCATAATTATTTGTTGCTTGAATTACCACTGAAACTTCATCTTTAGCTTTTCGTAACACATTATTTCCATATGGCCTCTTCTTAATGAACTCAATAGTATGTCTGATTAATTCCATTATAGAGTTATCGTAAGAAAATTCTCGTTGGTTATATGCAATTTTGCCAGTAAAGGGGGTATTATCTCTAATATGACGAGCAATATCAACTGTTCCTTTAATGTTCCCATCATTATATTGACTCCGTATATATGTTTTAAATAAGCCTTTCCTCATCGCTATTTTTAAGTAATATGGAAATAGAAATAACAACAAATTAAACAATCGGTTATCTTGGTTAGCATCCGTATTTAAATCTAAAACATTAGGTATCTCCAATACATTTTCAATTAGATATTGAAAGAAATAATCGTTTTCCACAGTTGAAAAGCGTGATTTAATTATAAGACGTTCCTTGCCATATCCTAAAAACCCCATAACATTACTTGAACGATAACAATCATTAACACTTTGTAAAATTATCTGTTCTTTAGTGATATCCTCAGCATCTTTTAAAAGTTCAGGAAAAACAAATACTCCTTCTTTTTCAAGCTGGCCAAGTGTCTTATCTAAAACTTTTTTTGTTATGAGCCTTACTTCATCAAAATCATATTTACTAATAGTTGTATTGTCTTTAATCTTGAATTCCGTCATTGCCATCACCTACTCTAGGTAGTACATTTTCATAAGCCTTTTCAAATTTTTTCATAATGATATCTTCGTCATACATACCTCTCACATAATCTTGAAGTAAAGGTTGAAGGTAATCAGTCCACAGCTGGTCAAAACTTAAAGTTTTTAATTTTAAGAAATATGCTCCTCCAATATGGTAGTTTTCATTGAGATCTTCAACTTTTGATATTTCACTATTTAGAGCAGTCATACGACGAATTGCTTCTTCTTTTTTTTCCCCTAAAGCATCTAACATTTCCAAACGTTCGTCAGCTTTAATTTCAATAAATCTAAAACGACGACGCATAGCAAAGTCAAAACTATCAACAGATCGGTCAATATCATTCATTGTGCCGATGATATAAACATTATCTGGAATAAAGAATTTTTCATCAGGATCTTCATGTAAGTTTGCATATTGAGTGGATACTTCACCAGCTAGTCCACGATATCCAGGATCTATAGAGAAAAATAACTCACCAAATATTTTAGAAATTTCACCACGATTAATTTCATCAATTATAAAAATGTACTTTTTTAATTGTTCTTGCTTAGTTACTGTCTTTGATATTGTTGTTTTCTTTGCTTTGATTGCATTAAAAATGGCTAAATTATACGAGTATCCTTGAGTAGCATTATTCTTTCCAAAGAATTTGGTAACATCTTTTACTTGTGTAAATTCTTGTCCTGACTCTAACATTTCTCTTAATTCTTTAATATTTAAACTCAGCTTATTTGATACATTATTTTCAGGAATTGAAATGTTGATGTGTTTATCATCAACACTAGTAATATAAAATTTAGTGCCACGGGCAATTTTTAGTTCATCCACTCCAAATTCAAGTTCTGAAAAATAATCTGTCATTATTGCTTGAACTGATGCTTCTTTCTCAATAACTTCTTCAGATTTTTGAGAATCATAAAAGTTTTTCTTTGCCCTTGCTACAAATTTTTTAAATATGCCATCTCGAAGTTCGAACCCCATAGAGCCATCATCATTTGCTTTAGGCCTTAAACCTTCTACAAAATCAGAGTAATCGTAACTCGGATGGAACTGAACAAATTCAATTTGCTTCTTTTGTTCATCGGTAAGTAACGTATAATTATCAAAGTAGCCATTACTAATGATATCAGCAGCAATCTCTTTTGCTAAATATGATTTACCCGTCCCTGGTGCTCCACGTAAAATAATATTCTTAGATTCTATTAATTGATTAGAATATGGATTCATATAACCATTAGACTCTATTACATCATCTTTATCTGTCAATTTTTCATTTACAAGTTGATCAACTTCTTTTTTGTCTTTTTCACGATACGTAAGAACAAATTGATCGCCTTCTTTCCCAAAACGCTTTAAGCATTCTTTAACAAATATAATAGTTGAAAAGATATTCCAACAATAACTAACAAGTAGTTTTTCATCCCCATACTTATATCTGAAATATTCAATTGAATTTCTATATTTCTTGAATTCTTCAACGCTAGAAAAAATCCCTCGAATTAATTCCGACTCTGGAGTATATTGACAAATAGGAAAGTTTACTTTTTCCTCTTCAGATAAAGCTACTAGAGACTCTTCAAAAATCTGACAAGCCAATCGTGGCATTGTTTGATTAGAGCTCTTTTTTTCACCTTTAGTGTACTTTCGCCTAATTATCTCACCTGAAGAATTCTTAAAATATGTATCTAGTGGTTTATAGTTATCTCCAAGTCCAAGATTGTCCATTGTAAAACGTTCATCACTTGATATAACTTCATTAGCAGTAATTATTAATGTAAACTTTTCTTGTCTTGTTTCTATCACAAAATCCAATCCCATTAATATATTCCTAGCTTCTATATCATTAAATTCTTCATTTGAAATATCTACGTTATTAACCAGATGATTTGCCACAGAAATTACATATTTAGCTGGGTACTTTTTGCCTGAATCAAAAGCAAATTCATATTTTGCACTTTTATTTTTATTTGGAATACCATTCTTATCAATATATTTAACTGCATCAAGTATATTCTGTTTCGTAAAATTATTTGAATTAGCCATGTTTATACCGCCCTTAATTTGTTTTATCTAAAAATTAGTAAATATATTATATCACATATTAAGGTTACTTAAATAATTTAATAACACTATTTTTCTTTTATTCTCTTAAATAACAAAAGGCTTATGTACCTTAATACATAAACCTTTTCTCCACTTTAGTTTTACTTTACCCTTAATTTCTGTCCAACATTAATTAAATTTCTATTTGCTATATTATTTAATGCAACTAACTTATCTACAGTAGTGTTGAATCTTCTACTTATTGCCCATAATGTATCGCCATATTTGACAATATAATACTCTTCATCATCTGTAATAGGTTTTTGATTTTCTGATAAAGCAAGAGCTGTACATATTCCTTTGTATATTGCAGCTGCGGCCTTTTCTGGATTATAGTTTGCCATATCCAAGCTACTGTCAACAAAGGCACATTCAACAATTAATGCAGGCATTGAAGTATTATTAATAACATATAAGTCCCTTCTATCCTTTACTCCTCTGTTTTTAAGTCCAATTGAAGCTAATTCATTTAATATAGCTTCTCCTACCTTTGTTGATAATCCATCTTGGTAGTTATCTTTAATACATAAAACCTCTGCTCCATATCCACCAGGGCATGCATTATGATGTATTGATACAAACAATGTTGCACCGCAGTTATTTGCTGTAATTACTCTTTGGTACAATGAATCATTAAGGCTTTTAGCAGTATTAGGTGTACAATTCACAACCTTAATCCCTCTTCCCCTAAGCTTACTTATTAATGCGCTTCCAACCAACCTATTTAGATCATCTTCCCTACGTATTCCCACTGCTCCTGTGTCATAAGGAACATTATGTCCAATGTCTATTGCTAATATAATTTCTTTCATAAAATTTCACCTCCAATTAAAATATATGGCTTAAAACCATATATACTAAGAAAGGGGGTAATTTTTTATGAATTTTAATTATATAGAATCTTTAGTTGCTAAAGCTAAAAAAGGAGATGTATCATCTAAGGAAATTATTTTCAAAGAATTTAGACCTATGATATTAAATATCTCAAAAAGAACCTTTGTCCATGGATATGACTTTTCTGATATAGAACATGAATGTTATGCTACATTACTAAAATGCATCAAAACTTATGACTTAGATAAAAAGAGATTTGTTGCTTATGCTACCATGGCAATTAAAAACAACATTAATTATCTAATAAAAAAGACTTGTAATAGAAGCTCATGTGAAGGCTCTGAGGCATTAATATTAAATGGAACCTTGGAGCATGTCCTACCATCAAATAATGAACCAGTAGATGTACAAGTTACTGACAGTATACTAGCAAAAAACCTTTATAAATATATAGACAAATTACCACAGCAGCATAAGGATATACTTAATTTTACACTTATAAATAATGGATCTCTTAAGGAATACTCAAAAAATAATAACATTAATTATCCTACAACGGTAAACATTAAAAATAGAGCAATAAATCAATTAAGAAAAGAAATCCTAACATGAAAAAAGTTATAGTAGAACCCACCTACTATAACTTTTCTCTTTATATATTAAGTTAATTAATATAGCTTTTTATAGGTCACAAAATAATTTTAATGCTGCAATATTATGATCTGATATATTTTCCTAATGATCTACTAGCATAGCTCTTAATTCATCAGTACAAACCCACTTAAAATCATATTTATTGCTATCATTTTTAACATTTGCACTATCTACTTCACATAAAATAGTACTAGAAATAATTAAATTATTATCATTAAAGCTTTGGCTAACACAAAACGGCTTAAATACTGTCAATACTTCCTCTTCATAGCTTAATTCATTACATTTATCTTCACCGAATATCTTTGTTACTTCAAACCCATTAGCCTTTAATTTACGTCTTAAGTATCCATATACACTTTCACTTTCTCTAATAACTCCACCAGGTAATTCAAATATACTCTCATTAGCATGCTGCTTTTTATTTTCTTGCAGCAATATGTACTCTTTATCCTCTGCACACATTAAAGCTATAGCATTTACAACAACTTTAACACACTTTTCTCTCTTTGTAAGAGCAATACTTCTAGGCATATCTGCTCCACTTGTAATATGACCTTCATCCTTTAATTTTTTAATATGCCCATGTACTGATGCTGTTGATTTAATATTAGCTATCCTACATATTTCCCTAATTGTTGGTGAATACCCATTTTCCTTAATAAAAGTTTTTATAATTTCTAAAATCTCCTTTTGCTTTTCACTCACACTATATGCCCCCTTTTTTATCCCATAATATAATTATACAGAACATATATTCGGTTGTAAATTAAAAAGAAACTAAAAATAGCAATATTTTACCATTATACCTGTAATAATAGATAATGATTAACTTCAATATTGCAAGATCGTTTCATCCATATATTCATTACAACTAATTACCTTTATTCATGATTTCGCTCAAAGGAAACCTTAATAATTAATTCACTTATCTTTAATCCTTAACCTCTTTTTCTTCTCTTAAATTTCTTTAACTATATAACTAATATTCTTCTATAAATAGATAAACGAATTAATTCTTAATCTTGAATTTAAAAGGGAATTCCATTCCCTTAAACCTATGGGCTCAAATCATGTTAATTCTATCTAGTCGCAAATAAGAGCCTTCAATTTATCATGACACTATTACAATTCATATACTTAATTTATGTTCTTTAAATATTACGTAAACTATGCTCCTATTTGCTTTTCTAAAAAGGAAATAATTATTCCGTAAACGAAAAATAATGTACAAGCCATTGAGGCTAGTACATTATTTTTCACTTACTCCATAATTAAGAAATTGCAGTCCATCTTTTTCAAAGTTGGACAGAGTGGAAACTTTACTTAGTAAAGTAATAAATAAAAATATATATTACTTATAATTAATTCTGCTATTTTAATTGTTATAATTCTTCATGGGTTTAATATAGTAAATACATTTCTTTATTGCACAGTATATCTACTACCAATATTACCTTATTTACTATAACTGCTATATCCATATTAGATAATATTATTTTATTTTTTTTTGGGCCCTTAATCCAACACCTAAAAGAAGTGCATGTTATTACCTAGTATTTCTAAGGCCAAAAAGGTTTCTTAAAATGAACCGAACCCTTTTTAACCTAAGAAATTCTACAGATTAAACATTTCTCTTTCAGGTAACCGTTTGGGGCCAATGATCTTTTCAAGTAAAACTTTCATATCATGGCCTACTAACTAATTCTTTTCTTTTAAGGCTTTTTGCTCATAGTCTATTTTATTATCTTTTAACTATTTTTAATCTATAACTTGCAACGCACCTTGTCCTTGCTGCAAAAAGTGGACAGGCAGCCTTGCTCCTCCACTTTTTGCAGCAGGGACACTTTTGGTAATATTTACTTAGTTGCTAATTAAAGGACAGGAAGCCTTTCTAGTCCTCATTAGCACCAGTAAATATCACCAAAAGACGGTGCTAGGGGGGGACAGGCAATCAGCATTAACAAAAATGTACAGGTAGCCCTACTAGTACATTTTTGTCAATTGCTAGAAAGCTAGTCCCCCCCTTGCAATTGCTTTTCACGTTGCAGTCCCACTACTCATGGGACAGAGCGGAAAATTTTTTTCAAAAATTAAAATATGATTTATTATGGATTCGTTTGAAATATTAATATATATCATTACTACTAAATTGCTATAGAAAAATTAAAGATTATACACCTAGATAAATTGTAATTTATCGTTCCCTTTTCAGATAAACCATATCAACAAGTTGTTTTCCATCTTCAAAGATTGGGTGGTCGTAGTTATCTATAAAAAAGTTTTTTATTAGATGTGATTCTGTAAAACAACATTTTTTATAAAAATTAAGTGTAGATGGAACATCACCTGTTCCAACAAACATAGTGTTGCAATCAGTGTAAAAGGAAAACAGGAACTCTATCAGTCTTTTTCCATAACCTTTTCGTTGATAATCAGGTAAAACAGCAATGTTTTTAAGCTCGTAAACACCATCACCCTCATGTGTAATCACACATTCAGCTTTTACGCCATTATCATCCAAAACAAACATTTCACCACGGTCAAGATACTTATCTATCATATCTTCTTGTTCGTCAGCCAGAAATAGTAATTCTATATATTCTTTTTTGTTGTCTTTAATCATTCTTATATTCTTAATATCAGAATTTACTTCGTTATGGGTCGCATCATAATCTTTAATTCCTTGAATTAATTCTTGCTTAGCCAGTTCCATCGCTGTATTCGACTCAGCTTTTTTATCAGATAAATATTTATATGCTTTTTGAAAAACTACAGTAGTCGCAACTCCAGCCGCAGCTGCTGCTCCTATCCATGGAAACATTTTTCTTTTTCCTGAATTAATAAGCAAATCTACAAATTTTTCAGGGCCACCATTTTCTTTTGCCATCTTTGATAATTCTGCATAATCCCATGCCATTTTATATTCCTCCACAAATTCTAATTTATCTGGCATTTAAAAAAATAAACTCTCTTGTAAAATATCACCAATATTCATTGATTTATATTTTTAATTATACACAAATAATAGTAATATTTAAATAAATTTTATAAATATTTATATTTATGCTTCCTACATTAAAATCCTCTGTTTTAGGTGGTTAATCATATTTCCAGACTTTTTTAAAACAAAGACTAATATTTAAGCTTTATACAGGTAAAGTTAAATTTAGAATTTTGAAAAAATTATTTCCGCTCTGTCCATGTGAGCTTAGCGGTAAGTGGACTGCTAAAGAAAAGTAAAATCCCCTCCTTAAGCTAGTAAAAAAAGATTACGGAATAAATGACTTTTGGTGTGCTAGTTAGGCAACCTGTACCCAAAAGTCATTTAAGTAGTAAGATTTTTTTACCTGTCTAAGGTGGACTAGTAGGACTAGTATTCTGGAATTGCATATTTTTAGGACTAGTAAGGCTACCTGTCATTAAAATATGTAATGGAGGAATACCTGTCCTACCTGTCCAAAGAGGCGCAGTTTCGTGATTAAAAATAGTTAGAATTAACATAAATAGATTAGGAGCCAGGGCTTGGGGCAGAGCCCCATTATATTTATTTAGAGCTTCCAGCATGGAAGGTTTCAGATTAAATAATAGCCCCCACCGGGTACCCTAAATAGGACTAGATTAATCCTATTACTATCTTAGGTAATATAAGGCTCGCTTCATTTTAAGAGACTTATATTGCCTTAGAGAGTAAAGGTAATATCCTGTACTATTTCGGGTGGTGGATAAGGGCCCAAAAGTATCAATTTTCAGTATACTAGTAGCTTCAATAATAAGAGTAATATCAGGAATAACACTTTTAAATAATAATAGTTACTAACATAATCAATAAAAATAATAATTAAAAATAAAGCAAAACAAAATATTATTATAAATATAAAAGGTGCGTTAGCACTTTTGTTTTAGTGGTTTGGCGTAAGCCAAACTTCTACTCTGTCAACTTTGAAAAAGTGGACTGCTACTGTCCGTAGGACTATAATTTAGAGCTTAAAAAAAATTCTTTTATACCTTCAGTGATAATAAATAGTTAAATAGATTTTTTTGAAATAAAATAAAAAATTTATTTTAAGATAATAATAAATGAATTATTTTTAAAGGTTTCCTTCTAAGCGGAATAAGGATTACCTGGAATGAAATATGATTTTTACTGCTTAAGAGGAATACCTACAAAAAATCTTATTTCATGTAAGGTAATCTTTATGGAGCCAATGGGTGATACGAAAAGGAAAAGTTTAATTGAGTAGATAATAAAACTAATGCATCAGAATTTAAAAGCATAGTGAGTGAAAGGAACGGTAGCTTTTAGCATTATGATGCAATGGTTTTATTAAATAGAATTAACATATATAGATTATGAGACAGATTTAAGGGCAGATCCCTTTTATATTAAACTATTTTGATGTAATCAAGATTTCCTTAGCTGCCGCAGGCTATAAATTCAAATCTTAATAATTAATTTGTTTATCTATGTATAGAAAAATTTAATTTGCAATATTAAATATAGGTAAAAGTATGAGAATGGTTTCTGAATTAGAGATAAATGAATTAAGGATTAAGATTTCCTTTTTAAAAATAAATCCTCTCTTTTGCAGCTTAACTGCATATGAGAGGATTTATTTTAACACCTTAGATTAATTCATTATATTTTTTATAGTTAAATCCATCGAAAAACGTTATACATTTTTCTAATATAAACTTTATTACTTCATCAGCTTCTAAAGTTTCATAAAAATCTAGCATTAATTTATTATACTCAACCTTATATCTAGCTGGTATAGAAAGTACTCCTATATCATTTGATAACAGGATAAGGTTTGATGAAAGTCTAGCTGTTCTCTTATTTCCATCATAAAAGAACTGACAGTAAGATAGCCATAGATTAAGTATAATAGCTTTTTCAAGTAAATTATCTATAGAATTTATTTTATCTATATCAGCTTTAAATACTTCCTCTAAATCCTCATAATTAATACACTTATATTCAACAGTACCTGCAATTCCAATGTTACCCTTTCTAAAGTCACCTACTATTAATGCCTCATCTTTAGCAACTTTACTATGAATATCACAAATAACTTCTTTGTTTAACTCTAAAGAATTTGTTCTACTCAAATTAACAACATAATCCCATGATGACTTTATATTTAGTATTTGATTTTGATCACTTAACTTATGGCCACCAACAGTAATGCCATCAAGTAATGTTTGTACCTCTGGAAAAGTAAATGGATTATTTTCCAAATTTCCCATATCATAAACAAACTCACTAATCATCTGCTTAACATAAGTTAAAATATATCTTTTATCTCCATGTGGTAATTCATCTTTAAATTTATATCTATATCTAGGAATAAATGTATCCATAGCCAACACCTCAAATAAATATTTATTATTTTTCTCTTACTATTATACACCAAGATTATTCTAGCTTAAACAAAAATTGAATTATTGTTAAGTTGAAATTTCATAGCTAGTATTTATATTGTGACATTCCTCTCAAGGTTATAGTGTAAAGTTACTAACAACTTTAGTTGTCTTTTTAATATAATCATCTGCCAGCCCATCAATGCCATCACAAATAAACTTTAAGCTACAGGTCTCACAGTTCTTAATTATATTTTGATCCATAAGTGAACACTTAAGCTCATCATTATATGTTGAATTTCTAATTGCTAAAGCAATACTTAATCTGTCATAAACTTCTCCCTCTTCAGTAATTTTAATTCTATTAGATAGCATAATACCACACCCCTTAAACTTTTCTCATTAAAGATATATGGTTTAAAAACTAATAATTCAAATTCAAAGGATATTTTTTATTAATAAACCTCACAATCCCTGATGTTTCCAGCATATTCTTATATTCTTCTATTCTTTTATATATGACAATATAAGAATATCTATATAACCATTCTTATATTCCCATATATATTAAATGGGAAGGGAGTGTTTTAAGTGAGAAGAAAAAAAGGTTTAATCATAGATCCAAGCGACATATGTTATGAAGAAGAATGTGAAGAAATAGGTTTTGAAGCACCTGGTGAAATAAAAGGTAACTTAGTTGAAGGCTT
Organism: Clostridium sp. K13; assembly: GCF_019734195.1. GTDB lineage: Bacteria > Bacillota > Clostridia > Clostridiales > Clostridiaceae > Clostridium. The sequence goes on along the minus strand of NZ_JAASHM010000037.1, from coordinate 8,836 downwards.
TTCATTTACAAATGAGCCAGTGCAATTTACACATACCGCTCCAGATACAACAGAAAAACCTAAAGTAGAAAAACAAAAATCTAAAAAGAATAATACAGATATTTTAGATATGAGAAAACTATCAATAGTAAATGGACTTACCCCTCCAATAGATGGAGAAAAGCTAGAATATAAGAGATGCTATATGCTAAGATTCTCAACCCTAAAGAAGCTAGAACAAATCAAAGCCATGCATCCAGATATAGTTTATGTCAGCTCTATAGTAGATATGGCAATCAATCATTACTTCCATTGTCTCTGTGATAACGAATAAATCAGTATGAAAACTTACTGATTTATTTTTTATAAACAAATAACCTATACTCCCTGCTTCAAAACCATATATATTATTTGGAGGTGATATCATGGAAAATTTAGATTTTATATCATTAATAGGCAATACTGGCTTCCCAATAGCTATTACAGCCTATCTATTGATTAGACTAGAAAAGCAACTTACTTCACTATCAAATAGTATAAATACATTAAATACCATTGTTTCAGTAAAATTAGGTGCTGTTGTAAAAAATGAAAAAGACAAAGCTGCATAATATAAAAAATCTGATAGGCCAAAAGTTTATCAGATTTTTTATATTTTATTATTAACTTTTGATTTCTTCTTTTTAAACCATATATATTAAATAGCAAGCTACAAGGAGGTGAATAACATGGCAATTTCAAAAGAATTAATGACAACTACTTTAAGTATTGAAGTACAAAGCGGTGTTGATAAAGATGGTAATCCATCATACAAGAAAAAAAATTTTTCAGGTATTAACGGAGATGCTACACCAGAAGCTCTAGTAACCGTTGCAGATGCAATTAAATTAGTGTTAGCTAATGAAACTAGATACACCTTAGTTAATGAAATCTCTATGCTAGAAAACAACGCTTAGCTTTAGTAATCCAAATCTTATAGAAAGGAGGACAAACAATGGAATACTCATTACAAATGGTCTTTTTATGTGAGAGTGGTGAAAAGAGTTCAATTACAATTTCAGAAGTAAAACCTGGACTTACAAACACAGATGTAATAGCCCTAATGGACACCATTATCGCAAGCAATATCTTTGGAACAAGTAAAGGTGCATTAATCAGTAAATACAGTGCTCAAGTTGTACAAAGAGAAGTTACAAAATGGGATCTTAACTAGTCAAAAGGCATTGGATTCGAAATCCAATGCCTTTTTGTAACTCAAAGAATTTTATATTTTGCTAATTAAATTCAGTATATTTTATTCTATAGGAACTTATTCATAATCACTTTCGTAAACTTCAATATCCTCTTCATTATCCTTTTTATCAACAGAAAAATCATGTTCAAAAAACCATTTATAAGAACGTTTTGCAATTATTTTAGTTTCAACTAAATCTAGTCCACCACCAATAACTGCCCCTACTCCTGGAATAAGTTTCCCTAAATTTATAACTCCTTTAGTTCCAAATTTTGTTATAAAACGAAAACCAACTTTTTGATTTATTTTAGTTAGTACTTTACCTGGTATTTTCTTTATCAATCCATTTGCAAATTTAACACCAAATTTAATACCAGCCTGCTTTATCACGTTATTGACTGCAACACCAGCAAGACAAGCATATACAAGTGTTTGAGTTTGGTCACTATCAAGGTCAAAGCCAGCCATATATGAAGTACAAGCTATCATACGCATTTGCACATAAATTACGCTAGTAATATTTGCAGGAAGAGTTACAGGCATAGTAATGAATCCACCAAATCCAGTAATAAACCCAGATGTTGCACATTTCGTAATTTGATTTCGTATCATTGCTTTACAAGCTTCTTCTTTGGTTTTATATTTTTTCAAATAATCGTTAGCCATTTCTTCTACACTAGGACTAACTTTTGGAATACCATTTAAACATTTTTCATAACAAGAATCTAAAATTTTCATTACATCTTCCTGTGCTATAACTGTTTTCTTTTCTTTTTCACTCATCTATCAAGATCCCTCTTTATAAATTTAATTTTCTCTTACCAAATAATTTAATTATACATGAAACATAAAATCATTTATATTTATTTCAATACCTGATTATTCAATTTCAGTTACTTGACTCAAGACATAAATATAATTCGTTTATGATACGTATTCTATAGTAATTACAAACACTTATATTTCAGTATTTATAAAAATAAGAAGCCAATTAATATATAATGACTTCTTATCTGTGATAAATTTATATAATATATTATTTATCTAAATATAACTAATAATTCATAAGTTTACATAAACAAATCATATGTCTGTATTTTTACTTTGGTTAGAAATAATATGAATTTTTTCTTATAGGGATATATTTCCATTAATTTCATTATCATTTAAAACTGGAGTAGTTAATATTTTCTCTTTCATAGAACTTTCTTTTTCTATATTTTTTTGAAACTTTCTTGCTCCTCTATTACTATCAAAGCTGAATAAAATTTTAATGACTAAACCAAAAATTAGTATTGTACCTATTGGAATAACACAAGAGGTAATAATCATAATTGCAATAGCATCTAAAAATGATATAAGTGTATCTTCTCCCTTTTTAATAATTTCAGATATTCCACTTCCTATTTTAGAAGTTAAATTTGATAAATAGTCTCCCACTTTATCCATCCAATTTTGATCTTCTTCAGAAAGATCTTCTTTCTTTTCTTCAATATATTCTTTGTTTTGTTCTGCAGTTTTAACTGTCTGCTCTATTGAGGTTTGATAAGAATTATATATTAAGTCGCTAACTTTAATGCTTGATGGAATTGCTATAAACAGAATCACCCCGAATATTGCTAATTTTATTGCAAGTGTTCTCATTACCTCCTTCTTTGTATACAAATAAAAAATTCCCAACACACAAGCAAAAGGAATAATATAAGTAAATGATATATAACCAACTACTGAAACTAACATCTTTTCCAATAAAATTGAACCTAAAATTAAAATGAAATAAGGAGCTAATTCCGCAATTTGATTAGCAATTGGCATTGAAGCATCTCCAGGTATAAGTGATAAAGCTGTCGAAGCTGCTGCTGCAGCTGCTGCAAGTTTCATAACTAAATATTCTTTATCATTCAATGACTGTACTGTTGATGCATTAAAATCTGGTTGTGTTACTATTTTTGACACAACAAAAATAGATAATAATGATATTAATAATAGTGCTATCATTACTATACTGCGTTTTGAAATATTAATTTTTTTTAATTTTATCACAATATATATCCCCCTTATAAAAATATTTATATTTAGCCTTATTGTTTATACTCAGTTAATATTATTTTTATATAACCTAAATAAATTTATAATATATCCTATATATGTAAATTCTATACAATAAATAAAATTCCTTTTTTTGTTTTACTGTATAATTTGTACTACTCTAATCTTCTCATTTTTATATAAACATAAATCCCTCCATCAACATCATTAAATACAACATCATGGCCAGGATAAATAAACCCAGGATAAAGCTTCTCAAAGACTTCTCTTTCCCCTTGGTTTTGTGATAGTTCATATAATTTTTTTATTTGAATACTTATAATCATTAATCTCTGGCACTGGTATAACTATATTCTTAGATTGGCTCCATCTTTTCTTTCCTCTAGGATCCTTTGAAAGATAATTTGCTAGTTCTTCAAAGCCTAGTTCATTAGCTTGCATTCTATTTGCATTAGCCATGCCTTTTCCCCATAATTCTTCTGCCTTATCTCTATCCATACCGGATATATAATATGATGATGGATTCTTGTTTTTGTTCTTTTATAATCTGTAGCTTCCCTATATTCTAAAACTGATATATATTTTAGTTCGCTAAATCCATTCTTCTTCCTAAAGTTTTTAATTCAACCATAGTTACCTCTTCCTATTACATTCAATAAAACCGAAACTCAATTCTAAGCCAAGTTAGCATACTTCTTAAAACCTCGAATTATAAAATCTATTTTAATAATGAAAAATAGTTAACACTAATTCTCTTATTCTTTTATTTATATCATTTACGAGTATATTATTTTAAAGTATTAACTTTTTATAAAAACCCTAAATCATTGTATAACAACCATTTAGGGCTTCTATTTCTAAACTAGTTTTTGCTCAAAAATATTATCTAAATTAACCTTCTTAATCCTATCATTAATTTCATCCTTATCAGTGGTATAAAGACCTAACTCTTGCATTCTCTTAAAATAACTAGCTCCAGCAAAAGTATACCTATCCTTTCTGCCCTCCCTAGTTTCAGCCTTTTCATTAGCAAAAGAAATCAAATCACCTATAGCTATAGAAGAAGGTAAAATCAATAGTGGCATTCCCATCATTAGCCTTACAGCATTATGACCTGCTAAGCTACCTGTACATATAGCTTCAGTATGACCAACAAAAAGTCCAGCCTTTTCACCTGCACATAAAAGATTATCAACTCCAACAACTCTCATATCATTCGTCCTTGGTGCCACAGATAAATACCTTATAGAGTTACCCTTACTTCCTGCATAAGGATCAACATACTTAGCATATTCAAGACCTGGAATCTTTCTAAGCTTTTCAAGTGGATAATAAGTTGTCATAAGCTTAGCATGACCAGTGTCAAGTAAAACTATATTCTCGGCAAACTCTTTAAGTGCATATTGTTGACATACCTTTGTACTAAGCTTACCATAATTTACATCTTCTGAAGGAACCTTTAAGACAACAACACCTGTTTTATCTAATTGCTCCCTAATTTCCTTAGATAAACTTTCTTTTGCAAGCTTACAAGATCCAGAAAATGCTCCTAAAGCATCTCCATTTCTTTCACCTTGAATATCACAAACTCCACACCTTGCACTTATGCTTAATCTTGGTCCAAAAGCAGGACAACGTAAAATACACATAGAACATCCATTACCATATCTTAAACAATTTCCCATAGGTCCTGTTGAACCAGTTGTTTCAATGAACACATCACCTTTAACATAAGTGTCATCACTTAATAAAATTCCCCTTATTTTCTTATTTTCAACATCAACATCCTTAACACGGCTCTCTAAATGAAGGTGTATTCCTAAATCTTTCAAATGATTTCTTACTACACCTTCAATAATATTTACATCATATAAACTTGCATGCTTATGACCTGGAAATTCTATATTAGCATGTCTTGCACATTTATCTGTTAATTCAATTAAATCTCCACCACCTAATGCAATTAGCTCTTCTGATGCAGTATAACGACCATTGTTTCTCATTATACCACCAACATTACCAAGTCCAAGTAAAAGATCTGTTTTTTCATAAATATGGACTTCTGCCCCTGCTTTTCTCGCTGTTATTGCAGCAGCACATCCTGCCCATCCTCCACCAACAACTACTACCTTCATATTAATCTCCTCCCCTCAAAAATACCTCTTGGACTAGCTTGTACTTTACAGAATCTCTTTACTCTATGACCTGAAAATCTAGCTGTACAACTTCCACATACACCTTCACCACAACACATCTTGAAATTATTACAGCATGACAAATCTATATCTTCTCTTTCTAAAGAATCTAAAAAATCAATAACACTATAAGTCAATATATCTGCTCCAGCTATATGAATTAAAGATATATTATTATATTTAATAAGAGATTTTATAGCAACCTTACCCTCTGGCGATAACTCTCCCTTTTCTATTAAGTTCATCTCCTGAGGTACTATATTAAATTTATCTAACCATTCAGTAACATAAATATCTTTAAATGGTTGCTTATCTACTATAAGTGTCACAGTGTTATCATTTTCTATTAACCTTTTAATTACCGGTATCATAGGAGCCATCCCAATACCTCTAGCAATAACTATAGTATCATTATTTTTTTGTTTTCTTATGTTTTTTAAACCAAATACTCCATTCCAATATGGGCCTCTTATTGTTATATTTCCTCCAGCCTCTATATTCAATAATTGCTTAGTTTTTATTCCTCTTATCTCTATCATTATTGAAATTATATTAGTTTCAATATCTGAATCTAATATTGAAATAGGAACATCAAAATATACATTTTCTTCGCTTCTGACAAAAATGAAGCTACCAGGTCTTGCTAAATCAATTACAAGCTTATGTGGCGCTTCAAACTTAACTAATAATACATCATCAGGATATAATACCTTTTCACTCACTTTGCACTTATATACTTTTCTTTGTTCTTTTGCTTTATTGCCATTGTCATGAAATTCTTGATATATACATACTCCCTTCCAATTTAAGCAATCACAAAAATGACTTCCTTGTAATTGTGAACAAAGAATACATTCACCGCTTTCAGCTAAATGACATGGACAAAACTCCGTCCCTGCATCTATACAATCAATTGTCTCCTTAAACATCTCGACTCCTAAAGTAATACTATACACTATATAGATTATTTCAAAAATTTCTTTTTGTTACTATAAGTCGCCTGATATATAAAATATTCTACTAATTTTTAATATAAAATTTCTTATATATTTAACAATCCTTTATATAGTAATTGAATATAATATAAAAATACAAAAAAATCACAATATATATATAATAGTTTCCTATCTTATATATATTGTGATTAAAATCTACATAATTAAGATTCAATTAAAGCAGCGTTAATTTCTCTTTCTTTTCCTTTCCAGAAGTATACTGCAGCTACAATTACTAATAAACAAAATGCTGCATATATCCAGAATAGCTTATTACCCATACTACCAAATAGAATTATTAATGATCCTATTATAGCTAGTGTTGGGTTTATCTTAGAGCTCCAAACTCCTTTAATTTCACCCTTATTTCCTAATTGTAATACTTTAAAGTATAAAATCATATATAAAGCATAACTCATAGTTATTGATATTTCTGATATATCTGAATTTGGAAGCATTCCAAACTTAGTTGTTATATAATGTACACCAAACCATACTGTACTTATTAAAAATGCAACTACAGCTGAGTTTATAGGCATTAAGAACTTTTCATTTACCTTAGAAACAAATTCTGATTTAGGGAACATATTTCTTTCCGCTAAAGAGTGTGGTAATCTTATCATTCCTAAAATTAATCCATTAACAGTACCCATTATAGAAATTACTACGAATATTAATATAATCTTAGCTCCCCATGGTCCTAATAAATTATTAGCTGCTAAGTCAACATGAGAATCACCAAGTGCCATAACTGTTTCTGGCCCAATGTAAATACTTATTCCAACAAAGTATAATAAATACATAGCTAATATAAATATTGGTGCTATTATTAAAGCCTTTGGTAAATTTCTTTTTGAATCCTTTATTTCATGTCCTATAGATGTAGTAACAACCCATCCATCAAATGAAAATGCAATTGGTGCTATAGCAGCAATCCAACCAACTGATTGCATTGATTCTACATTACTTAAAGAAATATTACTTACATCACCAAAAATTAAACCTGCAATTGCAATTAAAACTAATGGTACTAATTTTATTATAGTAGAGGCATTTTGGAATAATCCACCTAATTTTGCAGATAAAGAGTTTATTATAAATAAGAATGCCATAATAGCAAATCCTATTAACATTTGCGTTTCTAAACTACCATCAATTCCGAATAATAAGCATATATATATTCCTGATACCCAAGAAACAACCGCTATTATTGTAGGAAAATATAAAAGTGTTTGGAACCATCCAAATGCACATGCTAATGATTTATTATAATTCTCCTCTGCATATGCTATTAATCCACCTGACTGTGAACTTCTTGAAGCTAACTGTGATATTGTTAAACTTCCAAATATTATCGCAATGGCCGCTATACAAAATACTAAGACTCCTAAGCCAATACTTCCCCCAGTAGCAACTAATATGTTGTCACTTTTAAAGAATATCCCAGACCCTATAACTATACCAACTATCATAGTTATGGCTGTAAATAATCCATATTCATTTTTTTTCATAATTTTCCCCCCAATGTTCTTTTATTTACTTTTTCTTGAGAATAGATTTCACTATTATCTGCTAGTTTTCTATACTATATCATGAAATCTAAATTTAGTAAATATTACATTGGTTTTTTTTTATTTTATTGGTTTTCTTTTAAACATTTTACCAATTTGTTAAAATATTATCTAAAAATTTCTTCTCCCATTTGAATAAAGCTTTGCAATGCCATAAAGAATTTTATATCACATCTTTCACCACTATTTAATATTTTAATGGCATCTTCTCTAGATAATAATACTGTTTCAATATCTTCATCCTCTTCTAAATTTTCATCAGATACTTTTCCAGAACATGTACAGTAAACTAAAGAAACTGATTCATCTGTCATTCCAGGAGATAGATATAATTTTTGTCCAATTTTTTCTTCCATAACCTCTTCTAAATCTAATCCTGTTTCCTCTTTTAATTCTCTTTTTACTGTTGAAATAATATCATCATTATTATCTATTAAACCTGCTGGTAATTCATAAACATAATTATTTAAAGGTATTCTAAATTGTCTTATAGCAACTAGCTTTCTTTCCTCTTTGTGATATGCTAATATAACAACTGCATCAACCTTATCTTCTTTTCCACTAAAGAATTGCTCCTCTAATGCTTCTTTAGTTTTTCTTGTTGCAATAGTCCATGTCTTTTTATTTCCACCCTTATTAGTATAATTTGCATTATAAAGACTTAAAAATTTAGTTTGTGCTAATGTTTCTAGGTTTTCTACTTTATTTTTCATTTTAATATCTCCTTCATTTTATCGTTAGTGTAAAGTTTTTTACACTACTTTTCTTTTAAATTCTTTATATATCAAGGTTTCGCAAGTTTTTTTGTATAAA
>NZ_JAASHM010000036.1 GCF_019734195.1 Clostridium sp. K13 | reverse complement strand
GTACAATTATTTTTTTGAAAATATAGAAAAAGAGCTATCGCTAGCGGATTTTTTTACCCGCTATTGCGACAGCTCCTATTTAAATTACATTCTTTCTACACTTTCCATTCCTAATAAATCTAATCCTTGTTCTAAAACATTTTTAACAAGATCTATTAAACTTAACCAAGATGATTTTTTAGCCTCATCTTCTTCTGATAATATTCTTGTATCATTATAGAACTTATTAAAGTTATTAGATAGTTCATAGATAAATTCACATATCTTATGAGGTGCTCTATCTCTAAAGCTTAACTCAATAACTTCATTAAATTTAGCTAATTGAAGCATTAATCCTCTTTCTGCTTCACTTTGAGGTACTAAAATACCATTTTCCTCATTAAAGCCTTCTGCTTTATTTAATATAGATTTAATTCTTACGATTGTATATAAAATATATGGCCCAGTATTTCCTTCAAATGAAGCAAATCTTTCTATATCAAATACATAATCTTTAGCCGCTTGATTTGATAAATCACCATATTTTAATGCAGCTAATCCAACCTTTGAAGATATTTCCTCAACATCTTCTTCTGCAATATTTTTATTGTCCTTAAGTTTTTCCTTACCTGCTTCTTTAATCATATTTATTAAATCTGCAAGTCTCATTACTCCACCCTCACGAGTCTTAAATGGCTTACCATCTTTTCCGTTCATTGTACCGAAACCTATAAAGTCTAAAACAGTATCTTCATGTGCTATTCCAGATTTCTTAGCAGCTCTAAAGAATTGTTCATAATGTAGTCCTTGTCTTTTATCTGCTAAGTATATTATTTCATCAGCACTCATATCTCTAACTCTTTCTACAACAGTAGCTAGGTCAGTAGTTCCATATAAAGATGCTCCATCTGATTTTAATAATAATAGTGGTGGAACTGGACTCTTATCAGTTTCTTCACTTACATCAAATACTAAAGCCCCTTCACTTTCTTGAGCAAATCCTTTTTGCTTTAACTCTTCTATCATTTCTGGAATTAATTTTTGTGCATCACTTTCACCATTCCATAACTCAAAATCAACATCTAATGCTCCATAGTTTTTCTTTAAATCAGTAACTGAAACATTTAATATATGTTTCCATAAAGCAACATATCCTCTTCTACCTTGTTGAAGCTCAACTGTAGCTTGTTTTGCTGCTTCCATAACTTTTTCATCACTCTTAGCAAGCTTACTTGCATATGGATATATATCTTCAAGCTCATCTATTGTAAATGGTGCTTCTGTTGGATACTCTCCAGTAAAGCTTTCATCAAAGTATGGTAAAGATGGATTTCTTCTTTCAACCTCTGATATTACCATTCCCATTTGAAGACCCCAGTCTCCTAAATGAACATCACCAACCACATTATGCCCTAAGAACTTTGCAATTCTTTTTATACTTTCACCAATTATTGCTGATCTTAAATGTCCAATGTGTAATGGCTTAGCAACATTTGCTCCACCGTAATCAACAACTATTTTCTTAACTTCTGTAGCCTTTGAAACTCCAAAGTTTTCATCCTTATTCATTTTATTAACATATTCTATTAAGAATTCATCATTAACATTCATGTTAATAAATCCAGGTGCTACAGCCTCTAATTTTGAGAACATATTATTATCATTTAATTTTTCAACAACCTCTTGAGCTATTATCATTGGAGCTTTTTTATGTTTCTTAGCATTTGCTAAAGCTCCATTACATTGATACTGACATAAATCAGGTCTATTTGATACATTTACCTTTCCTGTTTCTCTTTCGTATCCAAGCTCTTCAAAAGCATTTTTTACTACATTATTTATTTCATCAATAAATATTTTCATAACTTTACCTCCTTAATTGTCTTAAACATATAAAAATCCGTCTCTTTTCATACAAAGAGACGGAATATTTCCGCGGTACCACTCAATTTAACTAAAAAATTAGTTCACTCAAAACTTTAACGCAGTTAACGACATACCCTCATATAATTTATACTCAGGTAGCTTCTCCAAGTTCCTCTTCCTTACTCTATATTTTATAGGGCTTACACTCTACCCCTACTCGCTGTAAAATATAATTGAATAAGTACTCTTCTTTTCATAGAATTTTTTATATTTTAATTATTTCATTTTTTTAATAATATATTCATTATCTTATATTATATATTTTAAAATCATATATTACCACAATAATTTTCAATTAATTAATATATTACATATTTTTAGATTTCTCTGCACATTTTTCAACTGCACTTATAACAGTATTTCTAAATCCATTCTTTTCAAGATCTATTACTGCTTCTATTGTTGTTCCACCTGGTGAACAAACTTCATCCTTTAACACTCCTGGATGCTTTCCTGTTTCTAATGCTAACTTAGCTGAACCTAATATACTTTGCTCTGCTAGCTTATAAGCTTTAGCTCTAGGTATACCTAACTTAACCCCAGCATCAGCCATTGCTTCTATAAACATAAATACATAGGCTGGTGATGATCCACATAATGCTATAAATGCATGAAAGTCTTTTTCTTCAAGAATTTCATACTTTCCAAATAAATTATATAATTCACCAACATGTTCTACTTCATCTTCATTAATAAATTTATTAGGACATATTGCTGACATTCCTTCACCAACTAATGCTGGTGTGTTAGGCATAGTTCTAACAACTTTAACATCCTTATCAAACCATTGCTCTATTTGAGCTATTGTTATACCTGCTGCTATAGAAATAATAACAGTATCTTCTTTAATACTATTTTTTATTTCTTCTATAACTTCCTTAAAGAAATATGGCTTAACTGCTAAAAATAATATATCAGCTACTTCAGCAACCTCAATATTCACTGTTGTTGTTTTTACAGCAAACTCATCACTTATTTTTTCAGCTGAAGTTTTGCTCTTTGTAGATACAATAATATCATTTTTGTTAATATCATTAGACTTAACTAAGGCCCCTAGCATAGCCTTGCCCATATTTCCGCAACCTATAAAACCAATTTTTTTATTCATATCTCTTTCCACCCTTCTCATTATTAACGCATAATTAAAATTTTTATATTTATATACTAACAAAAAACTTATCCACAGTCTTCTTTGTTTAAAGTTTTCCACAGATAATAGGTTTTTTCTTATAAAATATTTTTTTTAATTTATCCACAACTTTTATTTATAAAAAATACCCTAAAGTATATAATTTCTTAAAACTTTAGAGTATTTATATTTATTCCTTATGTACTAGGTCAAGATCAGCAAACTTAGAGTGAGCTCCAATCCAAGCCATCTTAACAGTTCCAACCGGACCGTTTCTTTGTTTTGCTATAATACACTCACCAATACCTTTTTCTTCAGTTTCTTTGTTATAATACTCATCTCTATATAAGAACATAACAACGTCGGCATCCTGCTCAATTGACCCTGACTCTCTTAAGTCAGATAGCATTGGTCTATGGTCAGCTCTTTGCTCTGGTGCACGAGATAACTGTGATAATGCAATTACTGGGCATTCCATTTCTTTTGCTAAAGCTTTGATAGATCTTGATATTTCAGATACCTCTTGTTGTCTATTATCACTACCTGCACTACCTGACATAAGCTGTAAGTAGTCAATAAGTATCATATCAATACCATGCTCCATTTTTATCTTTCTGCATTTAGATCTCATATCCATAACGCTAATACCAGCAGTATCATCAATATAGATTCTCGCCTTTGCCAATGGTCCTGTTGCCCTTGCAATTCTCTCCCAGTCATCATCCTCTAAGTTACCTGTTCTAAGCTTTAACATATCAACATTAGCTTGTGAACATAGAAGCTTATATGCTAATTGTTCCTTAGACATTTCCAGGGAAAATATTACTACACTTTTTCCTTCTTTTAATGCTGCATTTTCTGCAATATTTAATGAGAATGTTGTTTTTCCCATAGATGGTCTAGCTGCAATAAGTACCATATCACCCTTTTGGAATCCAGATGTTTTGGCATCTAAATCCTTAATTCCAGAACCAACTCCAGTTATAGCACCTCTATTATTAAATAATCTTTCTATTTCTAAAAATCCTCTTTCAAGTACATTAGAAAGTGCTTCATATTCCTTAGAATCCTTCTTTTCTGCTATATCAAAAACTTTTTTTTGAGCTAAATCTATTACCTTTTCGACATCTCCACCACTATTATAGCTTTCTTCAATAATAGACGTAGATGCTTTTATAAGTTTTCTTAATGTAGATTTTTCTTCTACTATTTTTATATAAGAGCTTAAATTTGCTGTTGTAGGAACAGATGAACTTAACTCAGATATATAAGTAACTCCTCCAGCCTTATCTAACATATCAGTAGTCTTTAAATACTCTAATATAGTTACTAAGTCTACTGCCATATCCTTAGCATACATTTTTTTTACCGCTTTATATATGGCCTTATGTCCGTCTCTATAAAAATCTTCTTCATTAAGCTTTTCTAAAACTTGAGCAATGGCACTTTTATCTATTATCATTGCCCCTATAACGGACTGCTCTGCTTCTATACTTTGTGGTAAACTTCTCATCATAGGTGCTTCCATAAATAATCCACCTCCCAATTTTTTATTATAATTTCTACTTCTTTACACATATAACCTATTATATCAAAATGAATCAAATTTGCTATGGTCATTTGTATAATAAATTTATTTCTTCACATAATAAAATTAAGCTTCCTATAAAGGAAGCTTAATCTACATTACTTCTCAAATACTATCTCCATTAGTTCCTCTATGTGACTTATAGATTTAACTTCTATATCTTCAAGTCCTAGAGGAACTTCTTTTTCATTATCTTTAGGGATAGCAACAAGTTTAATTCCTTTTCTTCTAGCACCGTATATCTTTTCAAATATACCGCCAACTGGTTTAACATTTCCTCTTAAAGAAATTTCACCTGTGATAGCAACGTCTTGACGAATTGGTCTTTCTGTAAGAGCACTAATTATACAAACTGTAATAGCAGCTCCTGCTGATGGTCCATCAATTTGACCTCCACCAATTACATTAACATGAACATCATAGTCTTTAATATCTTTATCTGTAATCTTTCTTATCACAGATGCTGCATTAAATACAGAGTCCTTAGCCATAGAACCTGCAGTATCATTAAACTTAATAGTTCCATGACCTTTTTTCTTAGCTGGGAATACTGTAGATTCTATTTCTATTGTAGAACCTAAGAATCCGCTTACTCCTAATCCATACACATGACCAATTTCATATTTATCTAAATTATCTAATCTTTCGAATGGAGCATATCTTCCTATTGAAATAACTTCTTCAACATCCTTTAAAGTTATTTTATTACTTATCTCATCTTCATCCTTATTGAATAATGAATATCCATATGCATCAGATAATATATTTACTGCCTTTCTACCTTCAATTGTATATTGGCTTATTAATCTACCAACCCCATCTTCTAACTCTACATCAAGTTTTTCAGATGCATTATTAACTATGCCTTCTATATCTTGTGAAGATAATGGTTCAAAATATACTTCTGTACATCTAGATCTTAATGCTGGATTTATTTGACTTGGATCTTTTGTAGTTGCACCTATTAAAACAAAATCTGCAGGCGCACCCTTTTCAAATAAATATCTTATATACTCTGGTATATTTTCATCATCAGGATCGTAATAAGAAGATGAGAATTCTACTCTTTTATCTTCTAAAACTTTTAATAACTTATTTTGAAGAATATCATCTAATTCACCAATTTCATCGATAAATAATACTCCTCCATGAGCTTCAGTAACTAATCCTGTTTTTGGTTCAGGTACTCCTACCTCTGCTAAATCCTTCTTACTTCCTTGATATATAGGATCATGTACTGAACCTAATAAAGGATTTGTTATTTCTCTTGGATCCCATCTTAATGTAGTTCCATCAACTTCAACAAATTTTGATTCCTCATCAAAAGGTGTAAATCTTAATTTTTTAGCAGCTTCTAATGCAAGTCTTGCTGCTGAAGTTTTTCCTACCCCTGGTGGCCCATAAAGAATTATATGTTGTGGATAAGGCGAAGACATTTTTGAAATTAATGATCTTACTGCCCGCCCTTGCCCAACTACTTCATCAAAGTTTTCTGGTCTTAAAAGTGACATAACATTTTTATTAATATGCTTTGCATCTAACTTTTCTAATCTTTCTAACTTTGCTGTAGTTTTTGTATTTTCTTTTCCCTTTTGCTTTTTGATTATAGACATTTTTAGTTCATCCATGAACTTATCTTGTCTTTCAACTAAAGCTTTTTCAACTTCAGACTCTATTTTATTTTGAACATATTTTTTAGCTATATTTTCTGATATCCAATATATAACATCCTCTAACACATCTTGTGCAGTTTCATCTGTTGGAACAACCTTAGCCCCATTTCCATCTGATGCTATAACATTTAGTGCATATATTCTTTCATTTATTTCTGTTGAATTAACGTATTTTTGTAACTTAAATCTTACTGTTCTAGCTCTGATTGCACCTTCATCTAAAACATTTTTAAGTACATCAAATAATACATTAACCTTTGCTTCTATTGGTAAATCACTTGTTAGTATTCCTTCTAAGTTAACCCCTTCGTTATATAAATTCAATGTTAATCCTCCTTATTGTTTAGGAACAATAATAACTTTTATCTTTGTAGATACTTCTGGATATAATTTTACTTCTACTTCATATTCTCCAGCAACCTTTATAGTATTTACAACAATTTTCTTTTTATCTATTTTTAAATTAAATTGACTATTAACTACTTCTGCTACATCTTTATTAGTTATTGCTCCAAATAATCTTCCGTTATCTCCTGCCTTAGCATTTATAGTAACTTCTTTACCTTTTAGTTCAGCAGCTAATTTTTGTGCTGCTTCTAATTCAGCAAGCTTCTTTTTTCTTTCATTTTCCTTCTTAGCATTAACAACGTGTAATGCATTTGCAGTTGCTTCTTCAGCTAATTTCCTAGGAAATAAATAATTTCTAGCATATCCATCTGATGCCTCTATAACATCACCTTTTTTACCCATTTTCTTTACGTCTTGTAATAAAATTACCTTCATATTATACACCTATCCTTTAAAGTTTTATTCTTTTAGTTTTAAATGTTTTTTTATTGCTTCTTTTAGCATATATAATGCTTCATTCATTGGTTCATCTAACTTAGCACCAGCCATATTCATATGACCACCACCACCAAGTTCTTCTAATATAACTTGAACATTACCCTCTCCAGTTGATCTTCCACTTATAATAATAGAATTATTTATTTCACATAATACAAAGCATACATCTATACCTGATATTCCCAATAATTCATCAGCAGCTCTTGCAACAATTACAGTATTATTTACCGCACTCGGACAAACCGCTATAGCTAGATTATCATATACTTTGGCACTCTTAATAGTCTCTGAAATTAATAAATAATCTTCTAAACTATCAGTAAACATCTTTTTAACCTCTATTGTATCTGCACCTAAAGATCTTAAAAAGGCTGCAGCATCAAATGTTCTTACTCCTGACTTAAACTGGAACCCTTTAGTATCCATAAAAATTCCACCTAAAAGTCCTTCAGCTTCAATCTTTGATATCCTTGGCTTTTGTAGCATATATTGTATCAATTCAGTTACCATCTCTGATGTAGAAGAGGCATAAACTTCTATATAGTTTAGTAATGCTCCTTCTATTATATCAGGGCTTCTTCTATGATGATCTATTATTATCTTTCTATTAATCTTTTCAGCTATATTTAAATTGCTTACATATCCCTTATTATGAACATCAACTATTATTAATAATGTTTTATCATTAATTGCCTTTTCAGCTTCACTGCTTGAAATTAATAAATTATCATACTTACTATCACTCTTAAGTTTATTCATATAATAATCAATCGCATTTATATCATTATCTATAATGATATTACAACTCTTTCCTAACTGTCTTATAGCTGACCATAGCCCTACAGATGCTCCAAATGCATCCATATCAGGGTTTTTATGTCCCATAATAAGTATATTGCTACTCTCAAAAATTAACTCTCTTAAAGCTTGTGCAATTACCCTGGCCCTAACTCTTGTTCTTTTTTCAAGTTCTCGAGTATTTCCACCAAAGAAGCTTATCTTTTCGTTATTTTTAATAACTACCTGATCTCCACCTCTACCTAGTGCTAATTCCCTAGCAGTCATCGCATTGTTATAATTTTCTTGTGAATTATCTCCACCCCTACCAATTCCAATGCTCAATGTAACTTCTAACTTATTACCTCTATCAATATTTGATATTTCATCTAATATGCTAAACTTACAATTAATTTCATCATTAATATATTTATCTTGTACTGATAAACAATATTTATTATATTCATATTTAATAATCATAGATTTTAATTTTTTGCTATATGAATTTATAGCTTTTTCTACCTCTGCGGCTAACATTGGTCTATTCGCTTCATCAGTTACCTCTAATGCTTCTGATAAATTATCTACTTCTATTAACATTATACTTTCTCTAGTTGAATATAAATCTCTTAAGTTGCTTACTTCATTAAAATATACTATATATTTTTGTTTAACATATGACTCATTTTCATTACTTATATTAGTAGCATATATGCTATAAAAAGAATCTTTTATTTTTACTCTTTGTCTTAAATCTTTATCACACTTTAATAGCTTTTGCAAATCAAGATTTCTACCTATACTAAGTATATTTTGCTCTTGCAGATCTAATAAATTTAATTCTTCTTTTAATCTCTTATTAGCCCAAAGTATATTACCCTCATTATCAATTAAAGCCAATGGATATGACATATTAGAAATATTATCATTTATATTTGCCTTAATTCTTGTAGTTAAAGTATCTACCTTTTCATTGTATAGTCCCCTATTAATATCCAAATACTCATTAAAAACTACATACATTAGCAGAACTGTTCCTGCTAAATAAAACGCCTTAATATAGTAAAGAATTATTACTAAAATAATAATTGCAAATGATATTAATAATTTTCTATACTTTTTGAGCTTTTTTTTCATAAAAGCCTCCTAAATTTTATATTAATAACGTCCCTTAATATGATTTTGAAGCTTCGTTAAACTCTTACCTTCTTTTTCATATTCATGTTCTTCAGCTATTCCTAATTTTAATTTTTTTCTCATGTCGTCATCTACTTCGTTACAACTATAACCTAACTTTTGTGCTAATACATATAAAATTACAATTGCTCCTGATATACAGTTTAATATAGAATCTTTAGCTACATTAGTACCTCTTGTTAACAGCGAAAAAAATTCACCTATTATACATAACAAATTAGCTTTAAGCTCTTCTATAATTTTAATATTAGCCATAATATTTAGCTCTTCTTTTTTCTTCACTAAATTCTCACCCCTATTCAATCCCTTGTATCTTTATTTTAATTATTTTTCTTTATTAATGCAACTAAATAGGCGCTCGAATTACAAATTATGTAATTATTTTGAAATATAAAAATAAAAGCCCCTGAAAATCAGGGGCTAATAAACTTATTACTATTCAGTTGTGAATGGTAATAAAGCTATGTTTCTTGATCTCTTGATAGCATCAGTTAATTGTCTTTGATGCTTAGCGCAAGTACCAGAAATTCTTCTTGGAAGAATCTTACCTCTTTCTGTAACAAACTTTCTTAACTTGTTGATATCTTTGTAATCTATTGATTCAGCTTTATCTACACAGAAAGCACATACTTTTCTCTTAGATCTTCTCATTTTTCCAGATCTTTTCATTTCTCTCATGATGTTCCCTCCTTATAAAATAATTAGACTTTTTTTAAAATGGCATATCACCATCATCTACTGGAGTCATATCTCCAAATCCCATATCAGGACTTTCTGCTGGAGCGCCCCATGCGTTATCAGAATTTCTTGAGTATGAATTATTGTTATTACCTTCACCAGCACCAGAACCTATGAACTCGAAACTTTCTACAGCTACATCAGTAGTGTATCTTTTAGTTCCATCTTGAGCATCATAACTACCTGTTCTTATGCTTCCAGTAACAGCAATTTGTCTACCCTTTGTAAGATATTGTGTAATTGTTTCTCCAGTTTTTCCAAATGCTACACAATTTATAAAATCTGTTTCATCTTTTTTAAATTGTCTATTTATAGCAACAGTAAATCTACAAACTGCAGTACCGCTACCTGCTGCATATCTTAATTCTGGATCTTTAGTAAGTCTACCAATAAGTATAACTTTATTCATTTCAATACACCTCTTACGCTTCGTTTTTAACGATTATGTGTCTTATAACACCATCAGTAATTCTGAAAACTCTGTCTAACTCTTTTGGTAATTCAGGATTAGCTTCGAAGTTAATTAAAGTGTAGTAACCTTCGTTAACTTTGTTTATTTCGTAAGCAAGCTTTCTCTTACCCCAGAAATCAACATTTTCAACTTTTCCTCCACCGTTTTCTATAACACCTTGGAATTTTTCGATTCCAGCCTTAACAGCCTCTTCATCTAATGATGGGTGTAATATAAATATAGTTTCGTACTTTCTCATCATTTTCACCTCCTTTGGACTAACGGCTACATTTTACTGTAGCAGGGATTACAATTTAAGATTTTATCACTTTATTCTACTCTTTTCAAGTATTTTTATTTCAATTATTAGATTTAACCACCTTTTTTGCATCTTTTTGGAATTTAAGACGTGGTATCATTACTATTCTTCCACATCCAACACACTTTATTTTAATATCAGCACCTAATCTTATTACTTCAAATTCTTTACTTCCACAAGGATGTTGTTTTTTCATTTCAACAATATCACCTAAATCAAATGTTTCAATCATACTTATACCCCCTAAATATTATAGTTTTTAGTTTTATTTACAATAGCTGTTTTTGGATATGGAATCTCTATTCCAGCTTCATCTAATGCTACTTTTATTTCTTTTCGTAATTCTCTTTCCATTTCCCATTGGCTTAAAGGTTCTGCTCTTCCAACAACTCTAATTGTTACTCCTGATGCATTTAATGAAAGTACTCCTAATACATCTATTTCACCTCTTAGCTTATCTTCATATTTTTCTTCAAACTGTGTATTAGCTTTTTTAATAACTTCTATAGCTGCATCTATATTTTCTTCATAAGCTATTTCTACATCAACTATAAACCTTATATCTCCCCTTGAATGATTTGTTACTTCTAATACAGATCCATTAGGTATTAAATGTAGATCACCAGTAAAATCTCTTAGAACAGTTGTTCGTATACCAATACTCTCAACTATTCCTGAA
Organism: Clostridium sp. K13; assembly: GCF_019734195.1. Taxonomy (GTDB): domain Bacteria; phylum Bacillota; class Clostridia; order Clostridiales; family Clostridiaceae; genus Clostridium. The sequence continues at coordinate 22,417 of NZ_JAASHM010000036.1, read as the reverse complement.
AATTGTCCAATTGTTACATGATCTCCAACTCCATATTGATCTTCAAATAAAACAAAAAATCCATTAATAAGGTCCTTTACTAAACTTTGTGCACCAAGACCTATTGCAAAACCTCCAGCACTTGCTAATGCTACAGGAATCTTAGCTAAAATATCATATAGCATTGATCCTATACCTATTATATATACAGTATACTTCAAAACACTTTTTAAAACTTCTCCTATAGTTAATGCCTTCTGTGGCTCTAAAGAAAAGCTCTTTTTACTAGCAACTTGTCTATCAACAAACTTCTTTATAAGTTTATTTCCTATTTTTATTGAAAAATACATTAAAATAGATATAAATATAACAGATATTATTTTTTCAACTACAGCATCTAGGTTTATTCTTTTAGTTAAAAAATCAATTACACTTTTACTTATACTAGCTACATCCACAAATCCATACATACTAATAATTCACCTCTTTGTCTATTTAATTAGTATATATTTAGAATCTTCTTTTTTATATATATTCTTAAATTCAATTACCTTGCTTTCAATTATTTCATTTAACTTTTCTTCTTGTTCTACTCTAATACAAATCCCGCAACTTTGAGTTATTAAAGTTGGAGTAGGCATTATTCTAAAGTCATAATTTAAACCATTTAATTTTTGTTCAGCTGACATTGCATCATGAGTATTTTTAAACACTATAATATAATAATTCATTATCCAATCTCCTCCCTATAATATATATTAATTATATTATATCTATTTTTAGACTTTAATAAATATATTAATATTAGTATTTTAAAATTACATATTTTTCTAATAGTTTATTGCAATTTTATTTATTTATTTTATTATAATATAAGAAGCAATATTTTACTTGTATATAAAAAGGAGAAAACAATGAAGGTATATTTAGATAATGGAAGTACATCATTTCCAAAACCAAAAGTTGTAGCCGATTCAATATATAATTATTTAACTAATGTAGGAGGTAATCCTGGAAGATCTAATCATTCTAATGCATTACAAGCTAATAGATCATTATATATTACTCGTGAAGAAATCTGTGGTTTATTTAATTATGATAAACCTGAAAATGTAATTTTTACAAATAATATAACATCTTCTTTAAATATTTTATTAAATGGAGTAATAAAACCTGGAGATCATGTAATTACATCTTCTATGGAGCATAACTCCGTTATCAGACCACTATATAATTTAAAAACTCTTTTAAATATAGAACTAGATATAGTTAATGCAAATACTTTAGGAATTATAGATGTAACTGATATAGAAAAATTAATTAAACCTAATACTAAATTATTAGTTATGACTCATGCATCAAATGTTACTGGTTCAATTCAACCAATAAAGCAAATAGGTGATTTATGCAAAAAACATGGTATATTTTTCATATTAGATAGTGCTCAAAGTGCAGGGGTATTAGATATTGATTTTAAAGACTTATCATTAAGTGCATTAGCTTTTACTGGTCATAAAAGCCTTTTAGGTCCCCAAGGAATAGGTGGGTTTATAATTGATGATAAATTAAATGAAATATGTAATCCATTATTATTAGGGGGCACTGGTAGTTTATCTCACTCCCTGACTCAACCTGATTTCTTACCTGATAAATTTGAATCTGGAACATTAAATATTCCTGGAATAATAGGTTTATGTGAAGCAATAAAATTTATTAAGTCTGAAGGATTAAATACAATTTATGAACATAACAGTTATTTAAGATCTTATTTAATAGCTGGAATTCTTAATATTCCTAACTATAAAATTAGTGGTGCTTTAGATAAAAAACATGGAACATCTTGTGTATCAATAACTCATTCTAAATTAGATATTAGTGAATTGTCTTATATCTTAGAATCAGACTTTAACATAAGCAATAGAAGTGGATTACATTGTGCTCCATTAGCCCATAAAACTATAGGAACTTACCCTAACGGTACAGTTAGACTTAGCTTAGGATATTTTAATACATTAGAAGAAATTAAGTATACAATTGACTCTCTAAACAAAATAGATTCAACTTACAAGTAAAGTTTTTACTTGTGAATAAGTTCACTTATTCTTGTCGATACTTTCAATAAGGAGGTTATGACATGAATAATTGCTTTTATGTAGATTCACTATCTCCTAATTCCTCTCATGAATTAGGAGAATATTTATATATGAAACTTAAAGATATTCTTATAGAAAATAGACCAATAATCTTTCTATGTATTGGTACTGATAGAGCTACTGGTGATTCATTAGGTCCTATAATTGGATATAAACTTAAAAATATTGAAAGAAAAAATATTTATATTTATGGTTCTCTAGAGTATCCTGTACATTCTATAAATCTAGCTGAGGTTTTAAATAAAATTAAAACTAGCTTTATAAACCCTTTTATTATTGGTATAGATGCTTCCCTTGGAAGTGTTCAAAATATAGGTAAAGTATTTATTGAAGATTCACCACTTCATCCTGGTTTAGCTTTAGATAAAGACTTACCTGAAGTAGGTGAAATGAATATAAAAGGTGTAGTTAATATATCAGGAAATTTAGATTTTATGATGTTGCAAAATACTAGATTATTTGTTGTCATGTCTTTAGCGGATTGTATTTCAAATGCAATAATATATTTTATAAATAAAGCTTTATCAAAAACTACATTAATATCTTATGATTAAAAATAACTTGTTATTATTTTTATAAAAAAAGGTGATTATTTATTCTTAAATAATCACCTTTTCTAACTTCTAATTTTTAATTTTTACTATTAATAGCCTCATTTAAAACATGTAACTCTTCTTCAGATAAATCATATCTTGATATTCCTTTATCTATCGGTTTAGCATATGTAGTACTATCATGTCTTGAATATATTCCAGTTATAATAACACCATCATTATATGAGTCTAATATTGCAATAGAAAAACTCAAATCACTACCTACATCTTCAAAAGCCTTATATCTCATTATAGCAACCTTATTAACGCAACCTTTTAACTCTTCTGAAATATTTTTGCATTCATCAATTGCTTCTTGTGATTTAACTAAAGCTTTTTCAATATTATCTAAGTTATCATTAAGAGCTTGTTCTAAGTTCTTATTGTTAACTCCTCTCATCATTTTTCTATATTTTTTTTCTAACTTCTTTACAGATGATAATAATACTATTGTAATTATAAAAAGTAATAATGTTATTATCGCTAATCCCATTATTATGAAGATTGAATATTCATTAACTATATTTATTATGCTGTCCATTTTATGCTACTTCCCTCCAAAATGTTTCACGTGAAACATTTTATAAATTAATTATCTCTAATATTCTTTGTAAATCCTCTTCAGAGTAGTATTCAATCTCTATTTTACCCTTATTATTTTTATTTGTAATATTTACTTTAGTTCCAAAGTAATTTTCTAACTTGTAAGTTACATCCTTATAGTAAGGATTAGCTTCTTTAGTTGAGTTTGTCTTAGTTCTTGAGGAACTAGTCTTTAACTTTTTAATTAAAATTTCTAATTCTCTTACAGATAATTTATCATCAATAACACTTTGTGCTAACTCGCATTGTAGCTTACTATCAGTAATTCCCAATAAAGCTCTACCGTGTCCTTCAGAAATTACACCTTCAATAATATATTGTTGAACATCTGCACTAAGGTTTAACAATCTTAAAGTATTAGTTATTGTTACTCTAGATTTTCCTATTCTTTTACTTAACTCTTCTTGAGTTAAATTAAAATCACTTATTAATTTTTTATACGCTACTGCTTCTTCAATAGAGTTTAAGTCTTCTCTTTGAATATTTTCAATTAGCGATATTTCCAAAACTTGCTTTTCAGTTAAATCCATTATTATTGCTGGTACTTCTTTAATTCCAATTGACTTAGCAGCTCTCCATCTTCTTTCACCCGCTACAATAATATATTCATTATTATCTTTTCTTAATATTAATGGCTGTATTATTCCATTACTTTTTATAGACTCTGCTAATTCCATTATTTTTTCATCATCAAAAGATTTTCTTGGTTGATCTTCATTACTCTTAATTAAATTAATATCTATTAGTATAGAACCTTTTTCTTTAATCTCTTGATTTTTCTCAGTTTTATTCTCCAAAGTACTTAAAATAGTATCTTCTGGTATAAGAGCATTTAGACCTTTACCTAATCCAAACTTTTTACTCATATCTTTAACCTCTCCTATTGCTTACTTAAAAATTCTTTTGCAAAACGTTTATAAGCATCTGCACCTTTACACTTTTCATCATAAAGCATAATTGGTAATCCAAAACTTGGTGCTTCTGCTAATCTTATATTTCTAGCAATAGTTGTTTTATATACTTTATCATTAAAGAATTTCTTTGCCTCATCATATACTTCATTACTTAAATTAGTTCTATAATCGTACATAGTCATAACTACGCCTTCTATATCTAACGATTTATTTAGTGATTTTTTTACTAATTGTACTGTATTAATTAACTGCCCTACCCCTTCTAATGCATAAAATTCACATTGTATAGGTATTAATACTGAATCAACTGCTGTTAAAGCATTAATTGTTAAGACACCTAATGATGGTGGGCAATCTATAAATACAAAATCATATTGATCTTGTATAGATGAAATTTCCCTTAAAAGAATAGTTTCCCTATCTTTCACACCAATTATCTCAACTTCCGCACCTGCTAATTCCATAGTGGATGGTGCTATGTATAAATTAGTAATTAATTCACTTTTTATAATAACATCCTTTAACGGTACATTTGCTGTAAGTACATCATACATGGAATGCTCTAAATCTCTTTTATCTATCCCGAACCCACTTGTTGTATTCCCCTGAGGATCAATATCAATAGTTAATACTTTATAACCTTCCATTGCCAAATACGCACATAAATTAATATTAGTAGTAGTTTTACCTACTCCACCCTTTTGATTAAAAATACATATCTTTTTCATATAAAGCCCTATTTTAGGACTTCACCCCCTTCCCATATATATATTATATATATTTTTATATAATAATTAAAGATAACCATAATAAAATTCAAGTAAATTTTATATAGATGTTTCACGTGAAACATAAAAAAGGCACTCTTTAGAGTGCCCTTTTTTATTTATTTTTAGGGATAGAAACTGTTATTTCAATACATTCTTCCTTATCCTGAAGTTTGTATTCTGCTGGAATATTAAACTTACTTAATACTTGCTTTATAGTATTAACATATAACTTTCCAGGTAAAACACCTTTTCCTTTTCTCTTTTTCATTTGTTCGCTAGCTAATTTTAATAATTCAGTGTTAATTAACTCTTCTGTCTTTTTTACATTTAAAGAATTCGCTATTACTTTTTTTACAACTTTTAATTGTAATTCTTCATTTGGTAGACTTAATAATGCTCTTGCATGTCTTTCTGTTAAATTATTTTCAAGACATAAAATTCTTACCTTTTCACTTAACTTTAATAATCTTAATTTATTAGCTATAGTAGATTGTTTTTTCCCCATCCTTTTAGCTAATTCTTCTTGAGTAAACTTATGATCATTAATTAAATTATAGTAGGCTTCAGCTTCTTCCATGAAGTTTAAATCTTCTCTTTGTAAATTTTCTAGTAATGCAATTTCTGCCGATTGTGTATCTGTAATTTCAATTACATTACAAGGCACAAATTGAAGCTCAGCCATTCTAGCTGCTCTCCATCTTCTTTCTCCAGCAACTAACTCAAACTTTTCTCCTATCTTTCTTACAGTAATAGGCTGAATTATTCCATGTTCTTTTATAGACTGGCTTAACTCATTTAGTGCTTCTTCATTAAAAAACTTTCTTGGCTGATATGTATTAGGAAAAATACTATCAACCCTTACGTTCATTATTTCTTTATTCATACTGTACGACCATCCCTCATAATTTGTTAATCAACAATTAACTTCATATTTTAACAACAATACTTTTATTTTTCTTCTATATATTACTTAAAATATAATTTGTCTAATTATATTTCTACACAAATTATTCCCATTATAATAATTTTATCCCCTATAACTTGCTATTGTAAAGGCTTTTTATTAACTGTTCCTGCTTTTCTTGGATAAGTCTTAGGACAAGTTTTTATTTTCTTTACTTCTACTATATTATGTTTTAAATCAGTTTCTTCGATAGATATTTCTATTATATCTTTTAATTCTCCACCTAATATTTTTATAGCATTGCTACCATTTTCAAGTTCCTCATCTATAGATGGACCCTTTAATGCTACAAAATAACCACCTTTTTTTACATATGGCATACAAAATTCTGATAAAACTGCCATATTAGCAACTGCTCTTGATGTTGCTATATCAAACTTTTCCCTTAATTCTGGTTTTCTTGCGCCGTCTTCTGCCCTAGAATGAATTGTTTTTACATTCTTTAATCCAAGCTCTCTGACTACAAGATTTAAAAAGTTAATTCTTTTATTTAAAGAATCTAAAAGTGTTACTTCTACATTTGGATTCATTATTGCAATTGGAAGACCTGGGAAACCAGCTCCTGTTCCAACATCTATTATAGTTTTAGCATTTTTTATTTTATCTGACTTAAAAGCTTTAATACAATCTATAAAATGCTTTTTAACAACTTCCTCATCTTCAGTTATTGCTGTTAAATTTATTTTTTCATTCCATTCTTGAAGAAGTCTCATATATTTAATAAACTGTTCGTATTGTCCTTCTGTAAATTCTAATCCAACATCATTTGAAGCTGTTTTCATTAATTCAAAAAACTCCATCCTTAGTCCTCCTGCTTATTTTTCTTATATTGATGTTCTAAATATATTAATAAAACTGATATATCAGCTGGAGATACTCCAGATATTCTTGATGCCTGACCTATACTTACAGGTCTTATTGAACTTAACTTTTGAATTGCTTCTACTCTTAAGCCTTTTACATCACTATAATCTATATTTTCTGGTAATAACTTTTTCTCAAACTTTCTAAATTGATTAACTTGATCTAATTGGCTAGTTATATATCCTTCATATTTCGCAATTATATTAACTTGTTCACCAATATCATCTGTATATTCCGGTCTTTCTGGATCTAATGCTGAAAGCATAAAGTAGTCTAATTCCGGTCTTTTAATTAACTCATACATACTTATAGGTTTTTTAAGTTCTGTAGAATTAAGTGATACTAAGAATTCATTATTCTCTCTTTTATTAGTTATTTGTAGATTCTTTAATCTTTCAACTTCATTTTCTATATTCGCTTTTCTATTTAAGAATCTATTATATCTTTCATCATTTACTAAGCCTACTTTTCTACCTATTTCAGTTAATCTAAAATCAGCATTATCCTGTCTTAATAATAATCTATATTCCGCTCTAGAAGTCATCATTCTATAAGGTTCATTAGTACCCTTAGTTACTAAATCATCTATTAAAACGCCTGCATATGCATCAGAACGTGTTAATATCATTGGATCTTCACCCTTAATCTTTAATGCAGCATTTATTCCTGCAACTATTCCTTGTGCAGCAGCTTCTTCATATCCAGAACTACCATTTAATTGACCAGCGCCATATAAACCTTCTATTGTTTTAAACTCTAGTGTTGGTTTTAATTGCATTGGATTTATTGAATCATACTCTATTGCATAAGCAGTTCTTAAAAATTCTACATTCTCTAATCCATCTAAAGTTCTATACATCTTTACTTGAACATCTTCTGGAAGTGATGATGACATTCCTCCAACATACATTTCTAATGTATCCTCACCTTCTGGTTCTACAAATATTTGATGTCTAGTTTTATCTGGGAATTTCATTACCTTATCTTCTATAGATGGGCAATATCTTGGTCCAACACCTTCAATGCTACCATTATACATAGGTGATCTATCTATATTTTCCCTTATAATATTGTGAGTTTCTTCATTAGTGTAAGTTAACCAACATGAAACTTGTTCTCTCTCTATACTGTCATGCATGAATGAAAATGGAACTATCTTTTTATCTCCAGGTTGTTCAATCATTTTTGAAAAATCTACAGATCTCTTGTTAATTCTTGCTGGTGTTCCAGTCTTAAATCTTCTCATTTCTATTCCAAGATCCATTAAATGTTGTGTTAATTCATTAGCTGCCGCTAATCCATTTGGACCACTATTATAATCTACATCACCAATTATTATTCTTGCTCTTAAATATGTACCTGTTGTTAAAACTATAGCCTTACATTTAAAGAAAGCTCCATTCTTAGTTAAAGCTCCAACAACTTTTCCGTCTTCTACTTCAATATCAACTACTTCTAATTGTCTAACTTCTAAATTTTCTTGATTTTCTAAAACACCCTTCATTCTTTCTTGATATTTCTTTCTATCAGCTTGCGCTCTTAAAGAATGTACTGCTGGTCCTTTAGAAGTATTTAGCATTCTTGATTGAATAAATGTATTATCTATATTTATCCCCATTTCTCCACCTAATGCATCAACTTCTCTTACTAAATGCCCCTTTGCTGTTCCTCCAATGTTAGGATTACAAGGCATTAAACCAATTGCATCAAGATTTAATGTACATACTAATGTTTTTAACCCCATTCTAGCTGATGCAAGCCCTGCTTCACATCCAGCATGACCCGCACCAACTACAATTACGTCGTATTCACCTGCATTATATCTCATTTTCTACTCCTACTTTCCTACACAGAAATCTCCAAATATTTTATTTACTAAATCCTCTTCTAACTCATCTCCTGTAATTTCATTTAAAGCCCTTAAAGATGAAGTTACAAAAATAGATATTAAATCTAAATATTCATTCATTCTTACTCTATTTAATGCATTTTCTGCATTTTCTAACGCTCTAAATAATGCTTGCTTATGTCTTGAATTAGATATTATAAGACTTTCTGCATCAATTTTTCCACTAAAGAATAATTCTTTTATAGTTTCTTTTAAATCACCTAATCCAATCTCTTCTTTAGCTGATACTTTTATTATATTTTCAAAATTACTTATCATATTTGTATCAATTTTAGACTCTAAATCTATTTTATTTAATATGACAACACATTTTTTATCTCCAACAGCCTCTATAATTTCTCTATCTTCATCATCTAATTCTCTTGATGAATCAAGAACTAATAAAACTAAGTCGGCTTCTTGAATTTTAGCTCTAGATCTTTCTACTCCAATCTTTTCAACAACATCTTCAGTTTCTCTAATTCCTGCTGTATCAATTATTTTAACTGGAATCCCATCTAAATTTATGTACTCTTCAATTATATCTCTTGTAGTTCCTGCAATATCAGTTACTATTGCTCTTTTCTCTCTTAATAAAGCATTTAACAGTGATGATTTTCCTACGTTTGGTTTTCCAACTATAGCAAGGCTTAACCCTTCTCTAATAAGCTTTCCTTCATCAGCACCTTTTAGAAGTACCTTCATTTCACTTATTGCCTTATCTAAACTTTCTCCAACTTTTAATGGAATACTTGGATCTACTTCCTCATCATCTTCTGTAAAATCTACTGCAAATTCTACTAACGCTAATACATTTAACATATATTCTCTTAATCTATTAATTTCTTTAGATAAATGACCTGTACTTTGCATTAAAGCAGATTTCATTGCTAAATCAGTTTTAGCAGTTATTATGTCCATAACAGCTTCAGCTTGTGATAAGTCTATTCTTCCATTTAAAAATGCTCTTTTTGTAAATTCTCCTGGCTCTGCAAGTCTAGCACCGGCTTTAATTACAGTTTCCAACACCTTATTAGTAGATACTACACCACCATGACAATTTATTTCTATTGTATCTTCAGCTGTAAAACTTCTTGGTCCCTTCATAAAGCTAATTATTACTTCATCAACTAACTCATTACTTTCCATATCATATATATGACCATATTTCATTGTGTAAGATTTCATATTCTTAATATCATCATTACTCTTAGGTCTAAATATTTTTGATGTTATATCTAATGCTTTATCTCCAGATATTCTTATAATTGCGATACCACCTTCTCCTAAAGCTGTAGCTATCGCACATATTGTATCAAATTCTTTCATTTTTTCCTCCGAATTTAATAAGTGTACAGTGGTAAGTTCACAGTTACAAGCCAAAATTAAAACTTGCCACTTATAATTTTCCACTTTTTTATTTATTATGCCCTATTTTCGCTATTATTCATTTTACAAAACTATTTTATATAAGTCAAAATTCTAAAAAATAATAAGAGAAAGCCTAATTTAGGCTTTCTCTTATTATTTTTTTAAGCTTATAACAATTCTTCTGAAAGGTTCTTCACCTTCACTATATGTGTTAATATCAGTATATTCTTGTAGTGCTGAATGAATAACTCTTCTTTCATAAGGATTCATAGGTTCTAATTTATAAGGTCTTCCAGACTTTTTAACCTTATATGCAGTTTTCTGAGCTACTCTTACTAAAGTTTCTTCTCTCTTACGTCTGTAGTTCTCTGCATCTAAAACAACTCTCTTATATGGATTTGCATGATTCTTATTAACTACTAATGAAACTAAATATTGAAGTGAGTCTAATGTCTCACCCCTATATCCTATTACTAATCCCATTTTAGGTCCACTTAGATTAATTTTAATAAGATCATTTTCTTCCTTAATATCAATGTTTGCTTCTATGTTCATAGAATTTAAAACATTAATTAAGAATGTCTTTGCATCATCCAAAGCATCTGGTTTTGTAGTAACCTTAATTTTAGCAGGTTTTGCACCTATTAAATTAAATAACCCCTTACTACCCTCATCAATTATTTCAACATCAACTTTATCTTTTGTTAACTTTAATTCATCTAACGCATGCTTTAAAGCTTCATCAACTGTTTTACCAGTCATTTCAATTACTTTCATACCCTATTCACCACCTAGAAAATATGATAATTATCTCTTTTTAGTTTTTGGTGTAGATTTTTTAGCTTTTTCAATTTTTGCTTGAGCTTGTTTTTCTTCTTCTATCTTTTTCTTTTTAATTGCTGGTAAGTAATTTAAGAAATATGTTTGTATTAATTGAATTACTCCACCAGTTATCCAATAAATTATTAATATTGGTTGGAATTGAAGTGACATGAATCCCATCATACCAGACATAACTATGTTCATAGTACTCATATTCATACCACCTTCTTGTTGTGGCATTGACTTACTTAATAATAATGAAGGTATATAAGTACTTAATGCTGCTAATATTGCTAATATTATTGAAACAAATCCAATTCCTTTTGGATAAGCAAAAATATCTGGAATAAATAAGAATGATGTATCTGCTCCTGGTGTAGCTGATATAGTTCTAAATACCCCATATAAAGCAAATAATATTGGTAATGGTAATAATGTTGGTAAACAACCACCAAACATACTAACATTATTTTCTTTCATTAATTTAGAAGTTTCTAATTGTAACTTCTGTGGATCATTTGCATACTTTGTTTGAAGTTTTTTCATTTCTGGTTGAATTTCTTGCATTTTTGCATTTGATTTTGTTGCTTTGATATTAAGAGGTAATATTAATAATCTAATTATTGCTGTAAATAATATGATTGCTAATACATAAGAAACCCCTTCTGCTTGTTCTGGTACCCCTAATGCTATAATTACATTATGTAAAGCGTCAAACATTTTCGTCATTACATTTACTATGGCATTCCACATTCTAATAGCCTCCTTATTTTACCGGATCATATCCCCCGTTTTTGTTAAAAGGATTACACCTTAAAATCCTTTTTATAGATAAAAATCCTCCCTTTAAAGCACCATACTTAGTAATAGCTTCAACTGCATACTGAGAACATGTAGGTACAAATATACATCTTCTTGGACGCATAGGAGAATAATATTTCTGATATAATTTTATAATCGTTAAAAGCAATTTTTTCATTGCAAATATATTCCTGCCTTTTTAAATAAGTTTATCATAGCAGCTTCTACATCACTATATTTTTTTTCATTTATAGCACTTCTAGCTACAAAAACAAAATCATATCCCGTTTTAACATCTTTTATATTTAATCTATAGCTTTCATATATAAGTCTTTTACTTCTACTTCTAACTACGCTATTTCCAACTTTCTTACTTACTGAAATTCCTACCTTATTATATTGTAGATTTTCTTCATTTACATTCTTTTTATTATTAAATACATATAAGACCAATAACTTATTAGCATAAGACTTTCCTCTTCTGTAAACAAGTCTAAATTCTGTATTCTTTCTTAATTTATATATCATAAATTTTAATAAACTCTCCTTAAAATTCCTGCACTTGCAGAAAAAAGGCCACAGAGTGCGGCCCTTATGCTGTTAATTTTTTTCTACCTTTTTGTCTTCTTCTCTTAAGAACAGTTCTTCCTGAAGCAGTGCTCATTCTTTTTCTGAAACCATGTTCTTTTTTTCTTTGTCTCTTTTTTGGTTGGTATGTCATGAACATTCGAAATACACCCCCTTTGAGTGATTTATTTATAGTAAAAACTATATATCTCAAATTAAAGTTACTTTATTATTATATATATTTACTTTTTTACTGTCAATATGAATTAAATTCCGGAAAACTGTTGATAAAGTTATCAACAGTTTAAAATTTGTGGATAACTTATTGATAACTCATATTGATTTATGATATTATTAAGTATAAGTGTGAATAAATATGTGAATAACTTAACTTATCCACAACTGTGGATTAATCTGTGAATAACTTGTTCGATTTTTTTTATTTTTATTTAGTTTTTTACATATTATTGTCATAAATAGGGCGTTTATTAGCTATTAATAATATCTATGTTTATAATATTTAAAATTGTGGATAACTATATTGATATTATATTATCTACATAAATTGTTAATATGTTATTAATTTTTTCAACTTTATTAACATAATCATTTTTCTGTTAATAATTCTGTTGATATCTTGTTTATAATTTTTTAAAATTTCTTTTTTTGGAGGATACTTAAATGGAGACTGAGCTTAAAGAATTATGGGAAAAAACCCTAAATATAATAAAAGGCGAGTTAACTGAGGTTAGTTTTAACACTTGGATTAAAAGTTGCGAGCCAATATGCATATCAGCCAACACAATAAAAATCAGTGTCCCTAATTCCTTCACTCAAGATATATTGGAAAAAAGATATAAGGATTTAGTTATAAATTCAATAGAAGCTGCTTGCTCTAAAACTTATAATTTAGAGTTTTTAATTGCTTCTGAAATACAGGAAGCTGAAGAGAAAAAAGAAAAGGAAACTACTAAGGATAGCATTGCCGTTACAGTTAATGATGAAATGTCTAGTACATTAAATCCTAAGTATACTTTTGATTCTTTTGTAATAGGTAATAGCAATAGATTTGCACATGCCGCTTCTCTTGCCGTTGCCGAATCTCCAGCTAAAGCTTATAATCCTCTTTTTATCTATGGAGGCGTAGGATTAGGTAAAACACACTTAATGCATGCGATTGGACATTATATACTTCGAAACAATCCAAACGCTAAAGTTGTATATGTTTCATCTGAAAAATTTACAAATGAATTAATAAATGCTATTAAAGATGATAAAAATGAAGAGTTTAGAACTAAATATAGAAGTGTAGACGTTCTATTAATAGATGATATTCAATTCATTGCAGGAAAAGAACGAACTCAGGAAGAATTTTTCCATACTTTTAATACTCTACATGAAGCCAACAAACAAATAATTCTATCATCAGATAGACCACCTAAAGAAATTCCAACTTTAGAGGATAGATTACGTTCAAGATTTGAATGGGGTCTTATTGCAGATATTCAAGCCCCTGATTTTGAAACAAGAATGGCTATTTTAAAGAAAAAGGCAGATGTAGAGAATCTAAATGTACCTAATGAAGTAATGGTATATATAGCAACTAAAATTAAGTCTAATATTAGAGAACTTGAAGGCGCATTAATTAGAATTGTTGCTTATTCATCACTAACTAATAGAGAAATTACTGTAGATTTAGCTACAGAAGCTTTAAAAGACATAATTTCAAATAAACAAAATAGAAGCATAACTATTGATCTAATACAAGATGTAGTTGCTGCTTATTTTAATTTAAGAGTCGAAGATTTAAAATCACAGAGAAGAACTAGAAACGTAGCATATCCAAGACAGATAGCTATGTATTTAAGCAGAAAGCTTACAGACATGTCACTACCTAAGATTGGTGAGGAATTTGGAGGACGTGACCATACAACTGTTATACATGCTTATGAAAAAATATCAGAAAGTCTAAATAATGATGAAAGCTTAGAACACACAATAAACGATATAACAAAAAAGCTAACACAAAAATAATCAACAACTGTACATAATAACTAGTGAATACTTTGTGGATAAGTCATTTCTTAGTCTTTCATTGTGGATACTGTGGATAAGGCTATGAATTTGTTACCGACTTATCCACAGTATTTTTTACACAAAATTTGTTGAAATATAAGGTCTGGAGGTACTTATCCACAAATCCACAGCCCTTACTACTACTATTATTATATTTATTTATTATATTTATCTTATTATATTGCATAGTTTCATGTGTATAACTGTGTATAACTTAGGAGGTAAGATTATGAACATAATATGCTCAAAGCAAAAATTACAAGAAGGTATTTCTATAGTAACTAAAGCAATTACAGGAAAAACAACAATGCCTGTATTAGAAGGTATATATATCGAGGCTAATAAAGAAGGCTTAACTCTTATTGGTTCAGATATGGATGTAAGTATAGAAACAAAGGTTGAAGCAAATGTTATCAAGGAAGGTAGCATTGTAATAGATTCAAAGATTTTTTCTGAAATTATTAGAAAATTACCAAATTCAGATGTAAAAATAGAGATATCAGAAAATGAGTTAATTCAAATTACATGTGAAAAATCAGTATTTAACTTAGTTTTCATGAATCCTAGTGATTATCCTGCATTACCAAGCATAAATGAAGACTTAAGTGTTGAGGTTCCTCAAAATTTACTAAAAAATATGATAAAAGGTACATCATTTGCAATAGCTCAAGATGAAGCTAGACCAATATTACAAGGTATTCTTTTTGAAGTAAAAAATAAAGAGTTAAATTTAGTTGCATTAGATGGTTATAGATTAGCTGTTAGAACTGAATTATTAGATGTAGATGATAATATTGAGGTTGTTATTCCAGGAAAAACTTTAAATGAAGTTTCAAAAATACTAGAAGATAATACTGAAATTGTTAAAATAACATTTACTAACAACCATATATTATTTAATGTCAATAACACAAAAATTATTTCAAGATTATTAGATGGTAAATTTGTTAACTATGTTTCTCTTTTACCACAAGAATATAAATTATTATTAAATGTTAAAAAACAAGATCTTCAACAAGGTATTGAAAGAGCTTCATTAATGGCTAAAGATGGAAATAGTAATTTAATAAGATTAGACGTTCAAGAAGATACTTTAGTTATAACTTCTAATTCTCAATTGGGAAAAGTTAGGGAAGAAGTCAATATAAATCTGCAAGGTGATGGGGTTCAAATTGCATTTAATTCTAGATATTTACTAGATGTTCTTAAGAATATGGAAGAAGAAGATGTAATGGTAGAAATGACATCAAGTGTTAGTCCATGTGTAATAAAAGGAAAAAATAGTAATAATGCTAAATATCTAGTTTTACCAGTTAGACTAGTAAGATAGGAGGATCTTGTATAAAAATTGAATAAATATACAAGAAGTCAGTTATGAATGAAATAAAAATTAATACAGAATTTATAAAATTAGATTCATTTTTAAAATTTTCTGGAGCAGCTTCATTAGGTTCAGAAGCTAAAATGTATATTTTAGATGAACTTGTAAAAGTTAATGATGAAATTTGCATACAAAGAGGAAAAAAACTATATAAAGGTGACATAGTTGAATTTAATGGAGAAGTGTATAAAGTAGTTTAAAAACTATTTTTTTCCAAAGCGCTTATGTTTGTTAAATTTAATATGTTATAATTAAAGGTGTTTAAGATGTTTATAAAAAGATTGCAAATGCTTAATTATAGAAATTATAATGTATTGGATATAAATTTAGGTCCACATGTTAATGTTTTTATGGGTGACAATGCTCAAGGAAAAACTAATATATTAGAGGGCATATATTATTGTGCTTTTGCAAGATCTCACAGAACGTCAAAGGATAGAGAACTTATTAATTGGAACGCTGATAATGCATTATTAAGTGTTATGGTTGGTAGAGAGAGATTAGACAAGAGAATAGATATAAGCATTCTTAAGGACGGAAAAAAAGCAATACAAATAAATAAGATTAAAATAAAAAAGATAGGAGAACTATTTGGAAATTTTAATGTTGTAATGTTTTCTCCGGAAGATTTAAAAATAATTAAAGATTCTCCCGGCGTAAGAAGAAAATTTATTGATATGGAGTTATGCCAATTAAATCCTAAATACTATTATAATCTTGTTCAGTATAATAAAGTTTTGAATGAAAGAAATAGCATATTAAGAAACAGAAATATAAATAAAGATATTTTAGATGTTTATGATATGCAATTGGTTGAATTTGGATATAATATAATAATAGATAGATTAGAATATATTCAAAAGTTAAATAAGTATTCAGCTAAAATCCATTCAGAAATAACTTCCGGTAAAGAAAAAATTGAATTTAAATATATTAGTACTATTAAAGATTTAGAAAACATAAAAGAAAATTTCTATTCTCTTTTAGAAAAGAATAGAGTTAGGGATTGCGAAAGAGGAATTACTTCAGTAGGCCCCCATAGAGATGATTTTACTGTTTTAATAAATGATATTGATACTAAAAGTTACGGTTCTCAAGGCCAACAAAGAACAGCTGTTTTAACTATTAAATTTTCATCGTTGAAAATAATAAAGGAACTTACAGGAGAACATCCAGTATTACTTTTAGATGATGTATTATCAGAATTAGATTTTAGTAGAAAAAGATATATTTTAAGCACAATCGGAGATATACAAACAATTATCACATGTACTGGAATAGAAGATTTGTATGAATATTTAGATGATAAATCTAAAGTTTTTAAAGTGAAGGATGGGGAAATCCTAAACTAAGGGAGGAGATCTTATGTTTTTACATTTAGGAGAGAATGTAGTAGTACCAATAAAGGATGTAATTGGTATTTTTGATTTACAGACATCAATGTATAGTTCAGATACAATATCATTTTTACGAATGGCTTAAGAAGACGGATTTGTTGAAAAAATTTCAAAGGAAAGTCCTAAATCGTTTGTTATAGCAGAAGTTAATAAAATGAGTAAGGTGTATTTATCACCTATTTCATCATCTACTTTAACTAAGAGAACAAATATTGATTATAATCCTTAAGTCCAATATTTAGCCTTCATAGTTAAGAAGAATAAAAATATAAGGAGGAGTTTATGTTGGAAGAGAATAAGCAAAGTTATGATGAAAGTCAGATTCAGGTTTTAGAAGGTTTAGAAGCTGTTAGAAAAAGACCTGGAATGTACATAGGTAGCACAAGTTCTAGAGGGCTTCATCATTTAGTATATGAGATAGTAGATAATAGTATTGATGAAGCTTTAGCTGGATTTTGTAAAAACATAGAAGTTACAATAAATGAGGATAACTCAATTACTGTAATTGATGATGGTAGAGGTATGCCTGTTGGTATACACCCTAAGATGGGAAAAGCGACAGTAGAAGTAATAATGACAGTATTACATGCTGGTGGTAAATTTGGAGGCGGCGGATACAAAGTATCTGGTGGTCTTCATGGAGTTGGTGCATCAGTTGTTAATGCATTATCTGAATATTGTGAAGTTACAGTAACAAGAGAAGGATGCATATGGCAACAAAAGTACTCTAGAGGAAATGTTTTATGTGATTTAACTAAAATAGGTGAATCAGATGACCATGGGACTAAAGTAGTATTTAAGCCAGACCATGAAATATTTGAAGATACTGTATTTGATTTTGAAATATTAGCAAGTAGATTAAGAGAATTAGCATTCCTTAATAAGGGAATAGCTATAACTTTAACAGATAAAAGAGAAGATGAAGAAAGAGTTGAGAAATATCACTATGAAGGTGGTATAAAAGAATTCGTTTCTTACTTAAATAGAAATAAAGAAGTGTTACATGAATCTCCTATTTATGTTGAAGGAGAGAAAGATGGAATAATAGCTGAAATAGCACTTCAATATAATGATGGATATAATGAAAACTTATATTCTTTTGCAAATAACATAGATACAATTGAAGGTGGAACTCATTTAGCTGGATTTAAGAGTGCCTTAACTAGAGCAATAAATGATTATGCTAAAAGATTTGGTCATATTAAAGATAATGACAAAAACCTTTCTGGTGATGATGCAAGAGAAGGTCTTACAGCCGTTGTTTCAGTTAAAATATCAGAACCTCAATTTGAAGGACAAACGAAAACTAAGCTTGGAAATTCAGAAGTAAGAGGTGTTGTAGATTCAATAGTAGCTGAAGGCGTAAGTATTTTCTTAGAAGAAAATCCTGCTGTAGGAAAAATCATAATTGATAAAGCATTAATGGCAGCAAGAGCTAGAGATGCAGCAAGAAAAGCTAGAGAGCTTACAAGAAAATCTGTTCTTGAGAGATCTACACTTCCAGGAAAATTAGCTGACTGTTCATCTAAGGATCCAGCGGAATGTGAAATATATATAGTCGAAGGGGATTCAGCGGGTGGATCAGCAAAGCAAGGAAGAAATAGAAAGTTCCAAGCTATTTTACCTTTAAGAGGTAAGATCTTAAACGTTGAAAAACAAAGATTAGATAGAATACTTAACTCTGATACAATAAGATCTATGATAACTGCTTTTGGTGCAGGAATTGGAAAAGATTTTGATGAAGAAAAGTTAAGATATAATAGAATAATAATCATGACCGATGCCGATGTTGATGGAGCTCATATAAGAACTCTATTATTAACATTCTTCTACAGATACATGAGACCACTAATAGATGGAGGTCATGTATATATAGCTCAACCACCACTATATAAAATTAGTAAAGGTAAGAGAGAAGAGTATGCATATTCAAATGAAGAACTAGATAAGATTTTAGAAGACTTTGGTGGAAAAGATAATTCAATAAATATTCAAAGATACAAAGGTCTTGGAGAAATGAATGCAAATCAATTATGGGATACAACTATGGACCCAGAACATAGAATTCTTTTAAAGGCAACGGTAGAAGATGCTATTGCAGCAGATGAAATATTTACTATATTAATGGGTGACAAGGTTGAACCAAGAAGAGAATTTATTCAAAAAAATGCTAAGAAAGTAAGCAATTTAGATATATAGTACTAAAATATTTAGTATTAGTTGAGGTGAGTACATGAACTTAAATGAAGGAAAATTTATACATGTCGATATAAATAAAGAAATGAAAAAATGCTACATCGATTATGCAATGAGCGTAATCGTTGGGCGTGCCCTTCCTGATGTAAGAGATGGCCTTAAACCAGTTCATAGAAGAATTCTTTATGCAATGCAAGAATTAGGATTAGAACCAAATAAGGGATACAGAAAATGTGCAAGAATAGTTGGGGAAGTTTTAGGTAAGTACCATCCACATGGAGATACATCAGTTTATGATGCATTAGTAAGAATGGCACAAGATTTCTCAATGAGATATATGCTTGTAGATGGTCATGGTAACTTTGGGTCTGTAGACGGTGATAGTGCAGCAGCAATGAGATATACAGAAGCAAAGATGAATAAGATTGCAGTAGAAATGCTTAGAGATATCAATAAGAATACTGTAGATTTTATGCCAAACTTTGATGGTGAAGAACAAGAACCGGTTGTATTACCTTCAAGATATCCTAACCTTTTAGTTAATGGATCATCAGGTATAGCGGTTGGTATGGCTACTAACATTCCTCCTCATAATTTAGGTGAGGTTATAGATGGAACTATAATGTTAATAGAAAATCCAGAAACTACAGGATTAGAACTTATGACATGCATTAAAGGTCCTGACTTCCCTACTGGTGGAATAATAATGGGTAAATCAGGTATAAGAGCTGCATATGAGACTGGAAAAGGTAAGGTTGTTGTAAGATCTAAAACCGAAATTGAAGAGGAAAATGGAAGACATAGAATTATAGTCACTGAGATTCCATATCAAGTTAATAAGGCTAAACTTATAGAGAGTATTGCTGAGTTAGTTAAAGATAAGAAAATTGTTGGAATATCAGATTTAAGAGATGAATCAGATAGAGATGGTATGAGAATAGTAATAGAGTTAAAGAAGGATGCAAATCCTAATGTTGTTTTAAATCTATTATTTAAACATACAAAAATGCAAGATACATTTGGAATTATAATGCTTGCTTTAGTTAATAATGAACCTCAAGTTTTAAGTTTAAAGCAAATTTTATCTAACTATATTCAATTCCAAAAAGAAGTTGTTACTAGAAGAACTGTATTCGAACTTGAAAAAGCTCAAGCAAGAGCACATATTCTTGAAGGATTAAGAATAGCTTTAGATAATATTGATGAGGTAATTAGTATTATTAGAAATTCAAAAACTGGTGAAATAGCTAAAAATACTTTAATAGAAAGATTTGGATTATCTGAAAAACAAGCTGTTGCTATCTTAGAAATGAGATTAAGAAGATTAACAGGTTTAGAAAGAGATAAGATTGAAGAAGAGTATGCAGAGTTAATGAAACTTATTGATTACTTAAATTCAATACTTTCAAGTGAAGAAATGCTATTAGGAGTAATTAAAGATGAATTACTTGAAATAAAAGCTAGGTATAATGATGAAAGAAGAACTCAAATAGAGAAAGTTGTAAATGATATTGATATTGAAGATTTAATTCAAGAAGAAGAAACAGTTATAACTTTAACTCATACAGGATATATTAAGAGAATATCAGCTGATACTTATTCTGCTCAAAGAAGAGGGGGAAGAGGAATACAAGCAATGTCTACAAAAGAAGATGACTTTGTAGAACATGTATTAGTAACTTCTACTCATTCAGATGTATTATTCTTTACTAATAGAGGTAGAGTATATAAGAAGAGAGCTTATGAAATACCTGATGCAGGAAGAACTGCTAAGGGTACTAATGTAATTAATCTTATTCAAATAGAACAAGATGAAAGAATAGAAACTGTATTAACTGTTAGAGATAATATAGTAGAAGGTTACCTATTCATGGCAACTAAACATGGTTTAGTGAAGAAAACTCCATTATCTGAATTTAAGAACTTAAGAAAGAGTGGACTTATTGCTATTAACTTAAGAGAAGGTGATGAACTTCTTAAAGTAAAAGTAACTAGAGGAGATGCAGATATAATAATAGTTTCTCAAGATGGTAATGCAATTAAGTTTAATGAAACAGATGTAAGACCTATGGGAAGAACAGCATCAGGTGTTAAGTCTATGAACTTAAGAGAAGATGATGTTGCTGTTTGTATGGATATAGCATCAAATGATGAAGATTTATTAGTTATAAGTGAAAATGGTTTTGGTAAGAGAACTCCATTAACTGAATATAAGAGACAAAATAGAGGTGGAGTTGGACTTATTACTTATAAAATAAGTGAAAAGACAGGAAAAGTTATTGGTGCTACTGTTTGTAAGCCAGAAGATGAATTAATGCTTATAAATACAAGTGGTATTGCAATTAGAATAAATATATCTGATATATCAGTAACTAGTAGATCTGCTATGGGAGTTACTCTAATGAGAACTTCTGAAGAAGAAAAGGTAGTAGCTATTGCTAAGATAACTGGTACTGAAGAGGAAGAAAAAGATGAACAGTTAACATTAGAAGCTTGTGCAGATAATGATATTACTGTAGAAGATAAAGATACTAGTTTAGATAGATTAGTTGAAGAAGCTCAAAAAGAAGAGGCAGAGGAGTAATTACTAAAATAAGCTCATTATTTAGTAAAGCTCATGGATGGCAAGTTATAAATGCTAGCAATAGTACTTTATAACTTGCCATTTTTTATATATAAAGCTATTAAATAAAGGGGAAATAGTATGTTTCACAAGTACCCTTATCCTAGCGTATCAATAATAGAAAAAAAGAGAATTTTAATGAAAAACAAAGAATTAATAATATAATTTAGTGTAAAAAAGGATTTGTTTTATATTAAAAGTAAACTTCATGTTAAGATAAAACACGTCGCTGATGACCAACAGAAAAAACTTAATGAAAAGTTGTTGACAGGTTGGGAGTTAAGTGATAAGATAAATTTCGTTGCTTGAGCAAATGTCAAAACAACTTTTTTGAAAAAAGTTGTTGACAAGAGTCGAAAGCAGTGATAAGATAAAGAGGTCGCTTCGGTGCGACAGAGTAAATGGTCTTTGAAAATTGAACAGAATATAGTTAAAGTAAACCAGCAATTCTTTTG
>NZ_JAASHM010000035.1 GCF_019734195.1 Clostridium sp. K13 | reverse complement strand
TTTAAGACTCTCAAAAGAATTGCTGGTTTACTTTAACTATATTCTGTTCAATTTTCAAAGACCATTTACTCTGTCGCACCGAAGCGACTTGTTTATCTTATCACCGAATAACTTTTCTGTCAACATTTTTTTCAACATTTTTTGTTGTTTTTGTTAACTGAATTTGTTACTTAATCATTCGACTTATCGGCTGTCCCTTAGGACAAGATTTATAATACCACAATATATTAACATACCCTTAACAATATATACTATATTTAATGTTTATTCTTTGATTACTACATTTTTCACTATTATTCTTTACTTTTCTTACGTTGATACACCAGGCTGAGTTAATTGTTTTATTCACTTTTTAATTGTTATAAATTCTATTTACCTATTAAAATATATATGTATATATTTTACCTTATATATATATGTATATATTTTTTTGATTTAATATTATTTCCACAATATAAAATAAAGTCATACAACATATTAAATAGTTGTATGACTTTATTAAAAATTTCTTATTTACGTTTTAAAATTATTGATTTACTTTGCTCTTGCATAATTTTTTTAATTCATCTGCAACAAATTGTACTTGTGTTCCTACAATTACTTGAATGCTTGTCTTGCTTGGTCTAATTATTCCAGCAACACCTGCAGATTTAATTACTTTTTCATTTACTGCTGTATGATCCTTGATTTCTAAACGTAATCTTGTTACGCAGTTATCAATACTAACTATATTTTCTTTTCCACCAAGACCTTTTAATATAGTCTCAGCTACAGCTGTAAAGTCATTGTTTGAAAGTTTAACATCCATTTCTCCAGCAGTATCATCATCATCTTCTCTACCTGGAGTCTTTAAGTTAAATTTAGTAATAGCAAATCTAAATACTACATAGTAAATTACTCCAAATGCTAAACCAATAGCTAATAACCAAAGTGGATTTTCAGCAAATGGTGCTTTAAAGCTTAAGAACCAATCAACAAAACCTGCACTGAAGTTAAATCCAGCTCTTACTGGTAACATTGCACAAACTGCAGCAGATATACCTGTTAATGCAGCATGAACTACATATAATCCTGGTGCTAAGAACATGAATGCGAATTCTAATGGTTCTGTAACCCCTGTAAAGAATGAAGCTAAACCAGATGCTAATAATAAACCAGCTACAACTTTCTTTTTATTATCTTTAGCAGTATGGTACATAGCTAAAGCAGCTGCTGGTAAACCAAACATCATTACTGGGAAGAATCCAGTCATATACATACCTGTTTGACCTAAAACTCCACCTTCCATAGTTCCCCAGAACTTACCAATATCGTTAATTCCAGCAACATCAAACCAGAATACTGAGTTTAATGCATGGTGAAGACCGAATGGAATTAATAATCTATTGAAGAATGCATATATACCAGCTCCAATTGATCCAGTAGAAATAATAGCTTCACCAAATGATACTAATGCTCCGTATACTACAGGCCATGCAAAGAATAATATTAATGTTGCAACAAGTGAAGCTCCTGCTGTTACTATAGCAACACATCTCTTACCACTAAAGAAGCTTAAAGCAGCAGGTAATTTTGTGCTTTTAAACTTATTATAACAAGCTGCACCTATTAACCCTGATAATATACCAATAAATTGTGTTTGAATTTTTCCAAATGCCGCTGGCACCTCTGAAACATCCACACCTTTTAACATAGCTACAACACCAGTTGATAATAAAGTAGTAATCATTAACCATGAAACAAGACCAGCTAATCCAGCTGTACCATCATTGTCATCTGACATACCAACACCAACACCAATTGCAAATAAAATTGCCATGTTGTCAATTAATGCTCCACCAGCTTTGATTAGGAACGCCGCAGCAACATTGTTTGCTCCCCAACCTGTTGGATCAATCCAGTACCCTATACCCATTAAAATGGCCGCTACAGGTAAACAAGCAACTGGAAGCATTAACGATTTACCTAATTTTTGTAAATACTTCATCATAATAGTAAAGTCCCCCTTATTTTTTTTATTTTGTTTATTTTATGAGGATACATATAATACTTAAAATAATTTCTGTAACAAAAAAAGCTGAAAAGAATATAAGATATCCCTTTCAGCTAATGCCCATCTTTATGGTTGCACGCCTCATAATTTAAACGTTATTT
The DNA here is from genome assembly GCF_019734195.1 of Clostridium sp. K13. Taxonomy (GTDB): domain Bacteria; phylum Bacillota; class Clostridia; order Clostridiales; family Clostridiaceae; genus Clostridium. The sequence continues at coordinate 31,577 of NZ_JAASHM010000035.1, read as the reverse complement.
ACTTTACAATTACATTATAGTATATAATTGCTACATAAGTCAACGTTTTCATTATTTTTTTTTATTTATTATTTTTATTGACATACTATTTTAGTATATATATAATTTTAATAGAAACGTGTTACTGTTAAATCAGGCATAAGTTAATCTTTATCTTAAAGATATACTTATGCCTTTTTATTTTATTACCTATATATAAATTGTGTAAACTTATTTTAGAAAGGATGTGAATCCTGAATTATCAGGAAATATCATGGCTAATTTTTTTAAAAAGTTATTTGGTAAATCAGAATCAAACAATGTAGAATCAACTACAGTAGAAAGTCCAAAGAATGCATTAGTGGCAGTTGCTACTGGTGACTTAATACCACTATCAGAAGTTCCAGATCCAGTTTTTGCTGGAAAGATGGCTGGAGATGGTGCTGCTATAATGGTAACAGGTGATACTATCGTTGCACCTGCAGATGGTGAGTTATCATTAGTATTCAAAACTAAGCATGCATTTGCAATGACATTAGAAAATGGACTAGAATTATTAATCCATATCGGTGTTGATACTGTAAGTTTAAACGGAGAAGGTTTCGAACAATTAGTTGAAGCTGGTACAAAAGTTAAAGCTGGTACTCCTATCATCAAAATTGATAGAGACTTCATCTTAGGAAAAGGGTTATCTCTTGCAACACCAGTTTTAGTAACAAATGTTGATGCTGCTAAGTCAGTAACTCCAGTTGAATCTGGTTCTGTTGTTGCTGGTCAAAATATAGTTGTTAACTATGAAGTTTAATAAATAAAAAAATAGCTAGGAATGTTATTCTTAGCTATTTTTTCTTTTCATAGAAACTCGAAATCTTTCTATATGCATTGTGATATATGCAATTTCATCTTCTATCACTTTTTTATTTAAAGTTTCTTCAATTATTTTTGCTGATTCCTCTGCAATTTCATAAGATTGAGGATAAGATTTTTTTATTACATCAATTAAATCATTATTTAATATTGTATCAGTTAATATTCTTTCAATAGTAAATCTTATGTGGGCTAAAAATCTAGCATAATCTAAAGATTTTTTATTAATTTTAGAGTCAAATGCACTTTCTATACACGAAACTATCCTATTAGCTAAATAACTATATTTAATAGTATTAGAAAGTTTGTTTCCTTTTCTAGCTGAATGTATATGTAAAGTAATAAATCCTATTTCACCTGGTGGAAATTTAATTTTATATTTACGCTGTATTTTTTTTATAATTTTTTTTGCCATTTCAAATTCAACATTATATAAAGTTTCTATTTCTACAATAAAAGGATTACTTATTTCTTCTTTATTTTTTAATCTTTTTATAGCTAGAGCTAAGTGGTCTATTAAACCAATATGAATTGATTCATTTAACTCCTCATCTAACTCTTCACATATTTCAGCTATTGCCTCTTCACAAACAGCAACAAATTCCCCATCAACTCTATTGTATACTTCTTTTAGATTCATTTGATTTTTTTCATCTTCAATTGAAAATATCTTATCTATATCTATATTTTCACTAATTATATCTCCAGGCTTTTTATTAAAACCTATCCCTTTCGCTAAAATAATTTTCTCTATGCCATTATCCTTTACAAGTACCATATTATTATTTAAAGCTTTAATAACAGTACTATCTCCTTTTAATTTAACCCCCACTTTAATCACCTCTTAAATATTATAGTATTTTATAAAAAGTGATATGATCTCGCCATTTACCATTTATATATAAATACTTTTTATTAATACCCACCTTTTCAAAACCACAAGCTAACAAAACACCTTTAGATCTTTCATTAGTAGTTAAAACAGAAGCTTCTAGTCTATGCAAATCTAAATATTCTTTAGCATAATTTAGTACTAAATTTATAGCTTCCTTCATATAACCCTTTCCTTCATATTCCTTGTCTATAGAGTATCCTAATATTCCACTCTTAAATACACCATAAACTATACTAGAAATTTTAGCCTTACCTATAAGTTTATCACCTATATATATTCCTAAATCACTTCCAGTTCCAGTCATAAGTTGTCTATAACTTTCTAATAAAATTTCCTTTTGTGTTTCATAAGTATAAAAACTTGCATCTCTTACAGGCTCAAAATCTCTTAAATGGTCCTTATTTCTTAAATAATACTCCAATAGTTCTTGTGCATCATCAGGTGTAAAATTTCTAATTAAAATATTATTTCCTTCAATTTCTACAATATTACTTCTTCCTGAATTTAAATATTCATTTCTATTTATTCCAAAGCTTAATTCGTCATAGAAATTTCCCTTTGTAAATATATTGTCAGTAAAAATTGCTTCTAATGTAAAGCCACTATCTAAAAATGGCTTTAAATTAATATTTTCGCTAACTACTACATTAGACTTAAATATATTTTTATCCTTAAATACAGCTTTAAGAATACAATCCAATGTAATTTTTAATAAATCATAGTTATCTTCTCTATAAAATCTTAATTTTAAATTACATTTTTTATTTTGCTTATCTAATTCAGTTATAGTAAATCTTCCTATTACAATTTTATCTTTATCCTTAACTATATAGTCATCTAAAGTACCCTTAATAAGCTCTATATTTACTTCCTTTTGATTATCCATACCAACTCTCCTAAATACAATTACAGTTAATTTTATTATACAAATAAATTAATATAAAACTCAACTAACTTTACTTTAAAAGTAAAAATATTACTTAATGGAATATCACTATATTTACTTTAATATATTTTATTTATATGAATTTAATCTACTAATGCTTCAAGGTGGGGATTACTATTTTTTTATACAAGAAAAAATCTAAATTTAAACTTCATAAATTATTACTATACTTACTTAGTTTATTAATTTTCTGCCTATTAATTTTATTTTTCAAATATCCTAGTAAATTTCAAAAACTACTTCCTTATTTTCATTCCTATAAAATTGAATCATCTAATATTTTATCTGATGATATTTTAATAAATGAAATAAGAAATGTAAATAAATTAATCCCTCTAGAAGTCGAATTATCAGAAACATTAACAATAGATAATACTTACTTTAATTTAGATATATTTAAAAAATCTAAAAAAGCAACTTTTTTTGCAAACTGCTCTTACTCTATTGATTTTTCTAATTTATCTAAATCCAATTTTGAAATTAATAATTCGACTAAAGAAATTTATATAACAATTCCTCAAATAGATATATTTAGTATAGATATTAATGAAAGCAAAACTATATATTCTGATACTGAACTGGGATTTTTAAGGTTTGGAGATTTAAAATTCTCTTCTGAAGAATTAAATTCTATCTATGAAAATTTAAATAGTTTATTTACAGCAAAAATGAAAACCTCAAAATTTTATGATCAAGCTATTACTAATACCGAAAAATCATTAAAAGATCTTTTATTTAACTTAACAGGAGAAAATTATAATGTAATACTAAAAGTTTCTTAAATAAAAGAGGGTACTATATTTATTGTTTAAAATAGTACCCTCTTCTTCTTACACATTTTAAGAATTATATTAATTTAATCCAGTTAAATCTTTAATTACCTCTCCACCTATTATCATTCCTGCTACTGGTGGAACAAATGATATACTTCCTGGTGTTTGCCTTTTCTGAGATGGAACTGATTTTCCCTTATTAGGGACCATTGGTATTTCCTCTGAGTATACAACTTTTAATTTTTTAACTCCTCTTTTTCTTAACTCTGTTCTCATAACCTTTGCAAGAGGACAAACTTTAGTCTTAAATACATCTGTTACTCTAAACTGAGTAGGATCCATTTTATTTCCCGTTCCCATAGAAGCAATTAATTTAATATCATTTTTATAGCAATATTCTGCTAATGCTAACTTTGATGTTACTGTATCTATCGCATCTACAACATAATCTATATCACTTGGAATTATTTCTTCTATATTATCTGCTGTAATAAACTCTTGTTTTGCTTCCACATTACAATTAGGGTTTATAGACAATACTCTTTCTTTCATAGCCTCAACCTTTATATTTCCTACTTTTGATTGTGTAGCATGTATTTGTCTATTTAAATTAGATATACATATTGTGTCATTATCTACTAAAATTAAATTTCCTACGCCTGCTCTTGTTAATGCTTCCACTACAAAGCTTCCTACTCCACCAATTCCAAAAACTATTACTTTAGAATTATTTAATTTTTCTATTCCTTCTTCACCTATAAGTAATTCTGTTCTGCAAAATTCATTTAATGCCATATATTTATTCTCCTTCGTACATTTTTTCTTATTGAGACTATTATATATTTCAAGTTAAATTAATACAAGTAATTCTATCGGTTTTCTTTGTTTTGAATTTTAATATTAAATTGCTATTAATTAATTCAATGTCAGTATATAATATATTTTAAGTAAATTTATATAAATTATATACTTATATGGAGGATTTAAAATGATTTTAGGAATAATAGGTGCTATGTCTGAAGAATTAGAAATTCTTTTAAAAGACATGAAGTTAGAAACTGTTGAAGAAAAGGCAAGAATGAAATTTCATAAGGGAAAATTATGGGGTCATGATGTTGTTGCTGTTGTATGCGGTATAGGTAAGGTTAATGCTGCTGTATGCACTCAAATCCTTGCATCTGAATATAATGTTTCATCAGTAATAAATGTAGGTGTTGCTGGTGGTATAGGTAAGGATATATATCCTGGTGATGTAGTAATCGCAGAAAATTTAGTTCAATATGATATGGATACAACTGCTTTTGGCGATCCAATGGGGCAAATTCCAAGACTTGATACTTTTGATTTCAAATGTGATACTAAATTAGTTGAAACAGCAAAAGCTGCTTGTGCTGAAGCTTCTGAATTTAAGACATTCTCTGGAAGAATAGTATCAGGAGATATGTTTGTAGCTTCACTTGATAAAATTCAATGGCTTGAAAAGGAATTTAGTGCATTAGCTTGTGAAATGGAAGGTGCTAGCATAGCTCATGTTTGTTATTTAAATAATATACCTTTCGTTGTTATTAGATCTATATCTGATAATGCTAATAACGGAGCTCATATGGACTTTGAAAAGTTTACACCTATTGGAGTTAAAAACTCTACATTTATATTAAAAACAATGTTAGAAAAGCTTTAATACATAAATCAAGGTAATATATAATTAAAGCTTATACTTAATAATCAGCTTAAAAAGCTAAACATAAAAAAAGATGATTTCTAATTAAAAGAAATCATCTTTCTTTATTCACTTATATTAAATAACCTATTCTTTATATTTAATGCCCTTATATAGCTATCATTAATATAATTCAATTAATATTTTACATCTTTTAATTTAGCAGTTACTATTGTTCTTGCATCCTTTGTAGAGCCTGTACATGTTGATAATTAAATTAGAGTTTAACTTAATTTATCAATATTAGTTAATTCTTCACTAGCTTCTAAAACTACTTCAGTATCTTCAATTCCTTCTCCACTAATTTTTAATGTCATTGGAACAGCCGTTTTATAAGAGAAATCAAATTCATATTCCCCTGCACGTGTTGTTTCAACTGGCATTGTAATAGTGTTTCCATCTTTTATTTTATCAATAAGTCTTCCCTTACTGAATTGTCTATTTGTAACTATTTTTAAATAGCTATTATCAACTATATTCTCATGACTTGAATCTAAAACTCCTAATTCACTTTCAGCAATTTTAGTTTGTCCATCTTCAATTGATAAGATCATTGGATTTCTCTTGCTATAAGTAACTATAGACTCAAGATTTGAATAAGCATCCATTAAGCTATTAGAAACTTTTATCTTTTCATCTTCTGATAAAGACTTATCTTCTGATAAAGACTTATCTTCTAATGCAGCTTTAGCTTTTAAGTATTCTTTATCTAGATTTTGCCATCCTTCTACTTTATACCAGCTTTCACTTAATCCTTCAACTCTATTAACTGCATCTTCTAATCTTATATCATCTTCAACAATTAATATTCTTGCACTATATTTTAATCCAATTTGTGCTCCATCTGTTGGTGTATCAATTTCTAAGTAAAAATCTTTATTACCTTGTACTTTTGAGTTGTCATATGTTTTTACTGTTATATATTTGCTGTTTTCACCATCTTTAAATGTAACAACATTATTTATATCTTCGTAATATTGTCCTTGTACTGCCATACCTGGAGGAGTAGTAACATGAACGCTTACTTCACCTTCAGTTCCACCAGTTCTTTTTAACTTAACTCTTAAAGAATCTCCTTCTTTTACTTGGTAAGAATCTCTTTCTATTTCATGAAATTTCTGCTAAAACATCACCACCGTAAGGAGAGTTTTCAACATCATGCTCTGTATATGCACTAGGCCAAATACAGAATCCATCATGGTGCTTTGCAGTTACGATAAGTTTTTAAATCCAGCATCTTTTAATGCTTTAACCCATGATTTTGCATATTCTCCTACATTTCCAGTTGGAGCAAATAGAAAAGAATCTTCTTTACCATCTCCCCATTCTTTATCAGTAAAAGTATTCATACCAAAGTGGCAAAAAGCCGCTAATTCATCATTATGATACTTTAATTGAGCTTCATTTGGTGTTGCTCCCCATGCTGCAGGTTCTGTTACTGCTTTAAATTTTACCTGTCCATAATTTTGTTCTTGCCTCTTCAACAATACAACTAACTTCTAACTTGTTACCATTTATATCTGTTGCAGAAACATCATTTAATAATTCTGTTAATTCACTTTCATTACTAATAGTAATATCCTTTACTCCAGTAATTGTTGGGCAATTTGCATAATAAGCTTCTGCTACTCTTTGTGTATCAAAACTTCTAATTGAATTAGACTAAAACAACTTCCCCAAAGGTAAAATATAATACTCATTTATAAATTTTGTTTTTACTTCTACTAAAAATAAAAGTACCGTATAGGATAGATTTTTTATTTTGTCTATCCTATACGGTACAAAAAATATTTCAGTATTTTTTTATTTCATATAATTAATTTTCTGCTTCAAATTTTTTCATAAAATCAACTAAATACTTAACGCCCTCTATTGGCATAGCATTATAAATACTAGCTCTCATACCACCAACAGTTCTATGCCCCTTAATATTTTCAATTCCAGCGGCCTTAGCTTCTTTAACAAATTTATCATCTAATTCTTTGTTTCCTGTTATAAACGGAACATTCATTAAAGATCTATCTTCCTTTACCACTGTTCCTTTAAATAATTTACTTGAATCAAGATAATCATAGAGAATTTTAGCTTTTTCCTCATTTAATTTCTTCATAGCTTCTAACCCACCAAGCTTCTTAAGGTGTTTAAATACCTTACCACAAATATAAATACCATATGACGGCGGTGTATTATATAAAGAATTGTTATCTGAATGTATTTTATACTTAAGCATTGTTGGAGTTCCTTCAAGTACATCATCTGTAATTAAATCTTCACGAATTATTACTACTACAGTACCTGCTGGTCCAATATTTTTTTGAACTCCAGCAAATATCAGTCCATACTTAGTAACATCAACAGGTTGTGATAATATATCTGACGACATATCAGCAACTAGAATTTTCCCTTTGGTATCAGGAAGATTGTGATAAGTAGTTCCGTATATTGTATTGTTATGACATATATATACATAATCTGCATCATCACTTACCTTTATCTTACTTACATCTGGTATATAAGAAAAAGTCTTATCTGCTGAAGATGCCAATTCATTTACTCTTCCATATCTTTTTGCTTCTGCAGCTGCCTTTTTAGCCCATTGCCCTGTAATAATATAATCTGCAACCTTATTTTTCATTAAATTTAATGGAATCATTGCAAATTGTGTTGAACCTCCACCTTGAAGAAATAACACTTTATAATTATCAGGAATATTCATTAAATCTCTTAAATCTCTTTCTGCAGCTTGTAATATTTCTTCAAAAGCCTTAGAACGATGACTCATTTCCATAACTGACATACCAGCTCCATTATAATCTAACATTTCTTCTGCTGCTTCTTTTAAAACCGCTTCTGGTAATACAGCTGGCCCTGCTGCGAAATTATATACTCTTGCCATAAAATGCCCCCATTTTTTTATTATTTTTTGTTTATTTATTACTCATAAATTATTTGTGATTGCAATTAACTAAGCTTGTGAATAAATAATCCACTCCTTGGCTTTGGTTCAAACCATGTAGATTTAGGGGGCATTATCATTCCACCATCTGCAATACTCATAATATCATCTGTTGTTGTTGCAAACATTGAAAAGCTTACCTTCATATCTTTATTTGCCCTTTTTTCCAATTCTTTAAGTCCTCTTATTCCTCCAATGAATTCAATTCTATCAGACTTAGTTGGATCATCGATTCCTAATATTGGTGCAAGTAAATTATTTTGAAGAATTGATACATCTAATCTATCCATTGGATCTTCTTCATTAAAAGTACCTTCTTTTGCTTCAAGCTCATACCAAGTATTATTCATATACATTCCAAAAGTATGTCTTTTTTCTGGTTTAACAGGCATCTTAGAAACTTTTACAATAAAATCTTTTTCTAAAGCATTTAAAAACTCTTCTTCACTTAATTCATTTAAATCTTTAACTGTTCTATTATAATCTAAAACTTCTAATTCATTATCTGGATAAGCTATTGCTAAAAAATAATTAAATTCTTCTTCTCCTGTATAATTAGGGTTTTGCTTTCTACGCTTTAACCCTACCTCTACAGCTGATTTTATTCTATGATGCCCATCTGCTATATATAAACTATCTACATTTTCAAAAAGATTAGTTAATCTTTCTATATCATTATCATCATTAATTATCCAAACAGTATGACCATTACCATCCTCTGATATAAAATCATATAATGGCTTATTTTGTACCCACTTATTCATTATCTTAGATATTTCATCTTGATTTCTATAGGTTAAAAATATTGGTCCTGTGTTTGCATCACAATAATCAACATGATTTATTCTATCGAGTTCTTTATCTTTTCTAGTATGTTCATGTTTTTTTATTTTATTATTAATATAATCATCTATTGATGCACAAATAACTAATCCAGTTTGGCTCTTTCCTTTCATAGTTTGCCTATATACATACATACATGGCTTTTCATCTTGTATATATAAACCATCTTCAACCATCTTATTTAATACTTCTCTTGCCTTATTATACACAACCTTATCATATACATTAATCTCTTCCGGTAAATTAACCTCTGCTCTATCTACATGTAAAAATGAATACTCATTATCTTTAACCATTTCACGAGCTTCTTCACTATTCATTACATCATATGGTAATGCAGCTATTTTTGATGCTAAACTTTGTATAGGTCTAAATGCCCTAAATGCTTTTATTACTGCCATTATTACTCCTCCTATAACTATGCTGTTACTAAATTATTAGCTACAAAATCAACTATAGTATTAACAACTTCATCACCTATTCTCTCTTGTGCTTCTTTAGTCGCTGCTCCAATATGAGGTGTTACACTTACCTTAGGATTATTTATTAACTTAACATTTTTAGTAGGTTCTTCTTCAAAAACATCTATTCCTGCCCCAGCAACTTTTCCACTATTTAAAGCCTCTATTAAAGCTAATTCCTCAACAACTTTTCCCCTAGCACAATTAATTAAATAAACTCCATCTTTCATAATATCAAATTGATCTTTTCCTATTAATGAGCCTTTCTCTTTATCATAAGGAACATGTAAAGATATAAAATCAGAAGTCTTTAATAACTCCTCTAATTCTAAAAACTCATATGCTAAATTTTCTTGTTTACCAAACATATCATTATAAATAACCTTCATACCCAAAGCATCGGCTTTTTTAGCTAATGCCCTACCAATTCTGCCCATTCCGATAATACCTAATATCTTTCCATTAAGCTCTATTCCTTCATACTTTTTCTTATTCCATTGACCTTCTCTCATAGTACAATTTGAAATACCTATAAATCTTGCTAAAGCAAACATATGTCCAATTACTAATTCAGCAACTGAATCTGAACTTGCATTAGGAGTATTTTTTACAACTACTCCTGTTTTTGTAGCATAGGGAACATCTATATTATCAATTCCAACTCCTGCTCTTATTATAAGCTTAAGCTTTCCTCCTCGCGCCTCTTCCAAACTCTCTGCAGTAACTTTTGTCGCAGATCTTATGACTAGGATATCAAATTCTTTTAAAGTAGTACCTAATACATCTTTTTCATAATGATTATTAACCACTTCGAATCCTAATGAAGTCAACTTATTAATAGCCCCTTTTTGTAAACCGTCATTAGTCAATACTCTTATCATTTCTTAACCCCCAATTAATGAATTTTAATATATTTTTATTTATTGCTTTTTGATATTTTACTACTATTTTACATTTTATATAACTATATCCTTATGTTTTTTATTCTTTTCTTATAATTTAATATATTTTTTATACTCTCATTAACGTAATATTAAATAGAAGTTATAATTTATATTTTATTTATTTAAATATAATAATGTGATAAATTTATTATATTTTACAAAAAATAGAGAGCTATATCCTAGCTCTCTTAATAACCTTCATTATAATCTTCATCAAAAATTAAAATTGATTCAGTTTCTCTACAATATTTAACACATTTGCATTGCCCTAAATGCCTTGGGCATTTATAACATAAACATCCCTTATCATCTCCATTACATCTTTTCTTATCAAACTCCGGACAATACTTACAATTAACTCCGTTCCCTGCTGGCATATTACATTCCTCCTGTAAATAAAATTATATACTCCTATAACATTTATTTAAATACATATTTATATTCAAAATGGTTATATTAATAGTATGGACGGTACATTAATTATTTTAGTGTACCATTTATATATAATGGGTGTAAACGGATGTAGTGTTTACACCCTGATTTATTTTCCTTTATTTTTGTAACAATTTTTATTATTTAAAATAATATATAGTGTGCAGAAGCTTTTCGCTTACGGCAATTAAGAAAATCTTCTAACTCCCGTCTATATAAATTTAGGGAATCTTCATTATATGAAGATTCCCTATCTCTTTAAATAAGCTTATAAATTAAAATTTATTTAATCGAACCTTTATAAAATAAATTTAATTAAAAAAACAACTGAAATATTACTAAAAATATTACTCCTGGTATTCCTAAAAAACCTGCTATAAGTGCAGTTATAGGATTAATAGTTATATAAAAATTAAAATATTCACCTATGTAGTTTGCTACATACAATAACACTATTCCTATTATTCCATTAATTAATATTTTAATAGGCCACTTTAACAACTTTATAATTAAAAATAAAAGTGCCAATCCAACTAGAGCATAAATAATCATTTCAATACTCAAATTATAACCCTCCTATATAATATAAAATAATACAATATTATATTATTTTATATTATATAACAATATTCATTATATTTCCATTTCTTCATTTTCTTTTTCTTGCTCTCTTGAATATTGCTCCTTGGCTACAGATAGTAAATAATCAAATTTTCTTTTTGCTGCCTCTTCTCTATAAATTGCAGCCTCAATTAACTTAGGATCATTTACACTATTAAACATAGATTCTGCTGCTTCCATCTCTATAATAGAATCTTGTATTTCTTCTAATACCTTATTACTAATTGTATTATCATTGCTATATTTCACCAAAATTAAACTTAATACATTTTTTATATTCATATTCTACCTCCTAAAAGCACTTATCTACATACTTTCCACATTAATAGAATCTTATTCAAAATATACTACTCTATATATTTATACTTTCAAATTATTAACAGTATGTTTTCTGTACTTAATTTCAATAGTTTGATATAATACCTTAAATAATGTTAAATTTAATGGAGGTGTTTTTTTTGAGCGTAAAAATAATAGCAGATAGTACTTGCTACTTACCGCAAGAATACATAGATAAATATAAAGTTGCTATAGTTTCTTTAAATGTTTTACTTAATGGAAATAGCTATAGAGAAACAGACTTATCAAATAATTGGTTTTATAATGAAATGGCTAAATCAGCAACAATTCCAACTTCATCTCAGCCTAGTATTGAAGATTTATATAATGCAGTTGAAACAGAAATAAAAGCTGGAAATGATGTTGTTGGCATATTTTTATCTTCAGACATGAGTGGTACATTTTCAACATCTAACTTAGTAAAAAATATGATTCTTGAAAATTATCCTGATGCTAATATAAAAATGATAGATTCTAGAAGCAACTGTATGCAAGCTGGTTTTGCTGTACTAGAAGCTGCTAAAGCCGCTTACGAAAATAAATCTTTAGATGAAGTAGTAAGTATCGCAAAGAATGTTATAGAAAATAGTAAATTCATATTTGTACCTGATACTTTAGAATACCTAAAAAAAGGTGGAAGAATTGGTGGAGCTGCTGCTTTATTCGGATCATTACTTCAAATAAGACCTATACTTACTGTTGAAGATGGTAAAACTACTGTATTCACTAAAGTAAGAACAAAGAAAAAAGCTATTGATAAAATAGTTAATACTATTTTAGAACAAAATTCAAAATCACCAATTAAAGGACTTATAGTTCATCATATAAATTGCGAGTCTGAAGGGCAAGAACTTGCTAATAGACTTAAATCTAGCTTAGGATTAGATAATGTAAAAATACAATCTATAGGACCTATTATAGGATTACATGTAGGTCCTGGAAGTATTGGAGTTGCTTATCATTATTAAAATTATTTTTTAGTGATATTTTAATAAATAAACTAAATTACAAATTAATTTATTAATGGGTAATGGATAATTAGCGGTATCAGTTTCAACCTTAACTATCCATTGCCCATTATTTATATTTCTTTTCTACCTTCAAGTGCCTTTGAAAGTGTTACTTCATCTGCATATTCTAAATCTCCACCAACAGGCAGTCCTGATGCTATTCTTGTAACCTTAACTTCTAATGGTTTAAGTATTCTTGATATATACATGGCTGTTGCTTCCCCTTCAACATTCGGGTTAGTAGCAATTATTACTTCTTTAATATCTGCACTCATTCTTGCAACAAGCTCTCTTATTTTTATATCTTGAGGTCCTCTTCCTTGCATTGGAGAAAGATTTCCATGAAGAACATGATATACTCCGTTAAATTCTTTAACCTTTTCCATTGTCATAATATCTTTAGGTTGTTCTACTACACAAATAACATTTTTGTCTCTATTTGGATTACCACATATTGCACATGGATCTTTATCTGTAAAATTTCCGCATACAGAGCAATACTTTATAGTTCCTCTAGCCTTTACTAATGCACTAGCAAACTCTTTAACTTCATCCTCTGGTAAATTTAAAATATGTAGTGTAAGTCTTTGCGCCGTCTTTTGCCCAATGCTTGGCAATTTTGCGAATTCTTCAATTAACTTTTCTATCGCAACTGGATAAAACTCCATAATTACACCCCTTTTATTATCTTTTCGCTAAAAAAGTATTTTTTCACAATATTTTTTCAAAAATGAAGGACTGTTTAAAAAACAGCCCCTTATCCCTTAGAACATTCCTGGTATATTTAATCCACCAGTTAATTTACCCATTTTACTTGAAGTTTCTTCATCAGCTTTCTTTAGTGCTTCATTAACTGCACTTAATACTAAATCTTCTAACATTTCAACATCATCTGGATCTACTACTTCTTCTTTTATATTTATAGCTAAAACTTCTTTTTTCCCATTTACTTTAACTACAACAGCACCGCCACCAACTGAAGCTTCGAACTCTTTAGTTTCAAGTTCCTTTTGTGCTTGCTCCATATCCTTTTGAAGCTTTTGTGCTTGCTTCATTAAATTGTTAATATTTCCTCCGCCGAAACCTCCAGGGAATCCACCTCTTGCCATAAAAAATCCTCCTTAATTCAAATAAAATCTATTTTTTATTATATAGCATTTTTTTAATATTTACTAGAATAAGTAACTATATAAATTTTATTCATCTACAAAATCAATTAAGTCATCACCTAATGCATCTCTTAAGATATCCTCGGTACTTTTACCTTTATTATCTTCAGATTCAACAACAAAATTCACCTTAACTCTTTCTCTAAATATTTCGCCAAAAACATCATTTATAATATCTCTATTTTTAGCTTCACTTAATCTATTCTTTGCAAATTCATTTTGACTATCAAATTGAACAGTAATTACTCCGTTCATACACTCTATCGGCTTTCCTATCATAATTAAAGAGCTTATTATCATCTCTCTTCTAGCCTTAAATCTTTCTATTATATCTTTCCATGCTTTTTTTACATCATTTATAGTAATCTTAGAATCAGAATTTCCACCTATATTTTCTTCAATTTGTTGCTTGCTTACAACCCTTGTTTTTGGTTGGCTATTAGAAACTTGTCTAGCCTTATTTACCTCTGCTATATCATTTGATACAGTAGCAACCTTTATACTTCCATTTCTTAAACTTTCCTCTAGTTTGTTTAGTCTAGTTAACATTACTTCGTTGGAAGTATCATATTCTATTTTACACATTTTAATAACTGCTAATTCACAGTATAACCTTGCTTGTTTACTTATCTTAGCATTATTTTCTGCTTCTTGAAGTATTCTTATACATCTCATTATCTCTTCAGCCCTTAAATGCGTACCTTGCTCTTTAATCAAAGCAATATTTTCTTCTGACATATCTAATACTTCTTCTGGATTGTTAGTTACCTTAACCATAAGTAAATTTCTATAATGTGCAATTAAATCCTTTATAAATAAATAAATATCCTTTCCCGAATATATTACATCTTCTATAATTTCAATACTTTTTTCAACACTTCTTTGAATTATTGCATTAACTAAATTAAATAGATGTTCATTAGTAACTAAGCCTAACATACTTACTACTGTATTATATTCAACATTTCCATTTCCCATAGAAATAGCTTGATCTAATATACTTAAAGAATCTCTCATTGCTCCATCTGAAACTCTAGCTATTAAATTTAAACTTTTTTCATCAGCTAATACATTTTGATCATCTACTATTCTTCTAAGTCTTGCTGTTATTTCATTATTATTTATTCTTTTAAAATCAAATCTTTGACATCTTGAAAGTATAGTAATAGGTAGTTTTTGTGGATCTGTTGTCGCTAAAATAAATATTACATTAGCTGGTGGTTCTTCTAATGTCTTTAGAAAGGCATTAACCGCACCTGCAGATAACATATGAACCTCATCCATTATATAAACCTTATATCTTGCCTCTTGTGGTGGATACTTAACATCATCAATTATATCTCTAATTTTATCTACTCCATTATTTGAAGCTGCATCTAATTCTGTAACATCTATAGCTAAACCTTCATTTATTTTTCTACACATTTCACATTCATTACAAGGTTCACCATCTTTTAAGTTAAGACAATTAAGTGCTTTTGAAAACACTTTTGCTGTAGAAGTTTTTCCTGTTCCTCTAGTTCCACAAAAAAGATACGCATGAGCAATTCTATTATTTAAAATTTGATTTTTTAAAGTTGTTGTAATATGTTCCTGACCTACAACATCATTAAATGTTTTTGGTCTCCATTCTCTATATAAAGCCGTATATGCCAATATACTCACCTCTCTTTTGCGTAGTCGTTTATTTTTTATTATACCCAAATTCTATTAATAATTAAAGATTTTTCCCCCTTTTATTCCTATAAGCTTTCTATGAATTATTTATAAAAAACAACATATACTAACACGAATTAAACTATAAAACTCATATTTGTATATTTATTCAAAGCTTATGCACTTTTTAAACATCATTTTTATTTCTATTTCTTTATAAACATATCTATATATTTCTTATTGTTAATTATTTAACATTTATATGTATTTATTTTACAATTAATTGTTATATTTTTAACTATTCCGATAATTTTATGTTTTTTTAGTTTAAATATGATTTTTTTATATAAATTTCTTGATTTTTTATATGAGAATTTTGTAGTAAAATAGATAGTATATATTTTTAGGAGGTATTGAAATGAGTCTATATGATAAAAAATATTTAAGCATAGTAGAAGATATTTTAAATAACGGCTACTATGACAACAATAGGACTGGAATGCCAACATATAAATTGCCTCATCAAGTAATGCAATTTAATCTTGAAAAAGAATTTCCAATCTTAACTACTAAATTCGTAGCTTTTAAAACAGCTGTTAAAGAAATGCTATGGATTTATAGAGATCAATCTAATGATGTAACTAAATTACAAGAACAAAACGTTAGAATTTGGGATGAATGGGTTGATGAAAACAATACTATAGGTAGAGGTTATGGTTATCAAATAGCAAAATTCAATCAAATTGATAAGCTTATTGAAACATTAAAAACTAATCCTCAAGATAGAAGAATGCTTATGACAATGTGGAATATAGAGGACCTACCCCATATGACACTACAACCTTGTTGCTTTATGACTATGTGGGATGTAACTGATGGTAAACTAAATTGTATGTTAATTCAGCGCAGTGGAGACGTTCCATTAGGTGTACCATTTAATACATCTCAATATGCTGTGCTAGTTCATTTAATCGCACAAGTAACAGGTCTTAAACCAGGACTATTTACTCATGTAATTAATAATGCACACATATATGAAAATCAAGTTGAAGGAATGAAACTTCAATTAACTAGAGCTAATGATGAATATGAAGCTCCAAAACTTTGGATAAATCCAGAAATAACTAACTTCTATGACTTTACAGCAGATGATATTAAACTTATAGATTATAAATATCACCCTGCAATAAAAATGGAGGTATCAGTTTAATGCTTTCTATTATTGTCGCTATAGCTGAAAATAATATTATAGGAGGGGATAATAAGCTTTTATGGCATATCCCTGAAGACCTAAAAAGGTTTAAAGCCATTACGTCAGGTAATACAATAATAATGGGTAGAAAAACATTTGAATCACTACCTGGAGTTTTACCTAATAGAAAACATGTTATAATTACAAGAGATGAAAATTATTCTGTGGATAACGAAAATGTAGAAGTTATCCACAGTTTGTCTGAAGTTATCAACAAATATAAAAACTCCTCTGAACCCGCATTTATAATAGGCGGAGGAGAAATCTACAAACAACTTATCCACAATGTGGATAACTTACTTTTAACTAAAGTATTTAAATCCTTTGATGGTGATACAAGTTTTCCACAAATAGATTTAAATGAGTTTGCTGTGGATTTTGAATCAGAAATACTAACTTGCGAAAAAAATGGATTACAATATCAATTCATTGATTTAGTAAGAAAATAAAATCTTTACTTAAAAACAAAAAAGTCGGCTTTGCCGACTTTTTATTTTATATCTTCTATTTTAATTTTTATCTTTTTATTTTATCCAATACTTCCTCTAACTTTACCCATTCTAATAATCCACTCATTTAAGATCTTTAACTCTTCAGTTTTACTTTGAATTATATTATCTTCTAAACCTATTAAGTGCATTATTATTGGTCTAGTAGTCTTTAATAACGTATGGTAGAATTCATTATCATTCATGAATTCGTAATCTAAACCTAATTCTAATATTTCATTAACATATTTCATGTCTTCTTTATATTCTTGTCTTGCAGATTCATCAATTATCTTTTTACCAACACTAGCATTTGCAAATCTAGCTGCAAATCCTAAATCTTCTCTTAGCACAGGATAGAACTCTAATAACTTATCTATTCCTTCTTGGCCGAACTTATCTTTTATTTCTTTAAGTCCTCTACCCATACCTAAAAGCTCTGGTGGCATTCCTAATGTATACATTGCTCCAGTAAATGATATTGCTCTTGGAACAGCATATTCAACAGAATTATCTATACTTAATATTTCTTTCTTTAATTCTTCATTGCTTACTAAGTTTGCTATATTATCAAGATTAGCTACTTCCCTATTGTACTCTAATCCTGTTTTAGCCTTAGTTAATCTATCTCTATTCTTTGGAATGAAGTCAGATACAAATGAAACAGTATTTATAACCTTTAAGAATGTATTTAAATAATGTTTAGATAATATTCCTATAAACTCTTTCATTAAGGCTATATCTTCTTCAGAGAATTTTCTATGTTCATACATATTAACCTTCTCTTTTAATTCTCTAGCCGCTTGCTTAGTTTCTTCTTCACCATGATCATATCTTAATGCAGATTGGAATGTAAAAGTCTTTACTCCTGCATATGTTTGTAATATTTTATCTATATTTCTTCCTGTAAAATGTCCTCTAAATGGAAGAGATCCACATCCTAATATAGGTGCTACCTCTACCCCATGTTCTTCGCCCCATTTATAAGCTTTATCTACAGCCATAACAACTGAAAGAACTCCTGATATTAATCCATATGACATAGCAGTATCAGAACGTGCTATCATAAATCTTAAATAATCTATTTTATGCCCCTTTTCTTCAGATATATGATAAAACTCATCTAATATCTTATCTACGTTAACTAATGCTGGAACATCTTCAACTAACGGAATTATTCTTACACTATTATCTTCAAACTTTACAGGATAATTTTTATTTCCTAACTCTATAACAGAATTAACTCTGTCTTGGAATTCTGAAATTTCTTGCCCTGTTTCTACCATCGGTACTACAACCTCTTGAATTGCTTGCACACCAGTAAGTTGATAAGCTTGTGCATTTGTTTCTACTATAGACATTATACTCATTAATTGTCTAAATACAGACTCTTTATTTGCATTTGGTATTCTAGGTGTTATTCTAACATCCTTACCTGGTATAACCTTATTACCAATCAATCCTAATGCAACTTGAGATGTTTGATGATATGGAGTTAATTTCCCCTCAAAATCTATCATTATCTCATCTATTCCAAGACCGCCCTTATCTTGAGGTGTTAATCCCTCTATTGCTTCTGCCGGTTCTTGTTGAATTGATATGTATTTTTCTACATTATCTGGATGTTGTGTCATCATTGAGCTTGGAAAATTTCTCATTTTAATAGCCCCCTTAAATTTTTTTGCATTTTACTCTTTTATTATATTTCATTTTAATATCATTTTACAATACTTTTCTTTTAAAAATGCAATTTTTTGTACTTTTAACTTGCATTAATTTATATAATATATATTAAATACATATATTATATGTTTTTTACTTTATTTTCATGTGATCTATTATCCTAAAAAAGGACAGAAAAATAGGGATATTTCTAACGAAATTTCCCTATTTTTCTGTCCTATTGTTTTTTTGTCCTATATTGTTAATCCTATTGAAGAGTAACCGTAATTAGTAAAATTTTATGATGATAGTTAGATTTACTCTAATTTTTATCATCAGTATTAATTTAAATAAAAATCATTATAAACATTAAAAAAGCCTTTCTTTCTAAAAGAAAGGGTAATTTAAAACCGTGCACCTCACTTCGACAGTAATCTATAAGCGTTACCTATGTAGTTAACTCAGGCAAGATTGATCCACGTCACACGCAGGGGCTGCTTATCGCTGCTTCCTTCCGGACCTGACGAGGTTCACAGTCTTACGTCGCGTGGGACCCGACCCTCAACATCACTTGCATAGGGCAGACCAAACAGATTAAAGCCTAGGTGAGGAATTAAATCCTGCTGTAGCGGATTGCAGGTTACAGGGCACCGCTGACTCCCCATCTAGCACGGCTATGGCGGAGAAAGTGGGATTTGAACCCACGATAGAGTTTCCCCTATACACGCGTTCCAGGCGTGCTCCTTCAACCACTCGGACATCTCTCCATACCGTAAAGTAATTTATTTTTACTTTGTACCTATTATTGATACTTTCTCATTTTAACATAAATATTATTGTAGTTCAATAAAAAGATTTTCTTTATAAAATTTGCATAAATTAATGGAGTGAAAGCATTATCTTTTATTTATTCTTCCACTCCATACAAGTAAATCATACTATTTTCTTCTTACTATTTTTAATTGACATAAATATTATTATGGCTCCAATTACTATACCAAGTAAACTTACTAATTGAGCAGTTCTTAAGCCAAATACCATTAAACTATCTGTTCTTAATCCTTCTATGAAGAATCTTCCTAAAGAATAAAGAACCATATAGCTTCCTATAACAATACCTTGTTGATTCTTCTTTTTATAAAGGATAAATACTAATATAGCAAATACAATTACATTCCATATAGATTCATATAAGAATGTTGGATGATAATAAGTACCATTTATAAGCATTCCTTGTTGTATAAACTCAGGGAATTTACTTATAAAGGCCTCTGATACAGGTCCTCCATGAGCTTCCTGGTTCATAAAATTACCCCATCTACCTATTGCTTGAGCTAGTATAACTCCTGGCATTATTACATCAATGTACTCAAAGAAATTAACCTTTTTTACTCTAGTAAATATGTATGCAACTAATAATCCACCAATAAGTCCTCCATGTATTGCCATACCACCATTTCTTATATTTATTACCTCCATAAACGAATGATAATTTTTATATTCAAAGGCAACATAATATAGTCTAGCACCAATAATTGCAAATGGAAAACTCCATAAAAATCCATCTGTAATAATATCAAAATCTAATCCTTTTTTCTTTGCAAATAAATATGACATTAAAAATGCCACTAAAACTCCACTTGCAATAATAATTCCATACCACCTAATTGGAGCTCCAAAAATTTCAAATGCTACTGGATTCATTTTTACCATCTCCCGTTTTTATTTAATTTTGTTTTCTTCTCTCATAAAAAAACTTACTCATTAATTCACTACATTCTTTATTATAGCACCAATTCGTAATTACATATGAATTGAAAATATCATAGTCAAAAATGTTTAATATAGTCCCACAAGCCCCCATATCTTTATTGAATGTTCCTATATGTAATTTAGATATCCTAGCCTGTGCTATTGCAGAAGCACACATAGAGCAAGGCTCTAATGTAACATACATTTCACTACCATTTAATCTCCAATCACCAACTTTTTTACTTGCCTCTTCAATGGCCAAAACTTCAGCATGTGCTATTGCAGATTTCATAGTTTCTTTTAAATTATGCGCTCTAGCAATTATCTCTCCATCTTTTACTATTACTGCTCCAATAGGAACCTCGCCTTTAAGATAAGCCTTTTTCGCCTCCTCTAAAGCAATATTCATATAATTCATTATGTAACCCCCTTTACTTACTATGAGGCTTAGAATACATAGTCTAATGATAAACTAAAAATGACAAATGACAAATTACCATTCTCTTAAATATTTGTCATTCGCCATTTTTATACTAATATTTTTTTACTTAAAATTAATTTATGTGTAAATTCTTACTTTTTTAATTCTATTTTTATCTATTTCTTCAACTACAAATCTAATACTATTTAAATTTACCTCTTCTTTACTTTCAGGGAACCTTCCTAATTCACCAATTATTAATCCCCCAATAGAGTCAAATTCTTCTGATTCCATATTAACTCCAATTAATTCACTTATATCATCTAATTTTGCACTTCCATCAACAACATATTCATCTTCTTTAATTACTTCTATTTCATTTTCGTAATCATCATATTCATCTTCTATATCACCAAAAACCTCTTCAATAAGGTCTTCTATAGTAACTATACCAACAGTTCCACCATATTCATCTAAAACTACACTAATATGATTTCTTGTCTTTTTCATTTCATTAAATAATTCTTTGATTTTCTTAAATTCAAATGTATAATAAGGCTCTCTCATATAATCTGAAACTTTAAATCCATCCTTATTTTGACCTGCTATAATTAAGTCCTTAACATATAATATACCAACTATATCATCTATAGTCTGATTATAAACTGGAATTCTTGAAAATTGTTCTGTTTTTATAACATCTAGTACTTCTTCATAAGTAGCCTCTGAATCAACTGCTACAATATCAACTCTTTGTACCATAACATCTTTAGCTTGTGAATCAGCAAAGTCAAATACATTAAATATCATTTCTTTCTCTACATCCTCAAGGACACCTTCTTCTTCACTAACACCAACCATTGTTCTTAATTCTTCTTCTGTAATAAACGGCTCGCTTGCCTTTGGATCTCCACCTAATAATCTTATAAATCCACTTGATATAAACGTAAAAATTCCTATAAAAGGTTTAAATAACTTTACGATTATACTTATTGGCTTACTTACTTTTAATGATACTTGTTCTGATTTTTGCTTTGCTATTGATTTTGGAGTTATTTCTCCAAATATAAGTACTAATACAGTCATAACTGCAGTTGCTATTCCAACACCACTCGGTCCAACTAATGAAACAAATAATGTTGTTGCTAATGATGAAGCTAAGATATTAACTATATTATTACCGATTAATATGGCTCCTAACAACTTATTTGGGTCTTCTGTTAATTTTTCAACTAATTTAGCGCCTTTTACTCCATCATCCACCATATGTCTTATTCTTATTTTGCTTAGTGCCATAAGTGCTGTTTCTGACATTGAAAAAAATCCAGACAATACTAGTAAAATTATAAGTACTATTATCTGCCACACTTGACTGGGTTCCAAAAAAATCACACTCCTAGTAATTTAATAAAATATTTTGATATTTATTATATCATACGTTAATACTATATGATATAATTTACCAATAAATAAACATAAAATTTACATTTTTTTTCAGAAAAATTATTTAGTGTTTTTTGTGTATTTATAATATAATTTTTATAAAAATATACTAAATATTTTTATATTTAGTATATTAATTTTATACTTAACATATTTATTTTGAGGTGATATTGTGTTTATTATTAATTTTATCAGAGGTTTCTTTATGGCCTTAGCTGATAGTGTTCCGGGAGTTTCGGGTGGTACTATTGCTTTTATTTTAGGATTCTATGATGACTTCATAGGTTCATTAAACTCTTTAATATCAAAAAATAGTACAGCTGATAAGAAAAAATCTTTAATTTTCTTAATGAAATTAGGAATTGGCTGGATAGTTGGTATGGTGTTATCTGTACTAATATTATCTTCTATATTTGATGCGCATATTTATAGTATTAGTTCATTATTTACAGGTTTTATAATAGTTGCGATTCCACTAATAATGAAGCAAGAAAAAGATTCATTAATTGGTAGATATAAAAATATTATTTTTACTATAATTGGCGCTTTAATTGTTGCTTTAATTACATACTTTAACCCATCAGGCTCTAATGGCGGCTTAAATCTTTCATTAGAAAGCTTAAATTTTGGTGTTGGTATATTTGTATTTGTTGCTGGAATGATCGCAATTTCAGCTATGGTTTTACCTGGTATATCAGGTTCAACTTTATTATTAATATTTGGACTTTATACTGGAATTATAAGTTCAATAAAAGAAGTTTTATCTTTAAACCTTTCTTATTTACCAGTACTTATAATTTTTGGATTAGGGGTAATAGTAGGAATATTAAGTACTATTAAAATAATTAAATTCTTACTAAGCAAATATAGATCAGCAATGATTTACTTAATTTTAGGATTAATGCTTGGTTCAATATATGCAGTATTTATGGGTCCTACAACATTAGAAGTTCCACAACCAGCAATGAATCTTTCTAACTTTAGTTGGATATTCTTTATTATAGGTGGGGCACTAATAATATTATTAGAAAAGTCAAAAGACTTTTTAGAAAAAAAATCTAAATAAAAATATAACTTATATTTAAAATAAAAAACGGCTTAACATAATTGTTAAGCCGTTTTTATATGCATGGTACTCCCAACAGGAATCGAACCTGTATCTATCCCTTAGGAGGGGACTATTCTATCCATTAAACTATGAGAGCACGCATCATGAATTATTGCATAAATACATTTTATTACAACATTGGGTTTATGTCAATTTTTTCTACTTTACACTTTTGGAGTTTTAACGTCTTTTATTTTAACTCCATTTCCTGCAATTAAAAACGTTATAATTAAATTATTATAAAATATTGGCCTCTTCCCAGCCTTAATTCCAACTACTATTTCACATTCTTCACTACAAGGACCATAAGTATTCACAACCCTTGCATTTATTATCTCTGATTGTTTTATGCAATAAGGAGTATTCTTTCCAAACAAAGTATATACTTGAGTGCTTATATATGACTCTAACATAGTTATTAAAGCTCTTTCTATTACAGCATCCTTCTGCTTATTTTTATTCTTTATAGGTTTTAAATAATTTGGTGGTTGTACAGGAGGTAATATTGGAAATGGATTAAACTTATAATTAGGTAATTCATTATTATATCTGTTTACATTATATTTATAATCCCTTACTTTTCCCCATTCTTCTAACATATTATATTCATTAATTTTCGAATTAAATTTCACTCTAATTGGAGCTTCATATAATTCCTTATTATTTTCTAGCAACAAGTTATCTCCATATATTATAGCCATTAATGCTAACGGTAATTCTTGCCTAAAAATTTTATCTCTTCTGATAGTATTGCTAAGATCTTCCCCCTTATCTACCTCTACTGTAATAAGCAAATAATATTCATTATCTTTTTCCCAACTCCCTAAAACCTCATCTCTGTTATTATAATCAATTTGATCTAAATCATATTTACTTCCTATTGATAAAAATAATTCTCCACTCTCATCAGAATGTGTTAATGTATATTTCCTGGGAATTAATGAACTATTTATACTTATTTTATCCTTATAGCTTACATTTAATTTTTCCGGTTGAAATTTAGACACTATCTATACCTCAAAAAAAATTTATCTTAAATTCATTATATGACTTTAGTCTTTATTTAGTTTATTAATATTTTATATTTCAAATATCTTACTTTTAAAGTATATTTTATAGTATACTTTATTTATACTTAAAATTTTGAGGAGTGACAAAATAATGATAAGAACTATAATTTGGTTTATATGGTTTGTATTAAGCTTAATAATTAGTACACCATTCATATTTAGAGTTAAATACTTAATTAAAAAAAATAGAATTGAAGAAAGTGAAGCTTTAATATACAAATGTACTAATATATGGGCAAATTCTTTATTAAAATTAGCTGGAGTTAAAATTAATGTTCATGGAATAGAAAATATTCCTCAAGACAAAACTGTTTTATTTGTAGGTAATCATCAAGGTAACTTTGATATTCCAATATATATTACACAAATTCCAAGAGTAATTGGATTTATTTCAAAGATAGAAGTTGAAAAAATACCTCTAGTAAGAACTTGGATGAATTTCTTACATTGTGTTTTTATGGATAGAAGTAATCTTAGAAAATCAGGAGAAGCAATAATTAGAGGAATTAAAAATTTAAAGGATGGACATTCAATTGTAATCTTCCCTGAAGGAACTAGAAGTAAGGGTGGACCAATAAAAGAATTTAAAGCAGGTAGTTTTAAATTAGCTACTAAATCAAAATGTCCTATAGTACCTGTTACTATGGATGGCTCTTATAAAATAATGGAACATGGTAATGATCCTTGGATTAAACCTGGTACGGTTAATCTTTATTTCCACCCAGCAATTGAAACTGCAGGTTTAAGCAAGGAAGAACAAGATGCTTTACCTAAAACTGTTCAAAATATAATTGCATCAAAAATTTCTTAATTTATTCTAAAAGGTGAGTTAAAAACTAACTCACCTTTTTATTTTATAATCATATAGACATATAAATTTCTCTGAAGGATTATTTTTCCTTACAAAAAAATAGAGTACATAGGCAGACCTAACTTCCCACATACTCCATGACACAATAACACAATATTTAAAATTTAAGTAATGACTATTTCCATTGCATATTTTGAACTATTTTTCGTCAATTGTCAATTATATTTTTCTGGTATTTTAAAATTTTTTTTAAATTTCCCTATGAAAACAATATCATTTTGTCTTATTTTGAAAATAAGAAAGTATTTCATATTTTACAATAAATACTTAGTGCATTAATCATCTTTTTGCTATATACTTAATAAAGTCGATTAATTGAGAAATAATTATTTAAATAATTTGAAATAAATAAAAAAATATATGAAAAAAAGAGGATACTATATGACGAATTTAACATTTAATGATTTAGGCTTAAAAGAGACTTTAGTAAAGGCCATTGATGATTTAGGCTTTACTACTCCATCTCAAATCCAAGCCGAAGCAATTCCAGTTGCTCTTGAAGGCAACGACATTATAGGGCAAGCTCAAACTGGTACAGGAAAAACAGCAGCTTTTGGCTTACCTATGATAAACAACTTAAAAATTAGAGATGCTATAGGTTCAATAATCTTAGCTCCAACAAGAGAATTAGCAATACAAGTTCACGATGAATTAGTAAAATTAACTAAGTACGAAAAATTAAACATCGTTGCTGTATATGGTGGAGCACCAATTCATCTTCAAGCTAGAGATTTAAAAAGAGCTAATATAGTAGTTGGTACTCCTGGTAGAGTTTTAGACCATATAAGAAGAGGTAACTTACCTTTATCAACAGTAGAATTCTTAGTATTAGATGAAGCTGATGAAATGTTAAACATGGGATTCATTGATGATATGGAAGAAATAATGAAGAGTATTCCTGAGGAAAGACAAACTTTATTATTCTCAGCAACAATGCCACCTCAAATAAAAAGATTAGCTAAAAATTACTTAAAAGAAGATGCTCAACATATAGCTATTGCTAAAAAAGAAATGACTGGTTCTACAATAAAGCAAAACTTCTTTGAAGTTAACGGATCTCAAAGATTAGAAACTCTTTGTAGATTAATAGATTTTGATAATCCATCAGCAGGTATCATCTTCTGCAGAACTAAAAAAGGTGTTGATGATTTAGTTGCTGCAATGCAAGCTAGAGGATACATGGTTGAAGGTATGCACGGAGATATGTCTCAAATACAAAGAATGAAAACTCTTGCTAAATTCAAAAGTGGTTCATTAAAATTCTTAGTTGCTACAGATGTTGCTGCTAGAGGAATTGACGTTGATGGAGTTACTCACGTATTTAACTATGAACTACCTCAAGATATTGAATCTTATGTTCACAGAATTGGTAGAACTGGTAGAGCTGGTAGAGAAGGTACTGCTTACAGCATAATTACACCAAAAGAATTTGGATTCCTTAGACAAATAAAAAATGTAACTAAAGGTAATATAGAAAAAGGACAAGTGCCTTCAGTTCAAGAAATATATAACGCTAAATTTGAATTAATGGCTAATGAAGTTTCAGAAATAATAGAAGCTGAAGACTATTCAAAATTTGTAGATGTTGCTACTCAATTAACTGAAAGTCATGATTCTGTTAAAGTAATTGCTTCATTACTTCAAAGCCAATTTAAAAACCAATTATCTTTTGATTATTCAAGTGATAAACTTGAAGCTCCTGCTTCAAGCAAGGAAAATGATGTCAGATTATTCTTCTCAGCTGGTAGAAGAGATGGTTTAACTATTAAAACATTAATCAACTACATAAAGGATAATGCTAAAGTTGGTGCATCTCAAATAAGAGATATCGATATAATGGAAAACTTTTCATTTGTTAATGTAGATAACGCAATCCATAACCAAGTTCTTGAAAAATGTACTGGTGGAAAGATCAACAAAAGAAGAGTTAATGTTGAAGTTTCTACTAACAACAAAAAAAGAAGAAGCAATGGTAATAGAGGTAACAATAACGGTAATAGAGGTAATAGAGGTAATAACTTCACTAGAAAAAAACCTCAATAATATAGAAAAAGATAAGGAAGTAAAATTACTTCCCTATCTTTTTTTTCACACCTTCTATTAAGTACTCTAAATGACTTACATCAAATTTTTCTCTTTTTATCATCTTTAATCTTTCTTCTGCTCTCTGTACCGTTTCTAATGCCTCAGAAAAATCTTTTCCCTTTATTGCACTATTTGCATACTCTATTAAATAATCAATTTTTAATGCCATTTCAGCTAAATCTTCTCTATCATTATTAACTAATTCAATTAAAAGATCATAAACCTTTGGTGAGACCTTATTTCTACAGTCTCTTAATAAGTTATTATTTCTACTAGTTATCTTAGCCATTTACTTTACCTCCGAAAGTATAATATTAATTCATTTTATTATATTATAACTTATGTCTAATAAATATACTCGGAAAATATTGAAGAAAAACTTTCTATACTCATTGGATATATTCTAACTCTCTTTAATTGGTATAAACCATCACCTATAGAGCTTATTCCACCTTGAGTAGTAGTTGCAGCTTTAATACCTAGCTCTTTTTGGATTTCAATAGTTTCCTCATTATACTTTCCAACTGGGTAACATAAATAATTTCCATCTGATCCTATATTGTTTCTTAGGAAGTCCTGCCCCCTTTTAATTGAATCATAAGCATCCTCTCTAGATAACTTATCTAGCTCTAAATGATTAGCTGTATGATTTTCTATAGACATTCCTGCCGCTTGCATTTCCTTTAACATATCAGAAGACATGTAATATCCATTGTCTACACCATCAGTTATAACAAAAAATGTAGCTTTTAATCCATGATTTTTTAGTGATGGAAATGCACTAGTATAATTATCTGAATAACCATCATCAAATGTTATTACTACAGGTCTTTTAGGTACCTTTCCTGTCTCCATAGACTCTAATGCTTCATCTAAGTTCATTGCAGTAAAGCCATTTGCTTCTAACCAAGCCATTTGCTCCTCAAACATACTTGGAGGTACTAATAAGTTATTATTAGGGTCTTCATCACTTATAGAATGATACATAAGTATAGGTATCCTTACTTCCTCTGGTGCAATATTTATGTATTCAATTTCTTTCTCTTCAACTTTAACTTCTTCTTCTGGTTTCTCTTCTTCTATTTTTTCATCATTATTATTAATTTGTTGTTCTTCATTGTTAGTTTCATCTATTTGTGTTTTATTACTTTCTTCACTTTTTCCACAAGAAACTATTCCCAAAGTCATTAACAGAATAAATGAAATTATTACTAAAAATTTTTTCATATTTTTGTCTCCCTATTTTTTTATTTTACTGAAGTAATTCTAACTTAAATAATTAATTTTGTAAATAAATTACTTTTATTAATGTTGCAATATTATATTTTAAAAATTTCATAAATTATTTTTCAAATAATTTATTATCAAAAAATCTCTTTCTATATTATTTTTCTTTTTAAATATAAATTTATTTTTATAATCTATTATTTTTTACTTTATCATTTATTAACCTATATATTTTCTATATTATGTATTTGTTGATTAATAAATTATTAATTTGCTATTTTACTCACTTCTAAAACATCAGTTATTTATATATAAAAATATTTTCTAATTTTTCATAAAATTCTTAATTTAAAAACAAAAGAATTATTTAATTTTATATAATTCTTTTACTTTTTTTGTAATTAATATTTTTGAAAAATATATATAAAACAGATGGAGCAAATATTTTTACAATTAATTACATGTATATATTATGCTTTTATTCCAATAAAAAGATTAAGTATAATTTTGTAAAAAAATCTGTTTTTTATAGAATTTTTGTATATATTTTTCATATAATAACACTTTTTTCTTTATCTAATTTAATCACCCTATTTAAATTTAGATATATAAAAAAAATACCTAGTTTCTTAACTAGATATTTATTAAATACTTATATATTATTTACATTCTTGTAATAACTTATTTAATTTATTTTGAACTAACCATAATTTTTTTTGCTTTCTATTGAATGCAACCATTTTATTTTTGTTATTTTTACTTTCATCAAGCAATTTTATATATTTTTCATCTGCTATTTTTAATGCATCTTCAATTACTAAAAGTTCATCTTTAGTAAACATAGATTATCGCCTCCAAGCAATCAAATTTTACATATTTATTATATCATAATATATTTTAAAGGTAGCAATATTATATAATATTAAACTATCTCAATTACCAAATAAAAAGAGCCATTAAGAACACCTAACAACCCTTTAAATTTACAATATATTTATTTTTTATATTATATTTTCTTTACAACTGATGATTTTAGCTTCATAGCTCCAAATCCATCAATTTTACAGTCTATATCATGACCATCTGTTACATCATATAAAAGACGTATGTTCTTAACCTTAGTTCCTTGCTTTAATGCTGAAGATGCACCTTTAACCTTTAGATCTTTAATTATTGTAACTGTATCTCCGTCATTTAAAACATTTCCATTAGCATCCTTAATAATGTTTGCTTCCTCTTCAGCCGCTTGACCTGCAGCAGTCCACTCATGACCACATTCTGGGCATATTAAAAGACTTCCATCTTCATAAGTATATTCTGAATTACATTTTGGACAATTTGGTAACATAATTTCATTTCCTCCGTTCATTATGGTTAATTTAATATATAGCTTATTTTACATTATTATATACTATCACAGTATTCTACTCTTTACAAACCTTCATATTTAAACATTACTATCTACAATAAAACAAACTTTATTTAAACAATTACTTACCTGTTAACTTTCTAATAGCTTCTGTTGTTTTAATTTTTCTTTCCATTGCATCAGCATATCTTTCTTTAACTAATTGGCTATATACCAAATCTATTAAAAATATTTGAGCTAATTTTGTGGCTACTGCTCCAGTCTCAAATATAGTTTCAACAGAAACATATGATAAATTTATATCTGATATATCTTTTAATCTTGAAGGTGAATTTTGAGTTATTGATATAACCTTGGCTCCATTTTCTTTAGCTAACTTTCCTGCTTGTATTATTTCTTCAGTTTCTCCTGAATGAGATATAGCTATTATTAAATCATCCTTATTAGCTATAGAGGACATCATAACCATATTGTGACTATCATCATAACAATTACTGTTAATTCCTATTCTCATAAACTTATAATTAGAATCCTGTGCGACAATACCAGAATATCCAATACCAAAGAAATAAATTTTTCCTGCTTTTTCAATATATTCAGCACACTTCTGAATATCATCAAAATTAGCTATTTCCATAGTTTTTTCTAACACATTAATATTACATTGTAATAATTTTTGTGCAGTATCCTTCACACTCTCATCATTAGTTATGTTATTATTCAGAATTCCCTTTCTTTCGTTATTAGATATTTCTTTAGCTAAAGTTACTTTAAAGTCTTGAAAGCCAGAAAACCCAATTTTTTTAGTAAATCTAGTTATTGTAGCTTCTCCAATTCCGCTTTCCTTTGCTATTTCCGATATTGATTTATATATTACCTCTTCTATATTACCCTTAATATAACTCATTAACTGTTTATCAGATTTAGTCGCTTTGAATCTTGGTGTTTCTAATTGACCAAGTATACTCATTCAACCACTCCTTACTTACATTATATAGCTACTATTTTACCATCAAATTATACATATTGTAAGTTTTAATAAGCTACTATATACTGTTATCTAAAAATTTATATAGTACTACTAGAATTTCTATATTATTTTCATTTTAAACAATCTCTATTTTATTTTTTTATATAATTTAAAGGAGCTGTCGCAATAGCGGGTAAAAAAATCCGCTAGCGATAGCTCTTTTTCTATATTTTCAAAAAAATAATTGT
>NZ_JAASHM010000034.1 GCF_019734195.1 Clostridium sp. K13 | reverse complement strand
TTTATGGAGTCAATTATATAAATTCAAAGTGAAAATTTCACCGCTTCCCGGAAAAGTAATATTCCATTTTTCGTTCTTACTGTAGTTCGCAGTTTATTTCTATAGTGAATTTAAGTCTTCAAGAATTGTGTTTACGTGCTCTTTAACTTTAACTTTTCTATATTCTTTAACAAGAATACCTTCTTCATTAATTATAAAAGTACTTCTTTCTATCCCCATAACTTTTTTACCATACATGTTTTTCTCTTTAATAACATTAAATAAGTTACAAACTTCTTCATTTTCATCACTTAAAAGTATGAATGGAAGATTAAATTTTTCAATAAATTTCGCATGAGATTTTAAAGAATCTCTACTTATACCGATAACAATTGCATTTTTATCAGTAAAGTTAGTAGTATTATCTCTAAAGTCACAAGCTTCAGTTGAGCAACCAGGAGTATTATCTCTTGGATAAAAATAAAGTATTACCTTTTTACCTTTATATTGACTTAATTTATGTTCCTTATCATCAGAACCCATTAGTGAAAAATCAGGAACTAAAGAATTAATTTCTACCATATTGACCTCCTAAATTTTAATAATAATTATTATTATATAATAATAGAAAAATATAATCAATAAAATAATTGTAACTATATACATTGGTAAAAATCTGATATAATTATATACATCATATACAAAAAAGGAGAATTTTATATGGAAAACAAAATTTTAGCTACTATTTCAGGTGTTGAAATAACAGAAAATGATTTAAATGCAATAATAATGAGATATCCTGCAGATAAAAGAGGAATGTTCAACTCTGAAATGGGTAAAAAGCAATTATTAGAGCAAATGATTTCATTTGATTTAATGTACAAATTAGGAACTGAAATGAAAATAAATGAAACAGAAGAGTATAAGGCAAACTTAGCTCAAGTTGAAAAAGATTTACTTACACAAGTAACAATTAATAAAGTATTATCAGAAGTAACTGTTACTGATGAAGATGCTAAGAAATATTATGATGAACATAAAAATGAATTTGAACAACCAGCAACAGTATCTGCAAAGCATATATTAGTTGATAATGAAGAATTATGTTCTGATGTTAAGAATAAAGTAGAAAATGGAGAGTTATCTTTTGAGGAAGCTGCTAAACAATATTCTACTTGCCCATCTAAAGAACAAGGTGGAAGTCTTGGAGTATTTGGTAGAGGAATGATGGTTCCAGAATTTGAAGAAGCTGCTTTTGCATTAGATTTAGAAAAAGTAAGTGAACCAGTTCAAACTCAATTTGGATATCACTTAATTAAAGTTGATGCTAAAAATGAACCAAAGACTTTAGAATTTGAAGGTGTTAAAAATCAAATTATACAAAAGTTAATTCAAGAAAATCAAGAAAAGAAATATTTAGATTTAATAAAAGAACTTGAAGCTAAATATGATGTTAAGAGATTTTAATTTAATAGAAATATTAAATTAGTAATAGAAAATCACATGTTAATGCAAATGCTTATACATGTGATTTTTTTTATTGATATTAAGTTTAAATAGTTAAGGATTAAAGTAATTCTTCATAGCTATATATGTATTTGTCACATTCTTTTTTTAGAATATCAATTTGATGTTTAGCATGTTCATCATATACACCAGTAACTTTCATACCAGCTAATTTTACGCCCTCAACAGCAGCAATTATATCTTCATATACCATACATTCAGAAGGAGATACTCCTAGCTTTTTAGCCGCTAATAGATATATATCAGGATTGCTTTTACTTTTTTTTACTTCATCTGTAACTGTAATAGCATCAAATAAATCAAAAGCATTGTTATTTTTTAATGTTGCAGTTAATAAAGGCATAGAATTACTAGTAGCTAGTCCTATTTTTATTCCTGAATTTTTTAGTTTTTGTAAATATTCAAGAGCACCCTTTTTTAGTTTCACGTTATTTTTATAATGATCATATGCCATAGAGTTCCAAGTAGACATTATATCATGTATTGAATCTTCAATAGAAAATCTATTTTTAAAATATTCAGCAGTTTGAGAAAAGCTTAAATGCGTAATTTCATCAGTTAAATTATCTGGAACAGCATGTCCTTTTTTAGATAAATAATCTATATCTATTTGATGCCATACCCACATAGAATCAACAAGTGTACCATCTAAATCAAATATAGCAGCTTTTATATTATTCAAATAATCATCTCCTAACTTTAGAAAAATATATAACAAAAAAAGAGATAGATCAAAACCTATCTCTTTGGTCGGGGTGACAGGGATCGAACCTGCGACCTCATGGTCCCAAACCACGCGCGCTCCCATCTGCGCCACACCCCGAAGTACATTTAATATTATATTTGTAATTTGCAATTATGTCAACACTTTTATTAAAATATATTTATAAAATTTATTTGGATGATAAGTTATAGTAATAATTATTGTGTTATAATTTTATATTGTAAATATTTTTGTGAGGTGAGAATATGAATATTACAGTTATAGTAATGTTTCTAGGGAGCTTAGGATTCATTCTATTAGGGTCATTTTTATTGAACAACAAGTATATAAAGAGTATAGATACTACAGATAAAGAAGCCTATAATGAAGTTAAAGCAATGAAGGTTAGTGGATATACTAATTTAGGAATAGGGGGAATAGGGTTAATATGCTCTATTATATCTTTTATTTCTGGAACAGTTAGTAAAACAGTTGTTATTATATTTGTTTTATGTATAGCTTTATTATCTGCCACTCAATACATATTAAACAAAAAAATTAGAAAATAAACGATAAATATTATTTATTAATACTTGCTATAAATTAGCAAGTATATATTTTTTATATGGTTAAAAAAGGGCATTAATTTTCCAGGAAATAAAATAACAGTATACATTTACATTGAGTAAATTAGCAGTTTTTAAAATTTACCATTGTCCAAAGTTTCCATAAGTGGTATAATGGTAAGGAAAACAAAGGAGAGGGGGAAGGTCAGAGACCTACGGACAAAATGAAGAAAAGAATAATATCAGCTGTATTGGCTGCAACTTTAGTTATTACTTCAGCAATGCCTGCCTTTGCAACACCAAATCAAGAAGTAATAGAAAATCAGAAAAAGTATGATGAATTAACGCAAAAGATAGAGGATATAAATACTCAAATATATGCTTTAAATGGGGAAATAGAACCTTTAGTACAAACAATTGAATCTAACAATACTCAAATGGAACAAATAAAGGTTGAAGTAGAAAACACAGAAAAAGAAATTGAAACTGCGAAAGAAGAAATTTCTAAGACTGAAGAGGTTTTAGGAAAAAGAATCAGAGAGTTATATAAATCAGGTGGACAAAGTAGCTACATAATGTTATTATTTAGCGCTGATAGTTTTAATGATTTAATTAGCAAGATTGAATCAACTAGCAGATTAGTAAACATAGATAAAAAGATGGTTAAAGAATTAGAGGACAAGCAAGATTCTCTAAATGAAAAAATTACATCTTTAGATGAAAAAGATAAAGAACTTACTAAGATAAATGAAGAAACTCAAAAATCTTTAAGTGAATTTGAGGCTAAGAAAGATGAACAAGAAAAATTAGTTGCACAAGTAAAAGCTGAACAAGCTGAATTTGAAAGAGAATTCTTAGCTGTTTCAGAAAGACAATTAGTTACACCACAATTTGCAGTTATAGAGAACTCAGCAAGCTCAATGGCAGATTTAAATAGTGCAATTAGCCAATTAAGAAATATTAGAGATAACCAAATTAAGAGTGGAATAGTTAAAGAAGAAATTAATGCTAAAATAGAAGCAGCACAAAGTAAAGTATCACAACTTCAAGCTGCGATAGATGCTCAAAACTCTGCTAGCAAACCAAATAGAGGAGATTCAACAGTATCTGCAACAGGTAATGCGATAGTTGATTATGCATATCAATTCTTAGGATGTGATTATGTATATGGAGCAACTGGTCCAAGCACTTTTGACTGTTCTGGATTTACTCAATATGTATTTAGGAATGCAGCAGGCGTAAGCTTACCAAGAACAACATATGATCAAATAAATGTTGGAACACCTGTTTCTTACAATGATCTTCAACCAGGGGATTTAGTATTCCCACATACTGGACATGTTGGTATATATGTAGGTAATGGACAAATGATACATGCACCAAGTACTGGTGATGTAGTTAAGGTTTCAAGCGTATATAAATTCTATACAGCAAGAAGAGTAGTATAATTTGTATTTATAGGCTAGGATTTTATTAATCCTAGTCTTTTTTGTATATAATATGTATAATAAAAGTACTTAGTTTACAATTGAAATAAATTGATTCGCAATTTAGTTAAGGAGTGTTTTATGAACGTTAAGATAAACATTGATGAGGGAATAGATGATTTACAGCTAAAGGGATTAAAGTTAATTCAAAAGCAACAAGGGTTTAGATTTGGGGTAGACGCAGTTCTATTATCAGACTTTGCAAATATAAAAAATAAACATAGAGTTGTTGATTTATGTACAGGTACAGGTATTATTCCTTTTTTAGCTTATGGAAAATACAATCCTAAAGAAGTTATAGGGTTGGAAATACAAGATGATATGGTTGAAATGGCTAATAGAAGTTCTGAACTTAATGATATAACTGATATAGTGAAATTTGTTCATGGTGATTTAAAAGATAAGAAACTAATAGACTCTTTAGGAAAATTTGATGTAGTAACAGTTAATCCGCCATATAAATTAAATAATGCAGGAATAGTTAACCCAAATGATAAATTAGCAATAGCTAGACATGAAGTAATGTGTACATTAGAGGATGTAATTATAGCATCTAGGAGATTACTTAAAGATAATGGAAGAATGTTTATAGTACATAGACCAGAAAGATTAGCTGATATTTTTGGATTGATGAGAAAATACAAAATAGAGCCGAAGAGAGTTAGAATGGTTCAGCCTAATACTAAAAAGGCACCTAATATAGTTTTAGTAGAAGGTCAAAGAGATGGTGGGGCATTTTTAAAATGGGAAGAAACATTATATGTATATGATGATAATGGAAATTATAGTGAAGAAATAGATCGTATTTATGGAAGGAAGTAATTATATGGAATATGGAAAGGTATATTTAGTACCTACACCAATAGGTAATTTAAAAGATATAACATTAAGAGCATTAGAAGTGCTAGAAAGTGTAGATGAAATTGCAGCTGAAGATACAAGACAAAGCTTGAAGTTATTAAATCATTTTAATATAAAGAAGCCACTTTTTAGTTATCACCAACATAATGAACAAGGAAAAAGTGATGAAATAATATCTAAGTTAGAATCAGGCAAAAATATAGCAATAGTTACAGATGCAGGTACACCAGGAATATCAGATCCAGGTAGTGTAGTAGTAAGAAAATGTATAGAAAATAATATTTCATTTGAAGTGTTACCAGGGGCTACAGCTATAACAACAGCATTAGTTTATTCAGGGTTAGATACTACAAAATTTATATTTAGAGGATTTATTCCAAGAGAAACTAAAGAGAGAAAGATATTAGCTGAGGAAATAAAAGATAAAAAAGAAACATTAATTTTTTATGAATCACCACATAGACTTATAGATACTTTAGATTACTTAAAGCAAACATTAGGAGATAGAAATATAGCTGTTTGTAGAGAGTTAACAAAATTACATGAAGATATATATAGAGGAACTATTGGAGAAGCATATAATTGGTTTTTAGAAAATAAGCCAAGAGGTGAATTTGTATTAGTTATTTCTGGCAAAAGTGAAAGTGAATTTAGAGCAGAAAAAGAGCAAGAGCTTAGTGGAATAACAGTTGAACAACATTTAATTAACTTAATTAATGAAGGAATAGATAAAAAGGAAGCTATTAAAATAGTTGCAAAAGAAAGAGAAATGCCTAAAAAGGAAGTTTATAAAATAGCAATTGATTTATAAATTAATAGAGAGACTACTATATTAGTAGCCTCTCTTATTTATCTAATAAAAGTATGTATAGTAATAAATTAATTACTTACCAACTTTTAATTCTTCCATACAGTTTTTGCAGATGTTTTTACCTTTGTAATTAACAACATCTCTAGCATCACCACAGAAGATACAAGCTGGTTCATATTTCTTTAATATGATTTGTTCACCATCTACATATATTTCTAAAGCATCTTTTTCAGCAATATCTAAAGTTCTTCTTAATTCTATTGGAATAACAATTCTTCCTAATTCATCTACTCTTCTAACAACTCCAGTTGATTTCATTTTAAATTCCTCCTTAAACAAGTTTCGACATTTAGCAGATTAATGTTACCAGATATGTAATTAAAAGTCAATAATAAACTTTA
Source organism: Clostridium sp. K13 (assembly GCF_019734195.1). Classification (GTDB taxonomy): domain Bacteria; phylum Bacillota; class Clostridia; order Clostridiales; family Clostridiaceae; genus Clostridium. Next base: position 29,617 of record NZ_JAASHM010000034.1, on the reverse strand, counting down.
AAAAAAAGTTTTAATTACAAAATTCTCGCTAAATTAATTCATAAATAAACTATACTACCATAATTTTGAAAAGTCAATAACATTTTATAAAATAAATGACAAAATAAACATAATAAAAGACAGTTTGTACTCTAATATTGTAGAATTACAGTGGACAAGTTTAAAAAAATTAAATATATCACAATAAAAAAAGAAAAAAAAGTAAAAAATATTAAGGGTATAAGAATACTTTTAATAAAAGCTGTTAAAAATTAATATTATACTAACAAAAAAAATAACATATAAGATAGACGAAAGTAACTTGTAATAAGTTTATAATTACTATATAATATATATATGATGAATATAGAAGGAAAATGAGGTGAAATAATATGGTTAATAAGATTGATAACAATTATATAAAAGAGTTAGCAGAAGAAATATCTAATACATCGATGATACCTTATGAAGAGTTACCAAAATATGATCTTTTTTTATCTCAAGTCATAGATTTTTTAAATGATAAGTTCGTTGAAGATAAATATACTAATAATATAGTTCAAAACTATATAAAAAGTGAAGTTATTAGTAAACCAGAAGACGGTAAAAAAAGAGGGTATACTAAGATACATTTAGTGCAACTTGTATTATTAAGTTATATGAGACCTATACTTACAACAGAAGAAATTAAGAAGGTTTTCAGTTTAGCTTTTAATGAAATAAATGATAGATCAGATGATATTATAGATTGGGAAACAGCATATAAACTATTCTTCGAAACACAAGGAGAAAGTTTTGATAAACAGTTAGATGCTACAGCAATAAATGATGAAAAATTAGAAGATATTATTAAAGAATTACAATTAGATGAAAAAGATGAAAATAGTATTAGAACATTTGTTATAGTTTTATCTTTAATTGCTCAAGCTAGTGCTATTAAAAAATTAGTTCAGAAAATAGTAAAAGAATATCATTCTTAAATTGAATTATAAATCTTATATTTAGTTGAAGTTATACACAGTAAAATTACTTTATGTAAGAATAATGAATTTCTAATATTAAGCTACCGATTAACTTGGTAGCTTTTTTGTTATAATAAAATAGTAAGATAAGAGAGGTCATATTATGAATGAAAAATTACTATTTAAGGAATCAGTTAGAGGAATAGTTGAATATGTATTAAAAAGTGGTAGCTTAGATGATAGATTTGTATCTAGAGGCCGTGCTGTTGATGGGACAATTGCTCATGGAAAACTTCAAAAAGATAATGCTCTAGTATATGAAGATTATGAAAAAGAAGTAAAGCTTCAGTATGAATTTAAAAGAGAAAATATAATTTTATTAGTAGAAGGAAGAGCTGATGGAATTATAAAAGAAAAAGACAATATAATTATAGAAGAGATAAAGTCAACTTATATGGATTTAAGTTATTTATATGAAGATTATAATTTATTACATTGGGCTCAAGGGAAATTTTATGGATATATTTATTGTATTAATAATCATATAAAAAATATAACTATAAGATTAAGTTATTTTAACTTAAACACAGATGAAGTGAGATCCTTTGACCATGTATATACTATAGAAGAATTAGAGGTATTTGTATATGAATTAGTAAATAAGTATTTAGAAACATTATCTTTAAAAGAGGAGTTTAAAGATAAGAGAGATAAAAGTATAAAGGAACTAAAATTCCCTTTTAAGACTTATAGAAAGGGACAAAGGGAGTTAGCAGTAAGTTGCTATAGTAACATACGGAAAAAAGGTATATTATTTGCACAGGCACCTACAGGAATAGGGAAAACTATATCTACTATTTTTCCAGCAATAAAGGGGATAGGAGAAGGTAGGGGTGAGAAAATAATATACTTAACTGCGAAAACAATAACTAGAACTGTAGCAGAAGAAGCGTATATTAAGTTATTTAAAAAAGATTTAAAGTTTAGGGTAGTTACTATTACTGCTAAGGAAAAAATATGCCTTAATGATGAAGTAAAATGTAATCCAGATGATTGTATTTATGCAAAAGATTATTTTTCAAAAATAAATGATGTAATAAATGATTTAATAAAAAGTAATAATAAATTTTTTAGAAATGAAATAATTAAATATGCTAAAAAATACAAGGTATGCCCTTTTGAACTTTCTTTAGACTTAAGCAATTGGTGTGATGGAGTAATTTGTGATTATAACTATGCATTTGACCCAAGAGTAAGGTTGAAAAGAATATTTGAAGATAGAAATGAAGATAATATACTATTGATAGATGAGGCCCATAATTTAGTTAATAGAGCTAGAGAAATGTATAGTTGTACTTTAGAAAAAAGCAAAGTTATGGTTGTTAATAAAGTTATAAAGGGAAAAGTACCAAATTTATATAAAATTTCTAATTCTATAAATAAAGAAATGATACATATAAGAAGAGAGCTAGAAGAAATTAATAAGAGTTTTAAATACCATAATGAGCAGTATAAGGATTTAATAAAGTTGTTAAGGGCCTTTATTAATGAGGCAGATAGTTATTTAGTTAAAAGTAAAGGGACAGATGGATATGAAGAGGTATTGGACTTTTATTATGAGGCAAGAAATTTTATTGCTGCAAGCGAGTTGTATGATAAAGAATATACAACTATTTTAAAAAGTAATAAAAATGAATTTACTATAAAGATATTTTGTATTAATCCAGCAAAAAACTTAAGACAGGTTCTTAAAAGTGCATATTCAAGTATAATATTTTCTGCTACATTATCTCCAGTAAAATATTATGTAGATTTAATAGGGGGAGATGAAGAAAGTTTTAAATTGAGATTTGATTCACCCTTTAATAAAGAAAATTTATCAACATATTTATATCCTTTAGATATGAGATATGTTAATAGAGAAAAAAATACTGATATATTATGTAATGTTATAAATAATTTTATAAATGAAAAAAAGGGAAATTATATGGTATTTATGCCTTCTTTTGAATACTTAAACAAAGTATATGCAAGATATATAGAAATGTATGGGGAAGAGGGAACTATAGTACAAGAAGAAAATTTGACTGAAATAAAAAAAGAAAAATTTTTAGATAACTTTAATGAAGGTAATAATATTACTGGATTTACAGTTGTAGGAGGAATGTTTTCAGAAGGAGTAGATTTACCAGGTGATAAATTAATAGGAGCTATAATTGTTGGTGTTGGATTTCCTATGGTTTCTATTGAAAACAATATAATATCAGAATATTTTGAAGCAAATGGCTTTGATTATTCTTATACTTATCCAGGAATAAATAAGGTTCTTCAGTCAGTAGGAAGGGTAATAAGGACAGAATATGATACCGGAAGAATATTATTAATAGATAGACGATATTCAAGTACTAAATACAAGTTAATTTTGCCTAAGGAATGGGAAATAAAGGATTATAAATTTAAATGTAAAAAATAGAAATTAACTGTATAATATGGTATAGATTATATTTTTTAAATATTGGAAAGGAAATATGGTGATATTATGTCTAAAAAAGAGACTAACAGAAAAAAAGGTTTCTTTGAATTTATAATTTATTTCGTAGTAAAAATAAAAGATGATGATATATTTGCCTTGGCTGCACAATTAGCCTATTATTTAATATTATCATTTTTCCCATTTTTAATTTTCTTGTTAACATTAGTAGGATTCAGCAATTTAGATTCTATGGAGGTATTAGGTGCATTAAGAGCAGTTTTACCAACTAGTGCATTTGAACTTATTTATAACGTAATTATAGAAATTATAGAAAAGCAAAATACGGGATTATTAGGAGCATCATTATTATTGGTTATTTGGTCAGCATCATCTGCTTTCAGGGCTGTAATTAAAGGGATAAATAAAGCTTATGGACTAAAAGAAAACAGATCATTTATAAGAAGAGCTCTAATAGCAATTTTATGCACATTTTCATTGGCCTTTGTAATAATGTTGACCTTAGTGATGCTAGTATTTGGACGCTTAATAGGAGATTTATTAGCTTCATATTTACCTTTCCCAGAGGTTGTATATAAAGTGTGGAATTTTCTTAGATATGCAATGGGCATATTTATGATGATATTTATTTTTGCTGGGATATATAGATATACTCCTTCAAAGAGACTCAAGTGGAAGGAAGTTGTTCCAGGCGCTGTTGTTTGTACATTAGGGTGGTTAGTTGTATCTTTAGGATTTTCATTTTATATAAATAATTTTAGCAATTATTCAAAGATATATGGTGGATTAGGAGCTGTTATTATATTAATAACTTGGTTATATCTTACTTCAATAATTCTTATTGCAGGTGGTGAGATTAATTCAGTTATAGTTATTAGGAAAACAAACTTATTAAATTAATCATTTATACATTTATTAGATTTTCCATGAATAGAAAAATTTTAAGTGGTTATACTCAAAGGTGAAATATTCAGGAGGTGTAATTAAATGAATAAAATAGTATTATTAGGAAAACTTATAAAGGACCCTGAACTAAAAACTATAGATAATGGTGAAAAAGTTTTTACTAGGTTCATAATAGCTGTTGATAGAAATTTCAAATCAGCTGATGGAACTAGGAAAGCAGATTTAATTCCAGTAACTATATGGGGAAGAAAGGCAGAAGTTGTTTGTAAGTATATGACTAAGGGAAGCTATATTAGTCTAAGTGGAAGATTAAAAACAGGAAGTTATGAAGATAAACAAGGAAATAAGAAATATATAGCTGAAGTTGTTGCTGAAGACTTTAAATTTGTTGGAAATAGAAGAGACTTTAGGGAAAATAACGAAGTTAGTGGCGAAGAATAGGGTATTAAATAGAGATTGTTATAAAACAATCTCTATTTTTTTGTATTTAGAATACCACAGGTTCTACCTGTGGTTCCGGAGAGCTTCTAGCGGTGAGTAGAAATAAAAAAACCTCCGTTGTAAAATTATAGTAGGTTTGCCGACCACAACTATAATACAAGGAGGTATCCAATATGGATAATAGTAGTTTAGCACATAGTAAATGGAATTGTAAATATCATATAGTTTTCGCACCAAAGTATAGAAGACAAATAATTTATGGAAAAATAAAAGCTGATATAGGAGCAATATTGAGAAAGTTATGTGACCAAAAGGGAGTAGAAATAATAGAAGCAAATGCATGCAAAGATCATATACATATGCTTGTTAGTATACCACCAAAATTGAGTGTTTCACAATTTATGGGATATTTAAAGGGAAAAAGCTCGTTGATGATATTTGATCGACATGCAAATTTAAAATATAAATATGGAAATAGGCAGTTTTGGTGCAAAGGATATTATGTTGATACAGTAGGAAGAAATAAAAAAGTAATAGAAGAATATATAAAAAATCAAATTCAAGAAGATTTAGCTTATGAACAAATGAGTTTAAAAGAATACATAGACACGTTTACGGGTGAGCCGGTAAAGAAAGGCAAGTAATAAACCCCTTTAGGGGTAGCCAGTAAAAATATGCGGTTGGCAAACCGTTCGACGTGCGAGTAGCACAGCCAGTAACAGAGCCTTATAGGCGTAGAGCAAACCACCCGTTTTACGGGTGGTCCTGATTTAGAATAAAATTTCTATAGTAGTATAACTTTCGACATTTATTATAATAAGAAAAATAATAATAGTAGTAAATAAAGTTATAATATTAACTGAAAAAAGTGTAATAAATTACAATTATGTTGAAAGCTAAGGAAAAATTTATTTTATATGGCACCACCATTTGACATAATTTTAATTCAATGTATGGTATTGTTTTATTATTAAATAATATGTAGAGGGGTAAGGGAATTATGAAGATAAATAAAACATTAAGTACAATAGTAAATATTAATGAGAAAGAAGTTAAGTATATTTATAGAATGACTGAAAAAAACATAAGAAATAGACAAGCGTTTGGAATTGAAATTGAAAGACAAGATTTTAATGATGGACAAGTAGTAAACCTAGAAAGAGATTATGTGAGTTTAGTAGCAAGTGAAGAAAAAAGAGCTAATGATATATTACTATTATTATTTAATAATTTAGTTTCACCTATACATCTAGTAGATATTGTTGGTGAGTATTCTGATTTGTGTGCAGCTGAATTTTAAAATTATATTTACATAAAGGATGGTTATAGAAGATAATTAAGTTATTCTTATGCATATATAATTTAACAAAAGAGGTGATTTTATGATATTGGGAATTGGAACAGACATAATAGAAATTGATAGAATAAGCAGAGCAATAGACAATACACCAATGTTTTTAGAGAAGATATTTACTAAAAGGGAAATTGAACAACTAACTAGAAGTAAACTTAGAGTTGAGAGTGTCGCAGGAAATTTTGCGGTAAAGGAAGCAGTAAGCAAAGCATTAGGAACTGGAGTTAGAGGGTTCAATTTTAAAGATATAGAAGTCTTAAGGGATGAACTAGGTAAACCTGTAGTAGAAGTATCCGATAAGATAAAAGAACTAATAAAAGTTAATAATTATTTATTTAATGTTTCTATTTCTCATAATAGAACTTGCGCAATTGCATTTGTAGTACTAGAATCGCAACAATCTACATAATATTTATATAGTTATAATTAACATAAATAATATTTTTTAGGTAACTTAACAATAAATTATGAATAAAATCAATAAGTATTTAATATTAGTAATAATGAAATAGTGATTATGGGAGGATTTATGAGAAAAAAAATTATTATAACATTATTACTTATTATACCTTTTATATCTATTGTTCTTGTTGTTATTTTTAGAGGGGTACTTTCACCAAATAACGAGGAGATAATTAGGGAGTTAAAAAATATTAAATGTTATGAAACAAAAGTTGAGTACATAGTGAAGAATAGCAAAGGAGAAGAAAGAGAGGAGACGACGCAGTATTATTCGAAAGATGATGGTGTGAGAATTGAATTTGCTGATGAAAAAGTTAAGCTTTATAAATCAGATGGAATTCATGTAAAGGATAATTCATCTACTGGAGAATATATAGTTGATAATGAAATGGATATACTTCATTCCATGGCATTTATGAATAAGATATTATCTTATCCATTAAAGAGTGAATCTGTAAAAGAGGGACAAGAAGAATGGGGAGATAAAATATATATACAGGTAGATACAGAATTATTTTTAAATAATGAGCATTTTAATAGTGCTAGAATTTTTATAAATAAAAAAACAAAAACGCCTATTGGAATTATAGTTTATGATAAAGATGGTAATGATTCAATGAGAATAATATATGAAGACTTTAAAATTCTTAAAGAAGTTGAAAAAGAGTTATTTAATTAAACTTTTTAGATCAAGTATAAATGAATACTGAATTTAAGATGAAAATTCAGTATTCATAATATAAACTGAATTTTTAGTTAAAATTATAGTAAACCAATGATTAAATTATAGAGAAATATTATAAAGAAAATTTAGCCAATGTAGTATTTAGTTCAATCTAGCTGTATTTTTGATAGTGACAATCTAGGTACATAGTAATCATCTTAAGAGAAATGATTTTAATATACTTTATAAAATTAAAAAATGTAAAAAATTATAAAATTTACGCCTATAGTGACATTTCTATTTACAAAATGACATATTTTGAAATATAATTTTCTTATACATAGGAAATAGAACTCCTAGGAGGTCAAATATGTCAAAAAATATAGATAATATAATTATTCGTAAATTTAAGGATGATTTTGAAAAAAGTAGTAAATTTATTAAAGATAGTTTAATAGTATATAGTGAGGAGAATGAAGCAAGTGAGTTCTTTGAATTAATGAAAAATGGATATAAGGAAATGTCGAAAATTAATTTAGAACTTTCATATGATACTCATTCATCACAAAAGTCACTTAAATACAAGTTTGATGATATAAATGAATATGAGAAATGGCTTTGCGGAGTGTGATATTTTTAATGACGACTATGGTTGTAAAAAGAGGGGATATTTTTTATGCAGATTTAAGTCCTGTTATAGGCTCTGAGCAAGGTGGTATTAGACCTGTAATTATAATACAAAATGATATAGGTAATAAGTATAGCCCTACTGTAATAGTAGCAGCTATAACTTCTCAAATTAATAAGGCCAAGCTTCCAACACATGTTGAGATTTCTTCAGAGGAATATGGATTAAATAGAGATTCTGTTGTGTTATTAGAGCAAATAAGGACTCTAGACAAAAAAAGGCTTAAAGAAAAAATAGGTCATATGACAGAGGCTGATATGAAAAAAGTAGATAAATCATTACTTATTAGTATAAGTCTAGCTTAAATATTTAATTTAACTAACTAAAAAAGACAATGCAGTTATGTATTGTCTTTTTTAGTATAAATTCAGTGAAAATATATATGAAAAAACATATGTGATATACAATTAGAAAACAATAATGTATACTTTAATTTAAAATAGTGTATACAAATTAAAAATCATGTGTTAAAATAAATTTGGGTAATTTACATAATTAAAGAGTATAATAAAGTATATTAATATAAATTATTACGACGGAGGCTTTTAAATGGTTAATAATGTAGAAGAATTAAAATCAATATCTAAACTAATCAGAAAAGATATAGTTTCAATGTTAACAGAATCAGCATCAGGACATCCAGGAGGATCTTTATCTTCAGCTGATATTGTGACTACACTTTTCTTTAAGGAAATGAACATAGATCCAAGTAATCCAAAAAATCCAGATAGAGATAGATTCGTACTATCAAAAGGTCATGCGGCACCAGTTTTATATAGTGCTTTAGCAAGAAAAGGATTCTTCCCAGTAGAAGAATTAAGTACTTTAAGAAAATTTGGATCAAGATTACAAGGACATCCAAGTATGAAATGTTTACCTGGTATTGATATGTCAACAGGTTCTTTAGGTCAAGGAATTTCTTCAGCAGTAGGAATGGCTTTAGCTGGGAAAATAGATAATAAAGCATATAGAGTATATACTATTTTAGGTGATGGTGAATTAGAAGAAGGCCAAGTATGGGAAGCTTCTATGTGTGCTGCGCACTATAAATTAGATAACTTAACTGCTTTTATAGATTTTAATGGACTACAAATAGATGGAAATATAGAAGATGTTATGAATCCATCACCAATAGATAAAAAGTTTGAAGCTTTTGGATGGAATGTATTAGTTATAGATGGACATAATTATGATGAAATAATAGATGCTATAGAAAAAGCAAAAGCGTGTAAGGATAAACCAACAGCAGTTATATGTAAGACTGTTAAAGGAAAAGGTGTATCATTCATGGAAAATGAAGCTGCATGGCATGGTACAGCACCAAGTAAAGAGCAATGTGAAAAGGCTTTAGCTGAGATTGGAGGAGACAGATAATGAGTAAGAAAATCGCTACAAGAGAAGCATACGGAAAAGCATTAGCAGAATTAGCAAAAGAAAACGAAAATGTAATAGTATTAGATGCTGATTTATCTAAGTCTACAAAAACAGCTGACTTTAAAGCAGTTTGCTCAGAAAGATTCTTCAATATGGGAATAGCTGAAGGAAATATGATGGGAGTTGCTGCAGGTTTATCTACTTGTGGAAAGATTCCATTTGTAAGTACTTTTGCAATGTTTGCTGCAGGTAGAGCTTTTGAACAAATAAGAAACTCAATCTGCTATCCTAAATTAAATGTTAAAGTTTGTGCTACACACGCTGGATTAACAGTTGGAGAAGATGGAGCATCTCACCAAACTGTTGAAGATTTATCATTAATGAGAAGTATACCAAACATGGTAGTTATTTCACCTGCAGATGCAGTTGAAACTATGGCTGCAATTAAGGCTATAGCTAAATATGATGGACCTTGCTATGTAAGATTAGGAAGAGCTGCAGTTAATGTTATAAATGATGAAAACACTTATGAATTTAAATTAGGAAAAGGTGTTGTAGTATCAGAAGGTAAGGATGCAACTATAGTTGCAACTGGAATTATGGTTGATGCTGCTATAGAAGCAAGAGAAATTTTAGCAAAAGAAGGAATTGATGCTAAAGTTATAAACATACACACAATCAAACCTTTAGACAATGAATTAATCATTGAATCAGCTAAGGAAACGGGAGTTATAGTAACTGCTGAAGAACATAGCATAATTGGTGGGTTAGGATCTGCTGTTGCAGAAGTTGTTACTGAAAAGTACCCAGTACCAGTTTTAAAGGTTGGAGTTAACGATACTTTTGGAGAAAGTGGTAAGCCAGATGAATTATTAAAGGCTTATAACTTAACTGCACAAGATATAGTTAATAAAGTTAAAGAAGCAATTACTTTAAAAAAATAGATTTATATATACCACAAAACAGTTATTTTACCACTTAAAACTGCGATAAAAAATCGCAGTTTTTTTTGGGTTAAAAAAGGTATATAATTATTAAGGATATTAAAGAGATTAGGATAAAAATTATATTTATGAGGGAAAATAATACAAATAATTTAAATTTTAAGGAGAATTTATATGAGTAAAGGGAATTTTAAGGATTTTGTGTTAATAACTATTGGAATTCTGTTAGTTGCAATATCTGTAGTATATTTTTTTGATCCCAATAATATTGCAGCTGGAGGAATAACAGGTTTAGCTATTGTAATAAATCATTACATACCATTTATATCTATAGGTCCCCTTGTTCTAATGATGGATGGGGTTTTATTTATAATTGCATTAATATTAATAGGACCTAAGTTTGGAGCTAAAAGTATATATTGTAGTCTTTTATTGTCAACTTCTATGTGGGTTATGCAAAAATTTCTGCCATTTAATGTGACAGATGATTTAATGTTAGCAACGATATTTGGTACATTAATAGCGGCGGGTGGAATGGCGATTGTATTTAACGCTAATGCTTCAAGTGGAGGAACTGATATAATTGCTAAGATTCTTAATAAATTTTTCCATTTTGATATAGGTAAATCATTACTTATGGTAGACTTCTTAGTAACTTTACTTGGTGCTATCACATTTGGTATAAAAATGGGGCTATATGGTTTATTAGCTGTAATAATTAATGGAGTTGTTATTGATAAGATAATAGCAGGCTTTAAAGTAAAAAGCGAAATAACTATAATAAGTGAGAAAAATAAAGAGATTAGTAAATATATATTAAAAGATTTAGAAAGAGGATGTACTTTTATTAAAGGTGTTGGAGGATTCACCGGAAAAGATACTGCAATGTTATATACTGTTTTAGATAGGAGTGAATTTATAAAGTTAAAAAAGCATATTAGCAAAATTGATAAGTTTGCTTTTATTACAGTTGGGGAAGTACATGAAGTTATGGGTGAAGGGTTTAAAGGAATAGATGAGGATTAAAAATTAAATAAAGATAGGAGATACTTATGCAGAAAATTAAAGAATACTTATTAACTACGTTAGGAATAGCATTAACAGCAATAGCTCTAGAATACTTTTTCTTTCCATGCGATATTGCAGCAGGAGGAGTATCAGGAATAGGATTAGTTATTAATAAACTTTTAGGTTTAGACACTAGTATGGTTGTGCTTGTTCTTAATATTGTACTATTTATATTAGCATTTGTTGTTTTAGGTAAATCTTTTGGGGGTAAAAGTATTTATGCAACAATAATGCTTTCAGTATTTATGTGGATAATTGAAAAGTTTTTCACACCAGGAGTTTTAACTGAAAATATGTTTTTAGCTAGCTTTTTCGGATCAATTATACTTGGGATGGGAGCAGCTATAGTATTTCATCAAGGTGCATCTACAGGTGGAACTAGTATTATAGCTGCAATTATTAGTAAATTCACTCCAATAGGAATAGGGATATCTGTATTACTTACAGATTCATTTGTTTGCATATTAGCTATTAGTGTATTTGGTGTGGATAAAGGATTATTTGGATTCTTTAGCGTAATTTTAATAGGATTAGTTATAGATAAGTTTATAGATGGATTTAATAGATGTAAGCAAGTATTTATAATTACATCAAAAGAAAAAACTATAGTTAACCATATAATAAAAAGTATTGATAGAGGATGTACAGTTCTAAATGGTCATGGGGGATATACAGGAAGTGATGTAAAAATAATTTACACAGTATTAAGTACAAAAGAATTTATAGCGTTAAAAAAATATGTAAAAGAAATAGACCCAGATGCGTTTGTAACTGTTAATGAATCAACAGAAGTTCTTGGAAAGGGCTTTACTGATTTTCAATAGAAATATAGTAATATGAGGTAATTACACCTGAAATATTGGTATTATGCCTTTTTGTATGATATAATGGCTTTAGACTTTTTAAAAATGTTAAACTTAAAGTTGTAAGAGGTGTTATTTATGATAGAATTTAAGGACGTGTCCAAGATATACGATAATAATGTTAAGGCATTAGCAAATGTAAATATAAAAATAGATTCAGGAGATTTTGTTTTCTTAGTTGGACCATCTGGTGCTGGTAAATCTACTTTTATAAAAATGTTATTAAAAGAAGTAGATCCAACAATGGGAGATATTATAGTGGCAGATAAGGAATTATCTAAAGTAACTAGAAAACAAATACCGTATTACAGAAGAAAAATTGGAATGGTATTCCAAGATTTTAGATTAATACCTACTTTAAATGTATATGAAAATGTTGCATTTGCAATGAGAGTAGTAGAAGCTTCTCAAAGAGAAATAAGAAGAAGAGTACCTATGGTATTATCATTAGTAGGATTATCTCATAAATATAAAATGTTCCCTAATGAATTATCAGGAGGAGAACAACAAAGAGTATCTTTAGCAAGAGCTATAGTTAATAATCCAGCTGTGTTAATAGCCGATGAGCCTACAGGGAACTTAGACCCAGAAACAGCAAAAGAAATAATGGGATTATTAGAAGATATAAATAGAGCAGGAACAACTATATTAATGGCAACTCACGCAAAAGACATAGTTGATAATATGCAAAAGAGAGTTATAGCTATTGATAAGGGAATGATAGTAAGAGACGATAGAAAGGGGATGTACGAAAATGAAAATTAGCACGTTAAACTACTTTATAGTAGATGCTTTAAAAAGTATAAAGAGAAATAGGACAATCAGTGTAGCTGCTATGATAACTGTATTAATAACTTTTTTCGTTTTTGGTACATTTACTTTATTAGCATTAAACTTTAATAAAAGTATAGAAGATGTAGCATCTAAAATTCAAATTCAAGTATATTTAAAAGATGACATAAAATTAGTTGATCAAAAAGAGATAGAACTTAAATTGATGGAAGATCCTCAAGTAAGTGAAGTTACATATGAATCTAAAGATGAAGCCTTCTTAAATTTAAAAGAAAACTTAGGAAGCAATGCTGGATTATTAGAAGGATATGATTTAACTAATAACCCATTACCAAGTTCATTTATAGTTAATTTAAAAGATCCTTCATATGCTGGAGAGGTATCAAAATCAGTTGAAAGTATGACTGGTGTTGAAGGTATAGGAAATCAACAAGAAGTAATTAACACAATAAGTAAGTTTGTTGATGTAGTTCAAATCGTAGGTATAGGATTATTTGTAGTATTCGTAGGTGTTTCAGTATTCTTAATAATGAATACAATCAAGCTTACAGTTTACTCAAGAAGAAGAGAAGTCGGAATAATGAAGTTTGTTGGTGCAACAGACTGGTTTATTAGATGGCCTTTCGTTATTGAAGGTATAATAATTGGTGCAGTTGGCTCATTAGCATCAAGTATAGTATTATACTTTGCATATAATGGTATATTTAAGTGGATTGTTTCATCTATGTTTATAGTAAACTTAGTACAACCACAATTTGTTTTAACAACTTTATTAGCTTGCTTTGTTGGAGGCGGTATAGTAGTTGGAGCAATAGGAAGTATATTTGCATTAAGAAAATTCTTAGTTGTTTAGTATATAGAATTTGTTAATTAGGCAAAAATAAAGATATATATAGAAATCATATAAAACTACAACTCGTTACATTTGTTATGGGTTGTAGTTTTAAGTGAATAAAGGGTAATTTTAGCTAATATAAATTATTTATAGAAAGGAAAGAGCAATAATGGAGAATTTTAATGGAGAGGGAAATAAACCCAAAAAATCTAAAAAATCCACAAAAAAAATATTTAAATACTTAATTGGAGCAGGAGTCTTATTAATAACATATGGAGGAGTATTCTATTTAGGAAATACACTGGCTACAAAAGGTGTTATTATGGGTTCTGTACCTGAAAAGGCAGTTAGTGACTTAGAAGATATTCAAGATACTGAAAAATACTCAAATTTATTTAATCTAAGAAGCATGTTATTTTCTATGTACGATGGGGAAATAGATGATGAGGTGCTTTTAGAGGGTGCTATGAAAGGAATGGCTGAGTCTTTGGGAGATCCATATACTGTATATATGGATAAAAATGAATTCACAACATTTATGGAATCAAGTCAAGGAAGTTTCTATGGAATAGGAGCACAATTAGGTGTTAGAGATGGTAATGTAAGTATAATAGCCCCAGTTGAAGGATCACCAGCAGAAAAAGCAGGTTTAAAAGCTGGAGATATAATATTAAAAGTTGATGATTATGAAGTGGTAGATTTAAACACAGAAGCAGTTGTATCTAGAGTTAGAGGAGAAGAAGGTGTTCCTGTTACTTTAACTATAAAACGTGAAGGTATAGATGAGCCATTAGAAATAGAAATAGTAAGAGCTGAAATAAAGACTGAATCAGTAAAAGGTGAAATTCTAGAAGATGGAATAGGCTATATTCAAATAACAACTTTTAGTGATGAAGAAGTAAGTGATAAGTTTAATGAAAAATTAAATGAATTAAAACAACAAGGAATGAAAAAACTAATATTAGATTTAAGAGGAAACCCAGGTGGATACTTAAATGAATGTGTTGAAATAGCTTCTAACTTCATTCCTGAAGGAGAGGTTGTTACTTACACTATTGATAAGTATAACAAAAAGGTAATATCAAACTCAATAGGCGGAGATGCAATTGGAATGCCAATGGTTGTACTTGTTGATGGTGGAAGTGCTAGTGCTTCAGAAGTTGTAACTGGTGCTTTAAGAGATCATGAAGCTGCAACAATAATTGGAACAACAACTTTTGGTAAAGGTATAGTGCAACAACTTAAAGTGTTACCTAATGATATGGGAGGACTTAAAGTTACAACATCTAAATATTACACACCAAATGGTGAAAATATTCATGGTACAGGAATAGCTCCAGAAATAGTTGTAGAGATTCCACAAGAAATATTACAAAAGGATTACGATAGAAGCATTGATCCACAATTTCAAAAAGCATTAGAGGTAGTAAGAGAGAAGAATTAATTAGGAGGCTCAGAATGGATTTAATAATTCATAGCTTAAAGTCTATAGCAGTAGCAATAATTGAGCCAATGCATTTAGTTATGCTTGTAGTTTTTGGGATAATATTTTATTTTAAAAATGTTAGGATAGTTTCTATTCAAAAAATGACATTAGGAGAGGGGATAAATTCCCCTCTAGAACTTACATTATCTCAAATTGTATTAGGAATATTAGCAGGTGCAATTGGAAGTATAATATTATCAGTACTTGGAGTTACATTTAGTGAGAATTCAGGGATAGAATTTATATTTATGATATCAATATTATCTTTGTTTTATAAAAAGAAATACATATCATATGCCTACTCTGCAGCTATATTAGGTATTATAGGAATTGCTTTAAAGCTTGCCAGTGATATTACTGGAATTAAGTTGTTTCTAAATGTTGATATATTATCATTAATGACTTTCATAGGAGTTATATACATAATTGAAGGATTTTTAATTATGTTTGATGGAAGCAGAGGAGCAATACCAGTGTTCACAAAAAAAGAGGACAAAATAGTTGGAGGATTTTCATTTAGTAGATATTGGCCAATACCAGTTGCAATACTTATGATTTTTAGTAATAGCATACCTGGAGAAGAGTCAGTTTATTCTAATGTAGCCTCATGGTGGCCTATTATAAATAATAAAGCAATATTAGGTTTATTAAGTACTATTATGATAGCCAGTATTCCTTTGTATGGAATATTAGGATATAGTAATGTTACCTTTACACAAGAAAAGAAAACTAAATTACTTAGATGTGGTACAGCGATTTTAATATATGGTGTATCAGTTGCTTTAGTTTCACAATTAGCAGGTATTAATATATTAGGTCAAATAATAGCTATAATATATGCTCCATTAGCTTTTGAAGTAATTATGCGATATGAATACAGAGTTGAAAAGAAGGGTGAATGTTTATACGTTAGTGATGATGAAGGAATAATGGTTCTTGAAGTTACTCCAAATTCACCAGCATACGAAGTAGGAATTAAGCGTGGCGATAAGATAATAGAAATTAATGGACAAAATATTAGATCAGAGGGTGATATATTCAAGGCTGCTAGAGATAGTATACTTAAAGTTCCAATGAAAGTTAAAAACAATTCGGGACAAGTATTAGAATATATTATACAACCTAGAAATAAAAGGTTAGGAATGCTTTTGGTTCCTAAGATGGTTAAAAAAGAAGATATGTTTGAAATAAAGCCAGATGATTTAAAAAATATAATAAATGATCTGAAGAATAAAAATAGGGACTAATATAATTTAGTCTCTATTTTTCTTAGTAGGTATTAGTATTATAAAAGTTTTAAAAATGGTGGATATAAAAAATAAAATCTATTTATATTTTCTTAGTTTAAAGGTAATATTATTTTAGATAATTTAAGTTAAAGGTATATTTAAATTAATAAATAATAATTTGGAGGTGAGTATATGGGAGAATTTAAAATTCATTCTAAATTTAAACCAACAGGAGATCAGCCAATAGCTATTGAAAGTTTAGCTAATGGAATAAAAGATAATGAAAAGTATCAAACTCTTTTAGGAGTTACAGGATCAGGTAAGACATATACAATGGCAAATATAATAGAAAAAGTTCAAAAGCCAACAATAGTGTTAGCACATAATAAAACATTAGCAGCTCAATTATGTTCAGAATTTAAAGAGTTTTTTCCTGATAATATAGTTGAATATTTTGTTTCTTATTATGACTACTATCAACCAGAAGCATATGTTCCACAAACAGATACATTTATTGAAAAAGATGCAGCTATAAATGATGAGATAGATAAATTAAGGCACTCTGCTACATCAGCATTATTTGAAAGAAGAGATGTTATAATAGTAGCTTCAGTTTCATGTATTTATGGATTAGGTAATCCAGATGAGTATAAAAAACTTACTATTTCTTTAAGAGTAGGAATGGAAAAAGATAGAGATGAGATAATAAAGAAACTTATAGAAATTCAATATGAAAGAAATGATATTGATTTTTCAAGAGGTACTTTTAGAGTAAGAGGAGATTCTTTAGATATTATTCCAGCTTCATCATCTACAAAGGGGATTAGAATTGAATTCTTTGGTGATGAGATAGATAGAATAAGAGAATTTGATGTTTTAACAGGAAAAATATTAGGTGAAAGAGAGCATGTTGCTATATTCCCAGCATCTCACTTTGCTGCCTCAAAAGAAACATTAGATAAGGCAATAAAGGAAATAGAAGATGAACTTGAGGAAAGATTAAAAGAATTAACGTCACAAGATAAATTATTAGAAGCTCAAAGATTAAGACAAAGAACTAATTATGATATAGAAATGATTAAGGAAATGGGATATTGTAGTGGAATAGAAAACTATTCAAGAGTATTAGATGGAAGAGCACCAGGTACTCCACCTAAAACCTTATTAGATTACTTCCCAGATGATTATTTAATGTTTATTGATGAAAGTCATGTTACATTACCTCAATGCAGAGCAATGTATGCAGGTGATAGATCGAGAAAAGATACATTAGTTGAATATGGATTTAGGTTACCGTGTGCATATGACAATAGACCGTTAAAATTTACTGAGTTTGAGAAAAAAGTAAATCAAGTTGTTTTTGTATCTGCCACTCCATCACAATATGAGTTAGAGCACTCAACTAACATAGCAGAGCAAATCATAAGACCAACAGGGCTTTTAGATCCAATAGTTGAGATAAGACCAGTTACTGGACAAATAGATGATCTTTATGCTGAAATTTTAAAAACAACAGAAAGAGGTTTTAGAACTCTAGTAACAACTTTAACTAAAAGGATGGCAGAAGACTTAACTAAATATTTAACTGAATTAGGAGTTAAAACAACTTATATGCATTCTGATATAAAAACTATAGAGAGAATGGAAATAATAAGAGATTTAAGATTAGGAAAGTTTGATGTACTTGTTGGAATTAACCTTTTAAGAGAAGGATTAGATATTCCAGAAGTTGCTTTAGTTGCAATTTTAGATGCTGATAAAGAAGGTTTCCTACGTTCTGAAACATCAATGGTTCAAACCATAGGAAGAGCGGCAAGAAATTCTGAAAGTAAAGTAATTATGTATGCAGATAGAATGACGGGATCAATGGATAGAGCAATTAAGGAAACTAATAGAAGAAGAGAAATTCAAATGAAATATAATGAGGAGCATGGAATTGTTCCTAAAACTATAATAAAAGGAATTAGAGATGTTATTGAAGCAACGAAGGTTGCAGAAGAGTCTGCTGATTACGGTATTGATGAAGCTGTTGAGCTAACTGCTAAAGATAAGAAGAAGTTAATTAAACAATATACTGAAGAAATGAAAGATGCAGCTAAAAACCTTCAATTTGAAAGAGCCGCTGAACTTAGAGATATGATTAATAAACTGAATTCTTAGTGTTAGCTTATATAAAACTAATTTCCTAGGAAATTACATTTAATATTTTTATCTATACCATTTATAATTCTCATAATTAAAAATGATATAGATATGTTATAATAAAAGACGAAAAGTTTTGAAATCAAATGTATATAGTAATTAATGTTAATATACATTTATAATGAAATTCCATAGCCCCATATATATATTAAAACTGATTCTTAGTGAGGAATCAGTTTTTTTTTATTTTGCAAATTATATTTATTTGGTATAATTTGTATAGTAGTTAATATAAGGGAGAATGAAGAAATGAATTCAAATAAAAAGATATTAGTTGTTGAAGATGACTGGGATATTAATGGACTTTTATGTAAAATACTAATTCAAAATGGATATGAGGCTAGGGGCGCTTATTCTGGAAGTGAAGCAAAGATGTGTATAGAACAATTTGAGTATGATCTTATAATTTTAGATTTAATGCTACCTGGAATATGTGGTGAAGAATTATTAGTTGAAATAAGAAAAAAACATTTTATGCCTATAATAGTAGCATCAGCTAAAACTAGTTCAGAAGATAAAATATCAGTACTTAAAATGGGTGCAGATGACTTTATAAGTAAACCCTTTGATATTAATGAAGTATTAGCAAGAGTTGAAGCTCAATTAAGAAGATATACTAAGTTTTCTAATATTAATAATATACATAATAAAATAAAACATAAAAATTTAGAGTTAGATATGGAATCAAGGCAAGTACATGTTAATGGAGTAGAAATTAACTTAACTGTTAGAGAGTTTGATATATTAGAACTACTAATTAGTAATCCTAATAAAGTATTTACTAGAGCAAATCTTTTTGGATCAGTTTGGAAAGATGATTTTATGGGGGATGATAATACTGTAAATGTACATGTTAGTAATCTAAGATCTAAGATTTCAAAAATAGATAAGGAAAATGAATATATTCAAACAGTATGGGGAATTGGATTTAAACTAAAGGAATAATCTACATAAAGCGCATGCCTCTGGGGTTAATCAAAACATTGGATTAACCCTAGAGGCATACTTTATTTTTAAACTTAATACTTTCTTAATGTTTTCTTTAAGCTATCTTACAACTATGATTATAGAATGTAATCAAGGTAAGAGATTAAGTAAAAATAATATAAATATATTAGTTAAACCTAGGGGGTAAATAAAAATGAATGAAGTTATATTAAAGACATATAACATTACAAAGAAATATGGAAATAAGTTAGCTGTAGATAATGTTAATATGACAATTAAAAAAGGTGAGATATATGGATTTATTGGTCAAAATGGAGCAGGAAAAACTACATTAATTAGACTTATTACAGGGTTAATTCATAAAAGTGCTGGAGAAATAGAACTTTTAGGAGCTAGTGGTGAAAGTGAATTAAATAAAGCAAGAACAATGGTTGGAAGTTTAATTGAGACACCTTCATTTTATACAAATATGACAGCAAGAGAAAATCTTGAAGTATCTAGGTTGGTAAGAGATATACCAGGTAAGAAGTGTATAGATGAGGTATTAGACTTAGTAGGATTAAAGGATGTTGAAAAAAAGAAAGTTAAAAACTTTTCTTTAGGTATGAGACAAAGATTAGGAATTGCAAATGCATTAATGGGTAATCCAAAACTTCTTATATTAGATGAGCCTATAAATGGACTTGATCCAATGGGAATAATTGAAATAAGAGAACTTTTAAAGAAGATAAACAAAGAAAAGGATATGACAATATTAATATCCAGTCATATATTAAGTGAGTTATCAGAGCTTGCAACTACCTATGGAATAATATCAGAAGGAAAGTTAATTGAAGAAATAACATCTAAAGAACTATCAGAGAAGTGTAGACAGTATATAAATTTAAAAGTTGATGATACATCTAGAGCAGTAACTTTATTAGAAAGAGAGTTAGGAATAAGTGATTATGAAGTTTTAGAAAATAAAAATATAAAGGTATTTTCTAATTTAGATAATGTAGGAGCGGTAAATTCTTTACTTTCAAAGTCAGGCGTTATTGTTGAAAGTATAAATGTTAAAGGTGAAAATTTAGAAGAATACTTTATGAATACAATTGGAGGTGGTTTAAATGCTTAAGGCAATACAAGCAGAGTTATATAAATTATTTAAAAATAGAACATTTAGAGTACTAGTAGTAGTTGGAATTTTATTATCTACACTAACAATAGTTATGTGTTCACCAGTTTTTGATAACATACTTAATGATAGTTTGGGTGATATGCCTCAGGAACAAAAGGATGCTCTTATGCAGCAAATGACAAGTATGTCAGATAGTGATGCAATTGTGACACCAGGTGAACTAGGAATTCAATTGCAAGCTAAAGATATGATGAACCCAACTTCAATAGAAGTATATCATGCTTCATTTGGATCAGGGATTATGGAAATATTAATAGGAATATTAGTTGCAGCTTTAATAGCAAAGGAATATTCACAAGGAACAATTAAAAATTTCTTAGCTTATGGGAAAAGAAGAGAAGAGTTTTATTTAGCAAAGTTTGTAGCTATGATTGTGGGTATTGCAATAATTTCAGCTGTTATGACTATATTGCCAACAATAGTAGTAACTATTATGAATGGATGGGGTGAATCATTTGAGTTTTCACAAGTATTAGGAATGATAAAAACATTTGTAGTATCAGTAGTAGCTAGTTCAGCAGTAGCTGCAATAGCAATGGTTATAGCAACATTAGTGAAAAGTAATGGGGCTACAATTGGAATAACAGTAGCAATATTTATAGGTGTTCCAACCTTTGGAGGATTTTTATACGGAATATATACTTGGTTTGATAGAGTTTATGAAGTGTTACCATTTTATAATTCAGCATTAGCAACTTCTATTAAAGCAGGAAATGGAGATTTACTTAGATCTTTACTAATTGCATTAGTAACAATAGCAATTTCATTATTTGCAGGAATAAGAATATTTAAAGCTCAAGATATTAAATAAGAAGAGATGGTGATTTAAATATTATGAACGTTAAATTAGAAAAATATATTAAATTAAGTTTAGGATTAATTATTTTTATTTTAGGAATTATATCGTTTATTATATTACCTAACAAAGTTGGAATGCAGATTTCAATAAGTGGGGAATTACAAAATTATATGCCAAAGATAATTGCTGTTATTATACCAATTACAGTATATGGATTTGGATTTTTACCAAATAGAAATGGACAATCTTCAGAAATAAAAAGATATATAATATTAGCATTGCTAGCCATAGTTATTCAAGGTTTTATGTTGATTTCAAACTTATAAATTTAGGATAAAAAATTCTTATATAAAGGAGAATAAGTATGTTAGAAATAAAGAATTTTTCAAAAGCATATTCAAAAGGGAAAAAGGCAGTTGATAATATATCATTAACAGTTAATGGTGGAGAGATATTTGGTTTTATAGGCCATAATGGAGCTGGAAAAACAACTACTATTAAGGCTATAGTTGGTATTTTGGAATTTTCAGAAGGAGATATATTAATAGATAGTAAATCTATTAAGAAAAACCCAATAGAGTGTAAAAAAATAATGGCATATATTCCAGACAATCCAGATCTTTATGAGGCATTAACTGGTATTCAATATTTAAGCTTTATAGCAGATGTGTACAAGGTAAGTAAGGAACAAAGGGAAAAATTAATTAAATATTATGGAGATAAACTAGAGTTAACTAAATATCTAGGTGATTTAATATCCTCCTATTCACATGGAATGAAACAAAAGCTTGCAGTAATATCAGCATTAATTCACAAGCCTAAGCTATTAATTCTTGATGAGCCTTTTGTTGGACTTGATCCTAAGGCAGCTCATACTCTTAAAGAAATAATGAGAGAAATATGTAATGAAGGAAGTGCAATATTTTTCTCAACACATGTGTTAGAGGTTGCAGAAAAGCTATGTGATAAAATTGCAATTATCAAAGGTGGAAAAATAGTTACCATAGGAACTACTGAAGAAGTAAAAGGAAAGAATTCTCTAGAAGATGTGTTTATGGAGTTGATTGATAATGAGTAATTTATTTGTTTTACTAAAAAATTCATTTATAAATAGCACAGGAGTTAATTCTTTATGTAAAGGTGTAAGTTCTTCTAAGGAAAAAAGAAAGCTATTAATTACTACGGGGACATTGTTGTTAATAGCAGCAGTAATATGTTTTATGACAACATCATATTCAATTGGATTAGCTACAGTGTTAAAGCCAATGGGATATTTAGATTTAATATTAGTAGTTGCTGTGTTATTTTCCTGTATTTTAAGCTTTATAACATTAATCTATAAAGCTCAAGGGACATTATTTAGTTCAAGGGATTATGATTTATTAATGGCTCTTCCAATAAAAAATAGCACAATATTAACTAGTAAAATATTAATCTTAATGTCTATAAGTTATATAGGAACAGCACTTATAATAGTACCAGCATCAATAGTCTACTTTATTTATAATGGAAGTTTATCATGGATTTTCTTTATTGTATTAGCAATAGGGTTAATATTTATCCCAATGATTCCTATAATAGCAGCCTCAATAATAGCTGTAGTTATAACTTTTATATCATCAAGATTTAAGCACAAGAATATTGCAACTATAGTTGTTGGAATGATAACTTTTCTATTAATTATGGTAGCTTCTATGAATATGCAAAATTATATCAATGCATTTATTACAAATAGCGATTCAATAGTAAAAGGTATATCTAGCATATATCCGCCAGCAATGTATTTGAAAGAAGCATTAATAAATTACGATATAGCTTCTTTAATAAAGTTTGCACTAATATCAATAATTCCATTTGTGATATTCATATTTGTTTTTAGTAAAACATTTAAAACTATAAATGGAAAGTTAGGAGAAAGTTATAAGAAAGCAAACTATAAAGTAGTTAAATTAGAAAAAAATAGTGTAACAAAAGCTTTGGTAAATCAGGAGTTAAGAAGATATTTTGCAACACCAATTTATGTTATGAATACAGCAGTGGGAATGGTCTTATTAATTGGAGGGGCTATAGCTACATTGTTTATAAATAAAGAAACACTAGTAGAACTTTTAGGATATCCTGAAATAGCAAATATGATTCCAATAGGAGTATTAGTTGTATTAGTTTTTACTATTGGATTATCTTGTATAACAAATTCATCTATATCATTAGAAGGAAATAGATTATGGATATTAAAATCATTACCAATAGAGCCTAAGAATATATTTAAGGGTAAAATAATAGCTAATTTAGTAATAACAATTCCAGCATCAATAATAGCTAATATAATATTTTATATAGGATTAAAATTCGAGATTAAATATCTAATATTGAATTTATTAATAAGTATAGTATTTGCAGTTATATCAGCTGTTTTAGGCTTAATAATTAATTTATATTTTCCTAAAATGGAGTGGACAAATCCTACAGTAGTAGTAAAACAAAGTGCAAGTGTAATGATTACTTCTTTAGGAATAATGGTATTATCAATAGCAATTGTTGGGCTATCACTTTGTTTAATTAAAGTATTTAGTATTACTAATATAATGGTTATTTTAAGTGTAGTTTTAGTTATATTCTTAATAGTTTTATTTGTTTCAATTAAAGTATTAAATAATATGTGTACTGAAAAATTTAATAGATTATAGAAGAAAGATTGCCTCTGGGAAAAGTCATTATTATAGATATTTTCTACAGGGGCAACTTGTTTTAACTTATAGATTATTGGAAATATTTTATATATAGAATATAATAGATTTAAGAATGTGGTTGTATGATTACTATAAAATAAGTATTGGGACTTTATACATAGTATATGATATTGTATTTAAAATTCTATATACAGTGTATTAAGTTAGATATAGGAGAAATAATGGGTATTACATGTATTTTAATAGCAATAATTATTGTTTTAATTGCTATTATTATAGGCTATAAAAGAGAATTTAGAAGAATAAGAAAAGAAATTAATAATAATTTAAATGATTATATAAATATAAAAACAAAATCTGTAGATAAGGATTTAGAAGCTCTAGTTGCAGAAGTAAATTTAATATTTGATTCAAAACAAAAAGTTATGGCAGAAAAGAAGAAAACTGAAGAAGAATTAAGAGCAAGTATAGCAAATATGTCACATGATTTAAGAACTCCATTAACATCAATAATGGGATATTTACAAATGATCAGACTAGAAAATATTTCGGAAAATGATAAAAATGAGTATATGGATATAGTAGAAAAAAGAACAAAGTCATTACAACAGCTTATAAGTAGTTTTTATGATTTATCAAGAATAGAAGGAAATGAGTATAACTTCCAGTATAAGAAGGTTAATTTAAACAACATATTATGCGAAAATATAGCTATATTTTATAATGATTTTATAAATAATAATATTGAACCTATTATTGAAATTGATGAAGATATTAAGGAAATTATATCGGATGAGGGTGCAATTACCCGTATTTTCTCAAA
This sequence comes from Clostridium sp. K13, assembly GCF_019734195.1. GTDB lineage: Bacteria > Bacillota > Clostridia > Clostridiales > Clostridiaceae > Clostridium. The sequence continues at coordinate 4,437 of NZ_JAASHM010000034.1, read as the reverse complement.
TTTAATAGGGAATATGATTAAGCATGGTGAAAACTTTGTAAAAATAACATTAAAACAAGAAGAGGATGTAATAATAACAGAATTTATTAACAAAGCAACAGAATTAACTGAAGAAAATGTGGATAAACTCTTTGAAAGATTTTATACTGTGGATAAATCAAGGAGTGATAGAAATACAGGGCTTGGGTTATATATAGCAAAGGTACTAGTAGAAAAACTAGGATATAATATAACTGCTACAATAGGCAATGAAAACTTAGTAATAAAGATAATATGGAAATAAATAATATACATTCATAAATGCAAGTAAATTAGATAATAACTATTTACTTGCATTTATTTTATATATAAATAATGAAATAGATTCAAAAATTATTGAAATAAAAATACTAATATGCTAGTATACTAGTAAGAGGGAAACTTTTGTTTGTTAAAAAGCTATATTATAGATTAGTGTTAATGTGATTACATAAATATTTATTGTTAAACACACCATTCATAAAATATGATGTCCACATAAAAGCATTAACACTAACTACAGAAATCTCTTAAAATAACTAATAGTAGGTGAAATTTATGAGTAATTTTTTAGATAACTTTATTAAGAAAAAAGACTTTCTAATTTGTATAGATTCTGATGGATGTGCAATAGATACTATGGATATTAAGCATATAAAATGCTTTGGACCATGTATGGTGACAGAATGGAATCTTGAAGAATGGAAAGATGATATATTAGAAAGATGGAATGAAGTTAATCTTTATACATTAACTAGGGGAATAAATAGATTCAAAGGCTTAGCTGTAGCTCTTATAGAAATTAATGATAAATACATACAAATAGATGGGTTAGATGAATTTGTAAGATGGACTGAAGAAACTAAAGAGCTTTCAAATGAGTCTTTAGAAGCTGAAATAGAGAAAACAAATAATATTTGTTTAAAAAAGGCGTTAGAATGGTCTAAGTTTGTAAATAAATCAATTGATTTGTTAAGCGATGATGAAAAATGCCCATTTGAAGGGGTAAAAGAAGCTATTATAACAGCTAAAAAAGTTGCAGATATAGCAATAGTATCATCTGCAAATGAAAAAGCAGTTTTAGATGAGTGGAGTCAACATGGTCTTTTAGAAAGTGTTGATATAGTTTTAACTCAAAATATTGGCTCAAAAGCTTATTGTATAAATAAACTTATTGAAAAAGGATACAGCAGAAATAATGTATTAATGGTTGGAGATGCTTTAGGTGATCTTAAAGCAGCTGAAGAAAATGAAGTTTTATACTATCCAATAATGGTTAGAAAAGAAAAAGAATCATGGTTTAGATTTACTAAAGATATTTTAGAAAGATTCACTAATAATTTATATAATGGTAAATACCAAGAAAAAGTTATAGCAGAATTTAAAGCAAATTTATCTAAATAAAGCTATCTAACAAGGGGATGTAGTAAGGATGAATGATTTAGGTTTTAGAAGTAAAAAAGTATTGGGGTTTGGAGAGATAATGTTAAGGCTTACTCCACCCAATAACCAAAAAATAATACAGGCAAATTCATTCGAAGCTGTGTATTCAGGTGGAGAAGCAAATGTCATAGCAAGCCTTGCTATATTAGGTCATGATACTAAGTTTGTAACTAAACTTCCTAATAATTATTTAGGAAAGAAGGTTATTAGTAAGTTCAGAGGTTATAACGTTGATGTAAACGATATTGTTATAGGTGAAGGTAGATTGGGTGTATATTACTCTGAAATTGGACATGGCCTTAGAAGCACTGAAGTTATATATGATAGAAAATATTCAGCAATATCTATGGCATCAAAAGATGAATTTAATATAGATGATATGTTGAAAGGTGTTGGATTAGTTCATCTATCAGGAATAACTCCAGCTTTGAGTAGTGATTTAAAGGAACTTATAATAGATATTTCAAAGGCTTGTAGAAAACAAGGAATTTTAGTTTCTTATGATTCAAATTATAGATCAAAGTTATGGTCTATAAATAAAGCCAAGGAAGTGTTAGAAGAAATATTACCATATATAGATTTTGCATTTTTAGGACATCTAGATATGGTTAATATATTAAAATTTGAGGATAACAACTTAGAATTTGAGGAAAAATTACAATATCATTATGAAATGCTATTTAAGAAATATCCAAACTTAAAATATGTAGCATGCACTAGAAGGACTGTAAATTCAATTAATAATAATACATTAAAAGGATATTTATTTAATGGAAAAGAACTATTAAAATCTAATTCATATACTTTTGATATATTAGATAGAGTTGGTGGAGGAGATGCATTTACAGCAGGAATATTACATGGAATTTTAAATGAAATGCCAAATGAAAGAATTGTAGAATTCGGGACATGCGCTAGCTCATTAAAACATTCAATAATAGGTGATATAAATATAATTGATGAAGATACAATTAATTCAGTTATAGATAATGGACTATGTAATGTAAAAAGATAATAAAATTATATAGATTTTTATAATAAAAAAGGGTTGAAAAATTATATTTTAGGAGGAATTAGTATGTTATATCCAATAATGACGGAATCAAGACAATTAATAGACTTAAATGGTATATGGAGATTTAAATTAAATGAAGGAAATGGCTTAACAGAAGAGTTAAGTAAAGCACCATTAAAAGATACTATAGAGATGGCTGTACCATCATCATATAATGATTTAGTAGAAAGTCAAGAAGTAAGAGATCATGTTGGATGGGTATGGTATGAAAGAAGTTTTACTATTCCTAAAACGTTACTTAATGAAAGAATAGTATTAAGATTTGGTTCAGTAACTCATGAGGCAAAGGTATATTTAAATGGGAAATTATTAGTTGAGCATAAGGGTGGATTTACTCCTTTTGAAGCAGAGATAAATGATTTATTAATAACAGGGGATAATAGATTAACTGTAGCAGTAAATAATATAATTGATGAAACTACGCTACCAGTAGGATTAGTAAAAGAAGTAGAGGTAAATGGCAAGAAAGTCATAAAAAATTCAGTTAATTTTGATTTCTTCAATTATGCGGGTATACATAGACCGGTAAAAATATATACAACTCCAAAAAGTTATGTAGAAGATATAACTATTGTTACTGATTTTAAAGAAAATGATGGATATGTTGATTATAAGGTAAAAACTATAGGTAAAGGTAATGTTAAAGTAACTATAATTGATGAAGAAAATAATATAGTTGCAGAAGGCGTAGGAGAATCAGGCAAGCTAACTATAACTGATGTACATTTATGGGAGCCTATGAATGCATATCTTTATAAGTTAAAAGTAGAATTAGTAAATAATGAGGAGAGTGTTGATACTTATTTTGAGGAATTTGGAGTAAGAACAGTTGAAGTAAAAGAAGGAAAATTCTTAATTAATAATAAGCCATTCTATTTTAAAGGATTTGGGAAACATGAGGATTCTTATGTAAATGGAAGAGGAATAAATGAGGCTATTAATGTAAAAGACTTTAATTTAATGAAGTGGATTGGAGCAAATTCTTTTAGAACAGCTCATTACCCATATTCTGAAGAAATAATGAGACTTGCAGATAGAGAAGGTATAGTTGTAATTGATGAAACACCAGCTGTTGGATTACATTTAAACTTTATGGCAACAGGTTTTGGTGGAGATTCTGCTAGAAGAGACACGTGGAAGGAAATTGGAACTAAAGAAGCTCATGAAAGAGTTTTAAGAGAGTTAGTTTCAAGAGATAAAAACCATCCATGTGTTGTAATGTGGTCTGTAGCAAATGAGCCAGATTCTGATTCAGAAGGGGCAAAAGAATATTTTGAACCATTAATAAAATTAACAAAAGAATTAGATCCACAAAAGAGACCTGTTACTGTAGTTACTTACTTAATGTCTACACCGGATAAATGTAAAGTTGGAGATATAGTAGATGTATTATGTTTAAATAGATATTATGGATGGTATGTAGCTGGTGGAGAACTAGATGAAGCTAAAAGAATGCTTGATGAGGAATTAAAAGGTTGGGAAAAAAGATGTCCTAATACTCCAATAATGTTTACTGAATATGGAGCAGATACTGTGGCAGGAATGCATGATACAGTTCCAGTTATGTTTACTGAAGAATATCAAGTAGAATACTATAAAGCTAACCATGAGATTGTAGATAAATGTAAGAATTTTATTGGAGAACAAGTGTGGAATTTTGCTGATTTTGCTACAAGTCAAGGTATTATAAGAGTTCAAGGAAATAAAAAGGGTATATTTACTAGGGAAAGAAAGCCTAAGATGATAGCTCATTCTTTACGTGAAAGATGGACTAATATACCTGAATTTGGATATAAAAAATAAAATATTAATATTTTATTTTTACAGACTGTTGACAAAGTGTCAACAGTCTTTAATTTTATACAAATATGTAATATAATATAAAATATATTAATTTATTA
>NZ_JAASHM010000033.1 GCF_019734195.1 Clostridium sp. K13 | reverse complement strand
TAATCCATTACCTTTTAGATTTTGGTACATAGAAATTATCCTGTCATCAACTTCATTTTCTCCAATTTCTTTTGCTAACTTTACTGACATGCTCCAATCATTTAGGAATTCCTCCTTTAACTCTTCATTGCTTATACTGTTTATTAATTTTTCTACATTTCTTATTTCTTCTGTTGTTATGCTCTTATATTTATCTAATACCTTCTTAATTTCTCTTATTATATATTGCTGAATTATTGAAGAAACTTCTTCATTAACTGCAATGAATACATTATCTTTGTTAGACATTTATACTACCTCTTTCTATACTTTTATTTAAATGCAAAAAGTCTTAATCACTATACTTGTAGTAATTAAGACTTTTAGATTTTATTTATTTCTTGTTTTAACATTTCAATGAATCCTTCTGAAAATACTTTTCTACTTATTGACTCTTTTATTAACTCTATTAGTTCTAGCTCTGTTACATCAAGACTTCTTGGAATGTATGTCTCATCACCTCTTCTAGTTGCCTTGTAGACACAGAATCTTACTTCATCTCTCTTTAGTTCTTTGATGTAGATTTTCTCTATTGAGTATGTGTATTCTCCTTCTCCAACTTTTCCTTGGCTTTTTATCTTGCAGTACTTAGTTTCCTTGATTATCTTTTCTTCACTCTTCTTACTCACATTAATTCTACCTCCTTATCTTATTCCAGTAGGAACTTAGAAAGTTCTTCAGTACATACTACTACAATTGAAAAATCGCTAGAAAGTAAGTATAAGCTTGAAGTATAATTTTCTCCATTCATAACTTCTATTACATCAGTATATTCTGGCACTAAACATTGTAACTTATCTTGTTTCAATATTTCGATATCTACTATATTTTCTGCTATTAATACATATCCACCTAAGTCAGATTCTACATTCCTATCCTCTCCATATGCTTCATTTAATATAACTATTATTTCTCTTACGAATTCAATAACCTCTACTGGTATGCTATTTAATTTAACTAATTGACTTTCATTATAAACTTTTTTCATTATACTTTCTCCCTTCTACATATAAAAAACTCTTACTTGCATATCTAAATACAAGTAAGAGCTTTACTAAAGTAAACTTTTATAAAATTCTATTGTTGGCTTATCATTATTTATTAACAGATTTAATTTTTCATATGTTGAATCATAGAAGTTATTATCTTTAGCATATTTAATTACTTCCTCATAAGATAATTCAAAAATATTATCTGTTATGTTATAGTAGAAATCATCATTCATCACACCAAAGAAATATTTTACTGAATCATCATATGTCATTCTTGGTACTTCTTCTAAATCACAATTTTCATCTGTATAACAACCATTTCTATCATTCCATTACGGAAACTCTGTCATTTTTCTACGTATAATCTCATTATTCATAGATACAACCTCCTTATATACTACATAATCATAATATATATTTATATATTACTTAAAATACGTAATGCATCTAATGCCATTACTTTAACATGAGGTTTTATAGTATCATTACTTTCAATTTCTTCTTTAGTAAACCAATATAATTCTTTGCTTTCTCCCTTTTGTGGTCTAACTTCATTAGAAAATGCTCTTTCAAAATATATAAAATCTATATTCTCAACTTCATGACCTACATTTTCAAGAAGAGTATGCATTGGACTATGTAATTGAATCTCCGTATCGGTGTTAAGTTAGGTTGTAAACTTGCTCATTACTTTTCTCCTTTTCTAATATACTTTTAAAATTATAATTTAATTATGATCTACATCCCCATATTATTCTATATAGTAATGTTCAAATTCAACATAGTTGCTCCAAAACTTATTAACCTAAAAGAAGAAGGAGCACCCTTAACTGATACTCCTTCTCAAAACTTACTTTATATCCAATTGCTTGTTATCCCTTACCATCTTGCCCATTACCCTAACATCATAATAACTTTCTCAAGTGAATATCAAGAGTTTTCTAAATTAATCCTTAACAGCTAGTTAATCTTTTAAATATTCTATTAATTCTTCTAATTCATTATCATCTTCATTTAATTTATTAAAGTCTTCTAAATCAGTTTTTATATCTTTTTCTACTTCCCTTTTAACATTTAATTCATTGATAATATATCCCATAGAAAATGTTGCTATTGAATAAAATGCATACGGTAATGATGAATTAATGTAATATGTTATTACCACTAATATACTTTTACTTACCACAATCTTACCTGATGCTACAAGTGATAATATATATACATGTGAATTATATATAGTTAATAATGTATATGCTAATATAATTATTGAAATAACATATAGTACTTTACTTATTAAATTTGCATCTTTAAAATGTTTTACTTTCATACTTAATTATTCCTTCTAAAAACTTATTGTTAATAATATAATTTTTATTAATTAATCTGTGTTAGTTTTTTATTTTTTAGAACAAGTACAACATCTACTTTTTTAGCTAATTCCTTACTATGAGTAACCACTATTACACACTTTCCATGTTTATGTGCACTTGTTTTTAATATTTCTATAATTTCATCAGCTGTATCACTATCTAAATTCCCCGTTGGCTCATCTGCTAATATTACTGGTGAATCTGTAACAAGTGTTCTTGCAATGGCAACACGCTGTTGCTGTCCCCCTGATAGTTGTAATACGTTTCTATTAATTTCATCATCAGCTAACCCTAAATTGTTTAATATTTTCTTATTCACCTTGGGATTAACTATTTTTAAATTTTCTAAAGGTGTCATATAATCAATTAAATTATAATTTTGAAATATTAATGAAATATTGCTTTTTCTATGATTCTCATATCCCTTTACTTTTATATTTTGATTATTATATAATATTTCGCCATTTCTAGGTTCATCTAATCCAGCCAATAGTGATAATAACGTTGATTTTCCTGAACCCGAAGCCCCTAAAATAGCGTAAAGTTTTCCTTCTTCAAATTCCATGCTTATATCATTTAAAACTTTTTTTCCATTTTTATATGAATAATTAACTTTATTTAATGCTAAAATTGACATTTATTTTCCTCCTAGCTCATTTTGGATAATATTTCTTTTGGTTTTAATCTAATTATTGATGCTGATGATGCCATTACTGAAAGTATGATAATAACTGTTCCTATAACATATACATAAATTAATTCTTCAACCTCTACTTTTACATCTATTTCATCTACTGTACGAGTTGCTAAAGAACTATTAACATCATTTCCTAATGAAAATCCTCCAAATCCACTTTGAACGTCTTGAACCGCTTGCTTACCTGCTTGTGCAACTATTGTATTTCCTATATTTTGTGAAATTACCTTACTTGAGAAATATGATCCTCCAAAAGCTAATATACTTATAAGTAATAATTCAATTATATATTGAGAAATAATATTAAACTTTGAAACTCCTATTGAAAGTAATATACCGGTTTCATGAACTCTTCCTTGAATCCAAAATGCTAACACTAATGAAAGTATTATTACTCCAGCTATTATTGCTCCAATTAAAACCATATTTATAATCTTATCTAAAGAATCAAAAGACTTAGATAAAGCTAAAAATGTATCTTCACTTTTTACTATTGTATACTTATTCCAATCATTAGAAATATCTTTAAATTTTGATGTTACTTTATCTACATCAGTATCTGTATTGAAAGTAGCATTTGTATATTTTACATTTCCATCTGAATATCCATATAAAGTTTTAATAGTATCTACATCAGTAATTAAAAGATTTTCTGGCATTTCTAATTTATGTCCAGCTCTTTCAGTATTTTCACTTTCAAAAATACCTACAATTTCAAGGTCATAATCACTTTTAGATAAAGTTGATGCATTAAAATCTCCATCACTCTTTGTTGCTTTTATAGTATCTCCAACTTTTAAATTATTTGCTTCTGCTAAAGCCTTATGAATTAATACCTTGTTTTTATCAGTAGCAACAATATGTCTACCATCAATCAGCTTTAATGATTTACTTATAAACTTAATATCATATTCTGAACTTTTATGTGCTTCTACAGAAAAAAGTTTTTCATATTTATAATCATCATTATATTGAACTACATTTTTTTCAGGTTTTATATAATTTACATTTTCTAAATCTAAACCAGCTCCTTGAATTGCTGCATCATAATTCTTAACACCTTCTACCTTTGAAACCTTATCAATTAAATTTTCTGGAATTGTTCCTTCAAAATTACCCGCAAAATTAGCTTGTAATTCAAAAGTATTTGCCATATCCTTATTTGAATCTTGTCTTGCTATATTTGCTGCCTTTTTAATTGAAATTCCACTTAAAACTGCCGTTGCTATTCCAAATAATATAAATAACATAATAATACTTTTTATTTTTTTTCTTGTTATATATAATATTGATCTCTTAAATACATTCATATTTATGTCCTCCTTGTTTATTAACTTGAGTACATTCTATCAACCTAATATGAAATATTTATGAAATTTAAAAATTAAGTTTATAAAATTCATTAAGAATCGTATTAATTAAATTATTTTTTATAAAAAAATAAGGATATTATTAATCTAATACCCGTTATTTTTCAACTATTTTATTTTTTATTAAACATGAACAAATTTCAAATATTTAATTAAAATCAACTTCAAAACTCATTCCAGTTAATATTGATTTAAAAGAATAATCTAAATTATACATTTTTAAAATTTGTTGAACTATGTATAATCCTAACCCATTCCCCCCACTACTCTTATTTCTATCAAAATCAACTCTATAAAATGCCTCAAAAATATGTGCTAAATGTTCTTCTGAAATTGGCTTACAATCATTTTCTATAATAAGTTTTTTATCTTTTATATATATTCTTATTTCCTTTCCTTCATCAGTATAATTTACTGCATTAGAAATAATATTAGAAATTGCTTTAGTAAATAATTTTTCATCTACTTTAATATTAAAAGACTCTTTTAAATTCATTTTAATATTAATTTTCTTTGACTTAGCTATTAATTTATATGGTTCTATGTTCTTTTGAACTAAACTACCTAAATCTAATACACTTTCATTTTTATTATTTATTATATTAAGTTTTGAAGTATCTAAAATTTCCTGAACCATTTTACTTAATTCACTAACTATATCCTTACATTTTTCTAAATATATATAATGATTTTTATATTTTCCTATATCATATAGCATATTTTCAATCATTATATACATACTCATTAGTGGTGTCTTAAGCTCATGTGATGCGCTTCTTAAAAAATCCACCTTAATTTTTTCAGATTCACTTACATTTTTTATTTCCTCTTCCAATGATACAATTGTATTTAATAAATTTTCATATAAACTATTTACATTAGCTGCTAATATTCCTATTTCATCTTCAGTTTTTACCTCACAAAAGGCTTCTTTATTTAAATTCTCCATTTTTTTTGTAACATCACAAATTTCTTTTATTGGAGTTGTAATTTTTCTTGCATATATATATGATGCAATAAGTGCTATAAGCAAGCTTATAAAAATAGAATATGGAAGTATTTTTAATATAATATCTCTTGTTTCTGTGAATGATTCTAAATCCATTACTATTTTAGCACTTCCATTTACATCATTACTTTTTTTAAAGTCCCTACTTTTTATTATTGATAAATTATTTATATTAATATATTGACCGAATATTTCTCCATTTTCATCATCAAAACTTTCTATAATATTTTCACCACTTAAATTAGGAATTATTAAAGAGTTTTCTGTAATTTCCTCTTCATTAACATATATATCTACTTTGTGCAAACCTTGAAATACCCTTTTTTCATCTCCTATAGTAAGTAAAACTTGAATATTATATTTTTCAGCAAAATTCTTTGCTATCTTAAATGATTCCTTATTATCAGATTTATTTACTTGTTCAATTAAATCTTCAATAATTTTATCAGCTTCCTTTTGTTTATTATTCACATATACCTTGGGTAATGCTAAATAAATTAAAACATTTGAAATTAAAATTATTACACTTATTATCCCCATGGTAAATATATATGTTTTTGAAAATAGCTTTAACTTATTCATCATTGCTCCTCAAATTTATATCCAATTCCCTTAACTGTTACTATACAATCTAATAACAACTTTTTTCTTATATTTTTAATATATACATCAATAACCCTATCATTTGGTGCTTCTTCAATCCTCCATAAATTATCTAAGATTTGTGCTCTTGTTAAAACCTTTCCCTCATACTTTAATAATAACTCTATTAATTTTATTTCCTTAGGTTTTAAATCAATATTTTCGCCATTCTTTCTTGCTGAATATCCTTCAAAATCAATTTCTATATCTCCATAACACCACTTTTTATTTTCACTAACTTTTACTCCTCTTCTAAGAAGTGCTTCTATTCTTTTATGTAAAACTATTATTGAAAATGGCTTTGTAATATAATCATCTGCCTCTTCATCAAAACTCATAATTTGGGTATAATCATCACTCATTGCTGTTAACATAATTACTGGAACATTGCTTTCTTGTCTAATTTTATTTAAAACAACAAATCCGTTAGCCTTTGGAAGCATTATATCTAAAATTACTAAATCAATTTTATTATTCTTAAATAATTCTATTGCTTGCATTCCATCTTCTGCACTTATAACGCTATATCCAACCTCTGCTAGATATTCACTTACGCCTTCCCTTATTTCTTTTTCATCTTCAACAATTAATATATTAATTTTCATTTATATTTTCCTCCATTTTATATAATATATATCAAAATGAATTTATTTTATAAATACATAATAACATAAAGTTTCAATTATATTATAAATATAAAAGTGCTAATTTCATAAATTAACACTCTTAACATTAAATTAATAATATTATTTATATACCAATTCCACATATAATTTATCACTAAAGTTCTATATATAAAGGCTTACTTAAATGATAATATTCTCAACCCTCTCCTTCTCAAATTCCCTTATTTATTAACCTAATTTCAGTAAAAACCTCACTTACTTATGGTACGGTTCTCCGTATCAGTAGTAAGTGAGGTTCATTTATTACTATAATAAAATCTCATCATATTAATAATTAAAATATGATGAGATTATTTAATTAAATTTCTATATTTTTTTTCTTATTGTATATGAACGTATTTTTGCTTCAACAACTGATTTTATTATTGTATCCATAATTGTATCATAATTTGCTTCTCTATCTGTAAATACATTTAATTTTTTTGAAAGCTTCATTAAATTAGATTTACTTTCAACAGCCTTAGATTCAAGTATTAGCTTCTTAGCTTCATCTATATCCATAATTTCCTCTAGTTTTTTAGCCACTTCATCTATACCTAATTCTAAGCTTTCTGACCTATTATATCTATATAATATATTTTCTTTATTTTTATCTATATAATTAATTATATTCTCGATTATACTATCTATTGTATCTTTAGATTTAATTTCTATTTTGAAATTTTTGCAAAATTCCACCAATTTATTTTTTGTTTTTAAATATTCATTTCCTTTAATAAACTCTATTCTTTTTAAATCATCATTTTCTACTGATAATCTATATAGTATCTCATTATACTTTTCTTTCGTTTCGCTATCTAGACCTTTTTCAACATATCTTACATCTGCTGTACCATTTAATAAACTATTGAATTGTTCTTCTGTTAATCCATTTATTAAATCTAATACTATCTTTGATACTATGCAGAAATCCTTTTTAGAACTAGCCATTCTATCACCTCCGTATATTTTTATATACCTGTTTTGGAAATCAACTCATCTACCACACTTTCAATTTCTTGTCTTATATCTAAATATATGCCTTCTACGTTTGTATTTAAAGCTACTGGTACTCCATATTCTGGAGAATTTGCAAATAGCGTATTATTATTTCTTATAAAATTATCAAACACTGTATATCCAGCTCTACTCACTTGATGAATGTATGTATTTTGAGCTTGTATAGGGTTTCCATTATAAATGTTAATCATCGTGAATACTACTCCTGTTAGTTGAGGGTTTATTTCTTCCCATCTTGAACTATCATCCTGTTTTACATAATTATTATATTTAATTGTTAATGCATCAATATGTCTTACTAATTGGTCTATACCCAAAGTTGATAGAAAATCAGCTTTAGCTGGAACTAAATACATATTACTAGCAATTATTGCATTTTGTGTTACTATATTAAAATTAGGTGGACAGTCAATTAATACTAAATCATAGTCATCTTCCACTTCTTCTAGTCCCTTTTTTAACCTTGAAAAAAGTCTTAGAAAACTGCTTCTTATTGTTCTCTCTGAATTACCACCATATCTTGTAGCTAATTCCATATCTAAATTAATTAATTCTAAGTGTGAACTTATTAAATGAACATATCCTTGAGAATTCAATTGATTAAGAATATTGTTTACTTTATCTGGTACAACTATTAATTCTGATAATGATTCATCTAAATCCGCATCTAAAAATTCATCATACCAGTGCTTTATAGTTTTGCCTTCTTCATCCAACTCTTGCCACTTATCTAAATCAATAAATGATAATGTTAAATTAGTTTGAGGGTCTAAATCTACAACTAATACACGTTTCCCCCTATATGCTAATTCAGCAGCAACATTAGCTGTTAATGTTGTTTTTCCAACTCCACCTTTATAATTTATAAATGATATTATATCCATATTACCCCTCCATTATTCTTAATATGTATATTATACCATTTAATTTATATTATGTTAATTAATATTTATATTATAATATTCAAATTCAATGTGTTTACGCCAACATTTCTTAACATAAAAGAAGAAGGAGCATCCTTTATAGATACTCCTTCTTCCTTACTTATATAATCTACTAACTTGTCATTTATAGTTAAGTTTATCGAATCAACTTCTCTTAGCTCATTAATTGTTATCTTAGAAATTATCATATGTAATAACTTCTTCTTCTGCTCTCTTGACTCTTTACTATTTAACAACTTACTAAAATTATCTAGTACGCTTTTAATAAACTCATAAGATATTTCTTCACTAACATCATCAGCTAATGTAACTAATAAAGGCTCCTTTGACTCTTGTAATACTTTAGCCCTTTGATTTAGCTCATCTTTTCTAGTAAGAAATTCTTCTCTTGTTATTATGTCATCTTCGTATGCTTCAAAAATCTTTCTCTTTTTCTTATCTATGTTTTCTAGCTCCTTATCTATTCTTTCTAGCTCATTTTTACTTGGGTCTACTCTCTTTATTCTTTCCTTATTTATGTTTCTTACTATTGATTTAATCATTTCATCATTAGATAAAACACTTGAAAGTTTATTAAACACATACTCATTAGCTTTCTCTACTCTTATAGTATTTGAATTGCATATACTTGTACCTTGATTTTTCCATGACCCACAACAATAATAAGCTATTCTTTTCTTAGTTCCATCTGCTAGTACATTAGTAGTTCTTGAAATAACCATACCAGATCCACACTTAGGACATTTTAATATTCCTGTTAATGGGTAAAATCCATCATATACTCTTGAAGGTTTACCAGATTTAGATTGAAGCATTACTTGAACTTTATCCCATGTATCATTATCAATTATAGCTTTATGAATTCCTTCTGCCACTATTGGCTCTGGATTGATGTTTCTTCTACGTTTTTCACTCCAATTCTGTCTAACATTGTACCTAACCTTTCCTATGTATACTGGATTCATTAAGATATCTCTAATTGAACCTTGTGAAAAATTGTTACCTTTCTTAGTCTTACACCCTAACTTATTTAATTTATTAGTAATTGCTTTATACCCCTTTCCACTAGCATATTCATTAAATATTATCCTTACTATTTCTGCTTCCTCCTTATTTATTTCTAATCTTGATTTTCTTCTCTTATTATTTTCAGTACCTTCCATTGGTACTAAGTCATAGCCTAGCACACGGTTACCACACCATTCTCCAGCTCTAGCCTTAGCACACATGGAAACATTTACATTTTGAGAGATTGTCCCACGTTCAAACTCTCCAATCATTGCCATCATCTGCATTTGCATTCTTCCTACATGTGTAGTAGTTTCAAATGGCTCTGAATAAGACTTGAATGTAACATTATTTTTCTCTAGTAAATCCATTATTTTAAGAACATCTGCAAGCTTACGACTGATACGGTTTAATTTCCAGGAAATTACCATATCCACTTTTTTATCTTCCACATCTTTCAATAATGCTTTTAACGCTGGTCTGTTCTTAATATTTTTTCCACTTATACCCCTGTCAGAGTAACAATTAAAGACTTCTAATCCATTCTTGTTACACCAATCAATGAGCAATCTTTCTTGCTCATCTATGCTGTAACCAGTTTCTGCCTGTTCTGTCGTACTTACACGACAATATATTGCTATTCTAGGGACTCTATTAATTCTCTTTATTAATTCTTGTATTGAGATATCAATTGATACATAATTATTAATCATCTTACAGCTCTCCCTCACTATTAAATTATCAAATTTATAATATATATCTATCTATTAATTTAGATATTTTCTAGAACTAAATATTACTATCTATTATTATGTATTTCTCCAATTAATATTAAGAGTAAACTTTAAAGTTAGTCTCTTAATATTAATTGAATATATTACTTTTATTTTAATCTTCCATAAAAGACATATAGAAATCAAACTCTAGCTTAAAACTTTCACTAGTAAATCTATCTAGCTTTTCACATAAGAAACTTACATAGTGTTCTATATATTCATATATAGATACTAAAGAACTAAAGAATATTGTTTCTCCAGTAAATATATTAAATTTTACTTCGTTGCTATTTATAGTAAAATTACTTACTCCAAAATGTAAGTCATTTTCTAGCTTATCAATATCTATATCATTAGATATCTCATTAACTGGAATAGTTAAAGTTATAGTATCACATCCCAATTGATTTCCCTTTTCCCACAATCCTCTATTTTCTACATCTAAACTCATATTAATTGATACATTTTCTTTCATTATTTTATTTATATTTATCATTTTTATCTCTCCTCCAGTTATAAATCTCTAAATATAGGTACTCTAGATGTTAACTAAAGTACCTATATAACCTCTAAAAGTTCATTAAGTCCTCTTCACTTGTAATTTCCTGCTGTGGAATAACTTCATTTGCTTTACTTCTTATATACTCCATGCTCATTTCTTTATTTTTCTCCATTTCTGAATACTTCTTTTCCTTTAACTTATTATCATAAGCTATGATAATCTCTCCTTCCTCAACATTATAGATATTAGTAACATTGATATATTCACCAGAATCCTTAACTTCATTTTCTAATTCTATTACTACTTCCTTACCTATTATTTCATTTTCATCAAATGCATCACATTCATTGAATATATTAAAACCTTCTGCTTTAATAGCCTTAATTAATTTATAAAATAAATATGTATTCCATGGTGCTATAAGCATATATTGTTTTACTTCTGTTCCATCCTCAAGCTCAAATGTTATGTATCCCTGTTTAAATACATTTCTTTTTATAGCCTTTCTACCATTTGATTGATAGCCTACTATTCTGCATTTCTTACATCCTACTTCTATTTCTGTAATTCTTCCATCTCTCTTTATAGTTGCCATGTTTATCTCTCCCTCTAATCTTATTGATTTTCAACTTTATTTATTGATGATATTCTTTCATCCAACTTATAAACCATTCACTGTTCATTATCTCTTCTTGCTCTTTTAGTGTTACATCTTCTTCTCTTATACTTGCTGAATATTCTAATGCTAATCTCTCTAACTGACTATTAATGCTCACTATGTACTCCCCCTAAAATTATTTTAGTTTCACTAAGCATTGAACTTATTCGGATCAATGCTTAGTAGATTATTTAGTCTTCTTCTAACTCCTCTAGCTTTGAAGCTAGTATGTACAATCTTATCGTTTCTGTTATTGCATCAATTATGTCTTCTGTTGTTAATTCATTCATACTTATACCTCTCATTTAAACTATAGTTACTATTGCTACTACATGATTTTCATATCTAACGTACTTAACTTCTGAAAATGTAATTGAAGTTCTCGTACTAAAATCTAAGTCATATTTATCTACTATCTCTTTAACTACTCCTGCTGAATAGATAACTCCTTTTGTTTTTGAGTAATTAACCTTTAAATAATTCTCATTGTTAGGTAATTGTTCTCCTATAGCAATTTTTTCATCTGCGAATGAAATTACTACTCTTTTAGGATTACTTAGCTTATCCATCATCTCCTTTGCAAACATTAGCCTATTTACTGTTTCAGATTTTACTATTGATAGTATTCCATAATCAGTTGTTCTCCAAGTACTTTGCTTTGCTTCTGATGCTTGGAATTCCTCTAATCCATTGTATTCTAATTCTACTTTCGGTTCTCTTGGCTTCCATATCTCTTCCTTTTTTACCGCCTTTTCTGTTCTCTCTTTCCCATCCACATCATTCTCCTGATTTTCTCTTGTCATTGCTTTTCCCATTACTGATGGTGATTGTCTTCTTTTTACTACTGCCATTGTTTTTATCTCCTTTTCTTTCCCTTATTTTTTCTTCCTCATTACCTTACTTGTCTTACTGGACTTTATTATGTATCTTTCTAGGATTCATTTTATGTATCTTTTCCATTGATTTATCTTAGTTGGACGTATGGACGCATATTTATCACCTCCTTTCTCTATCTAATTTCTTTTATTTAGAAAATCTCTTTTTTTGAGATTTTCTAAATTTACTTAGTCCTTACACCCTATTTATTGATTTATCTTACTTAAATCCATTCCAACTTAATCCTAACTTAGCCACCTAACTGTCCTGCTATCCTAGAGTCATCTAAAGAAACTCTAAAATCTCCAATTATTCTTACCCCTGTATGGTATCTAAAAGCATTTGACTTTCCACTTCTACAGTTATAGCCTAATGATTTAGCGTGCTCTTCGAACTTCTTCCAGAACTTCTGAACACTTATTTTAGCTTGTCCTTCCATTCCATTTGCTCTAGCCCATTCCCTGTAAGTGTTATAAATAATTTTATTATTCTCCTTATAAGTACTTTCACATTTAATAACACATTGCTCAAAGAATAATATCATTGGATTTAATTCCTTCTCATACTGTTTAAGTAAATCATTAGAACTTTTACACTCTGAGAATTTATAGTTATTTTCTTTAAGTCTTTTCAGTCCTTCTAATGCCCATAGGAATATAGCATCTAATTCACTTCTAAGCTTGTCCTTTAAATGCATATCTCTATCTTCTTCCTTTACTGTATTAGTAAAATGAAGCATACATAACCTTCTCATAAGTGCATATCCCCCATCATTTGTGTGAGGTAGATTATTAGTTGTGAACACTAATTTAACTGTAGGTTTAAAGTTAAATACAGGTTGATGCTTTTGTTCAGCATTTATATTATCTTCACCTACGATAGCCTTTAGGTATTGGGTATTAAAACTCCTACCATTGAATTCGTTTTCATTGCTGATGTTAGCTAGCTTCCCATATATACATACTCTTGAAAATGGTCTATGTAACTCATTCATTGCTATACTAGATATATTATCTTCACCTATTAACTCGCTAATGATGTCAATGAAGACCCCTTTTCCATTTTTGCCCAGTCCATATAGTATTAGTGCTTTTTGTGCTCTTGTTTCTGCTGTAAGTAAATATCCAGCCCATTCCTGTGCTAGATTTATTGCTTCTTCATCATCTGAAAAGCATTGTCCTAAAAACTTCTTAAAATTAGGGCAATCTATATCTCTTTTTAGAGTTATCGGTAATTGAATACTACTATAGAAATCAGGCCTATGTTCAACTAATGTGAATGTCTCTAAATCAAACATTCCATTTAAAAGATTTATATATCTCTTATTAGCATTTAAGTCTCCACAGTAATAAACTATTCTCTTAAGAGCTTGTATATATTCATTTTCAATTTTCAAAGACCAGATATCATCAAAGTATGTATGTAACTTATTTCTTAACTTTTGGAATAAGTACATATCATCCAGCTTCTTCCACACTCCATCTTTATATACATAAAAATAATCCTTATTGTTGATTATCTTTAAGTTATCTGCTATGTATGAAGCAAACTTATTTGGACTAAAGCCTTTTACTTTTTCTGATTTAGGAGATATCTCTATCCCCATGTTTTCAATTTCTTTTAATTGTTCTTCTGAAAACATTTCTTCCCTCCTTACTTGTTAATCAAAGTAAGGTAATGAACTTCTTATTTTGTTTACATGTTTAATATTATTACATTTTCCTTTTACTTAAACGGACAAAAAATTTTTAAAATTTGTCCGTAAAAAAAGAATGAAGTAAAAACTTCATTCTAAATCAATCCCTTATCTATTTTTTCTTGTATTATCTTTATCATATCATCTACAGTTGGCAATCCTATAACCTCTGCAACACAATCAATCCCTAATTTATCAATATCAGTAATATCAATTTCCTTATCTATTAATTGAGGGTATTTATCAATTTTCATCTTAATTCTCTCTTTTAAGAAATTATAATTTTCTAAATCTCTATTAATACTCATATCAATATCATCTAATATGTTAATTACTTTTCTATAATAATTAAATCTCTCTTTCCTGTTATCAAACTCCATTATTCCCGAAATTATATTATGTATATTATCACTTATAGTGTTTATTAACTCCTCTTCTTCCTTGTTAGGAATTATATTATCTACCATATCTGATAACATCTTTTTCTCTATATCATCGTCATCTCTTTTGTCAATTATATCCTTTAACTTGTTAATTATTAAATCATATTCTTCTATTTCTACTTTCTTACCATTACATATTCTTTTATTTATATCATTAAGTGTATCATCATTAATCAAATTTCCAAGCAATTCTGCAAACTCATTAAAGTTGTTGCTATTTAACTCTAAATTTTCAGGTATATCCGATACTTTTTTTATACTATCTATTAATCGTCCTACTTTTCTTCTGTTAGCCTGAAAACTCAAATGTTCACTATCTATTCCAAATATTTTCCTTGTTAAATCATAGACCTGTCCATCACCTCTGGACTTAGGAGCTTTCTTTATTGATACCTTTCCTTCTCTTTTCTTTACCATTTGTAATCTCTCCTTTAATTAAAATATTTATTCTATATATTACTAAATATTTTAATTAAATTCTATCAAAAAAAAGAGGTTTCCCTCTTTTTAAATTTAAATATTAATCACTAACTCTCAATTTATAACCCTATTCTAGTTTCCTCACCTGCCATATCTATTATATTGAAATAACTAGGTGTTCTGTTAGGATTGCCGAGTATCTTAAAAGTAATCTTATTAGTTGCACCAGCACTACTAAGTGGTTCTGGGAAAAATACTTCTACTATATAAGTCCAATCATTGCTATCACCATAATCTAATGATTCTTCAATTTTAACAATATTATCTATCTTATCTATTTCACTTTGCATTAATGACATTAAATTTTCAAAGTGTCCTGGATATTGTTCTCTACGTTGTTCTAAATTCTTCTTCAATTTAATATTTTCAACTTCATTATTAACAACTGTCTCTAATGTACCACCTACATATTCTACACCATTAATATTTTCATAGTTATCAAGTTCAGTCATTAATCTGTCGGCTATTTCTAAAGCTTCATCATATTTTTCTTCATTAACTTTATTATAGAACTCAAATTCTAAATCTGATAATACTGATTCAGTTTCATTAGATACAGCCACAGTTGTATCAAGATTCTCTGCCATTTCTAATATATCTGATACTAGTAAGTTAGTAGTATATTCTTTATTTGCATAATCTCTTGCTTCTTCAACTAGAGAAGTTAATTCTTCTGGTGTTAAAGCTGTTGGGTCATTTAAACTTCTTCTTAATCTATTAAACATATCTAGTTGCTCTCTTAATTCTAGAACAACCTTATCTTCTTGGTTTTCATCATAGGCTAGTGTTAAAAATTTTTCAGCTTTCGCATAATCCTCATTTACAATCTCTACTTTTGCTTGACTAATATAGTCTAAATAAGCTTGTGATACTTCTGGTTCTTTATTACTGTTTCCACATCCTACAAATAATGTTGTCATCCCTAAAATAATTCCTGTTAATAATAACTTTTTCATAATATCCTCTCTCCTATTTTTACTTTTCCCTTGTAATTAATTATCATTATATATCTACTTATATACCTACTTATATACCTACAGTAATTGTAACTATATAGTTGCATCTTTAATTATTTTTTATTAAAACATGGTGATATATCAATAACTCAAATTGATGTACCACCATATTTTCTACTTTAATATATTAATTTATTTTGAAACTTCGTATGAACCTTTTCCACCACAATTTTTACATACTACATATCCACAATCACAATTACATGGTTTCGTAAACTCAAAGTCTCTCCATCCATTTCCTCCACATTTAGGACATGTTATTTGTCCATTGCCTCTACATACATTACATGTTTTCTTCATAATATACCTCTCCTTCTAGCTTCATCTCTACAAATTCTTCTTCCTTCCTCTGTCCCTGCATTATTCATATTATGTAATATTACTTTATCCGGTTGATTTTTTAATTGTTCCTTAAAATTTCTAATATTAATCTCTTTTTGTTTATTTGAAAAGTCTGAAGCCTTTTCTAGAGTATCTGATAGCTTATCTGTTATTGTAGCAATATCTATTTCCTCTAATTTAGTTTTTATATCAGATTTTATCATTCTAACTTTTGCTCCAATATTATCCCAAAGTAAAATTCCCATATTCTTTCTCTCAGTACCCCCTTTTCTAATAATTTAATTTTCTACTATATATTACTATATTCTACTTTATTTTTTTGTCGAAATTTGGAACTCTAGAAATAATATTTAACAAAAACTAAATATTATTTCTATGTATTATTGCTTGAACCCATCTCTCAGAATAGTCAAGTTCTTTAGCTAATTGCCTTACATTCTTTCCATTATAATTTTCTTTTAAATATCTAATTACATATTCCATTGAATATAACTTTTTAGGAAAATTAAATTGCTGACCCCTAAACACACTATGTATTTCTCTTGTAACCCTTTCTCCCATATGCTCAAAGATAGTCGAATATACTCCATTAAAATGTTCCTTTCTTATATCCATATATTAACTTCACCTCCTATAAAAAATAATAACTACTTTAAAATGATTATTCATGCGAATAAATCATTGAAAAATTCATTAAAAACTTACTAATAATTAAGTTAAAATTTAATATAAAAAAGAGTTAATGCTTCTTTCATTAGAAACATTAACTCTTTATCAAATTTATAATATATATCTGAACATATCAGTTAAAACAGTTAATTTGTTTTTTTATTTATGTTTTTCTTTTTGAATGCTACTCTTATTCACATTTTATGAAATCTCTGTTTTCTGATATGTTATTGTTGTTTTTTGATCTATTACTCTTTATTGGTATATAGATTTTTTATCTATTTACTCCACTTAAAGTTTGTATTACATTTTGATTTATTAATCTTTAATTACTGGATATTATATTCATTAATTATCAATTCTTTTTATCATTATATCTGATTAATTATCTATTATTATAATTCTTATATTATACTGAATATTTATTTACTTCTTTCTTCTATTCTTTATTGTTATCTTTCTATTTATTAATTTCTTTTTATTGTTTTTAATTGAAATAGATTTTTTATTAATCTATTTCAATCCTTATTTTCTATTAAGACCTTAGCCCCCCTATCCCCCCGTTGCCCTTTCCCGGTACCGAGTTCCCTATTTCCAAGTTCCATTATTTATATGTTTTATCTTTTGGATTCTTTTTATTTTTTAGTGAAATTAGCCTTTCTTCCAACTTCAACATCTCATAGTATTTCATGCCTTGATCTACTAGTTTACATAGTTATGAATCTATTATTTACTGATTTTTATTTATTCATTACTAGATTATTATTAAAACATTAGATTTATTCTCTCTTTGCGTTTTTTCATTCCTATTGCTACATTTCTTCACCTTTTCTAAAATCTCTGTTTTCTGATATGTTATCGTTGCTTTTAGGACATATTTATCTATATTACCTACTCAATTTTTTCTACTTCATCTTTCTTTGTAGTTAAGTTACATCTTCTACATTATACTTTTAATCTTTTTCTTACAGAAAATATCGTCACTATCGTTAAATCAACACTCCTATTACAACGATATTTTCCAATAGTCTATTATTGTTATAAAAAAATTAGCTTATTCTTATAATATCATCACAATTAATTTATTATTTTATTTATCGTGATGATATTATATTTCACACTACTTCTTAGTTGTTGCTTCTATTGAAGTAGCTACAACTGTTAATATTGTTCCAACTACTTTTATTACTGTTACTATATCCATAACTTTCTCCTCCTATCTCTTGTACGTGTATATATATGAGTAACTATCTTTTACAGGTATTAACTTTATTACATACTTACCTTCTTCAAGTTCTATGTATACTAGAGTTTCTTTATCATAACCTGTACCATTACATAGCTCTACAACTTTATTGAATTCTTCTATCAATGTGAATTGAATATAATTAAGTTCTTGTTGTAACTTCTTTAGGTCTATTAACTTCCTATCATTCATTTCAATTATTAACTCTCTAGGATTCCATTGGTTAGATAATCTTCCATCATAGAAGTCGAACCTCATTACTCCAAGAAGTTCTTTGCTATCATACTTGAAATACTTTTCTTTACTTAGCTTATTTATCACTTACTTGAACCTCCTATATTAGTATTCTGATGGAAAAAGCATTGTAGAATATTCTCCACTATCTATTACATACACCTTAATCTCATCATCTAGCTGAACATCTTCTAGCTCTATTTCATATGTGCATGAGTATTCAGGAACTTCTTGACTTTGCTTTATTACAACCTTACTATCTTTTTTTCTTATCTTGAACACCTGTAAGTAATCCACTTCAACACTTTCTTCATCTTTTAGCTTATCAATCATGCTCCACATTATAAGTTGTAACCTTATATCTACTTCATCATTTACACCTCTAGTTACATATCTATTATCTTTCTTGAACATCTTTATTTCTCCCCTTATTATTAGTTTTCATCTTTATCTAAAAAGTAAAAAGGCTATACCTTAAAGATATAACCTCTTAACACTCTATTTCAGAATATAAATATTTATTATATTCATCTTCATATATGTTTTCTGGAGCAAGTCCTAATAGTTCTTCAATATTACTTCCTCTAATTAAGTCATCTATTACATTTTCTCTACTTGTTTGCTCTATCCAATATTCAACTAATGAATCTTTATCTATTAATGAATCAACATAAATCGCATCATCAAGTAGTTCATCTAATAACCTTCTTGCAACATCTTTTAGATTAGCTGAACTTTTATAAATTATGCTATAATCATCAATCATTACATAACCTTGTTCATCTAACTCATTACACCAATTGATAACATGACCTATTGTTAATTCTTCTAATCCATTACCTTTTAGATTTTGGTACATAGAAATTATCCTGTCATCAACTTCATTTTCTCCAATTTCTTTTGCTATCTTTACTGACATACTCCAATCATTTAGGAATTCCTCCTTTAACTCTTTATTGCTTATACTGTTTATTAATTTTTCTACACTAATTATTTCTTCTGTTGTTATACTCTTGTATTTATCTAATATCTTCTTAATTTCTCTTATTATATATTGCTGAGTTATTGAAGAAACTTCTTCATTAACTGTAATGAATACATTATCTTTATTAAACATTTATACTCCCTCTTTCTATACTTTTATTTAGATGTAAAAAAGTCTTAATCACTATCCTTATAGTAATTAAGACTTTTAAATTTTATTTATTTCTTGTTTTAACATTTCAATGAATCCTTCCGAAAATACTTTCTCTCTTATTGACTCTTTTATTAGCTCTATTAGTTCTAGCTCTGTTACATCAAGACTTCTTGGAATATACCTATTATCTGATTTTACTGTATCTTTATATAAACTGAAACGTATCTCTTCGGTTTTCTTAGCTTTTACATATATTCTCTCAATACAATATGTATATTCACTATCATTCAACCTAGCTTGTAACAATAAATCGCAGTATTTAGTTGATTTGATTGCCTTCTTTTTCATATTAATCACTTCCCTTTTTATATATAATTTACTATAATATTCATACTAATATTTTAATGAATGGAGGTCTTTTAATGGAACAACCCTTTATAGATGCCGCTGAAATGACAGACTTTATTTTCGAAAAATGTACTTCTTCTGGATATGAAGTCTCAAAAGAAATTATAGATCTTGTTTTAGATTTAGAAATGCAATTTTTAGAATCTAAAGGTATAGTTACATATACAGAAGATTAAGAGGTTTTAACTAGCCTCTTTATTCTTCGTTATTCTAGTAGGAACTTAGAAAGTTCTTCTGTTGTTACTACTACAATTGCATAATCATTTGAAAGCAAAAATAGTGAAGAAGTCCAATTAGCTCCTTCACTACATTCAATTATATCAGTATATTCTGGTATTAGAGATTGTAACTTCTCTTGCTTTAATATTTCTATATCTATAGTATTTTCTACTATGACTACATATCCACCTAGGTCAGATTCTACATCTCTATTAGCTCCATAGTTTTCACTTAGTATATCTATTGTTACTTTTATACTTTCAATTACTTCTGACGGTATATTATTTACATCTAGTAATTGATTTTCCTTATAAACTTTTTTCACTCTATGTTCTCCCTTCTAAATATAAAAACTCTTACCTGTATATCTAATATATAAGTAAGAGCTTTTACTAAATCAAACTTTTATAAAGTTCTATTGTTGGCTTATCATTATTTATTAATAGATTTAACTTTTCATATGTTGAATCATAGAAGTTATTATCTTTAGCATATTTAATTACTTCCTCATAAGATAACTCAAAAATATTATCTGTTATACTATAGTAGAAATCATCATTCATTACACCAAAGAAATACTTAACTGCATCTTCATAAGTCATTCTTGGTATATCTTCTAAATCACAATTCTCATCTGTATAACAACCATTTCTATCATTCCATTGAAGAAATTGTATTAATAAGATTCTTTCAATATCCTTTCCCAATAAATCACCTTCTTAATATTATTACATTATTATTATATATATTTAAGATTTAACTTAAATACTACTTATTATCTATCTAGTTCAGTTGCTACTAATGAATTTACATAAGCATTATCATGTAGTATTGTTTGAGCTCCTATTATATCATTTATTATATTTATACAAGGTACATCATCATCTATATTTAATGTCTTAGCATATTCATAGGCACTTAACGGCTTTCCTTTCGCTATATTCAACTTATATGCTGGATGTGCATTTTCAAAATTTTTATTATGTATATATCTTCTTGCAATACCATTATAATTACTATTATTAGATTTTTGTATTTGCTCCCATATAGCATTATTTAAAGTCCATGCAGAATTATTATTTCCATTCTTATCAAAAACATCATCTCTATCATGAACTACATGATGTTTTATATTAAAATGAGTCAATATTTTTTGATAAAACACCATATTATTTTTAGAACCAGTATTTAATACATATATAGTTCTATCATCGTAATATTTATCTAATATATACCTAAAAACTATAGCTTCTGTGTCTCCTTCTACCAATATTACTTCATCTACATAAAAAGCTTCACAAACATACGGATTAAATCTATTTATCATTTGAACATAGTCTTTATTTTCATCGGATTGAAATATATCATGCCCAACTTGATATGTTTCTGTTGTTTCATCATTCAACTTTACTACTCTAACTAACGATGAATGTGGTTTTGATATATCAATCATTATTGGTGAATGTGTTGCACAAATTATTTGAAAAGGACTATCTTCTACCAAACTATATAGTTCCCTCCTTAATGCTCTTGATGCTTTTGGATGCATAAACAATTCTGGTTCTTCAAATAATATTATATATTTCTTCTTATTTGTATTATTATCATTTTTTAGAAATGCTATAAAATTAAATAATGCTTGTCTTATTATTCCATGACCATGCTGATTTACATTTTCAATTCTATCTACACCTTCCTTTTTAACGTTAACTGAATGATTTCCTTTAAATGATTTTATAACATCTATTCCACTTTCATCTTTCTGCTCTATTTTTAATGTTAAATCTGGAAATATGTTATTAAATATCTTACTTATTCTTTCATTATAATTTAAAATATCATCTGATTCTGTAATTTTCTTCTGTAAATCACTAATTTTTTCAAAAGCTAGTTTATACTCTTCTCCAAATTTCTCCTGTATTTTTTTCAAGTAATCCTTCTCAATTATATCATTAACCTTTTTTTCAAATGATTCTGGTGTCTCTAGGGCATTAATAAATATTGGCTCTGGAGCATATTTAGTAAATAAAGTATCTAACCCTCCAAATCCATTTACCACAAAATCATTAACTTTATTATCTGGATTATATGTATATTTTTTGAATAATTTATCAACTTCACTCCATACTTTTTTTATTATTATTTTATTTGTATTAGGATTTACCCATTTATCAATCCATTCTGGTTCTACTGCTGAAAAATCTATATTTTCTGTATCAAAATCTTCCTTTAAAAACTCTCCTATAATTTCTATGGGAGTATTAGTATCATAGTTATTAAAATCTGATTTTTCAGCTTTTTGCTTAGGATTAACAAAAAACTCATATGCTTTTAAAAAAGTGGATTTTCCTATATCATTCTGTCCTATTAAAAATATAATATTAGAATTCTCAAAATCTATTATATTTTTATCTCCTTTTAATCCCCTAAAATTTTTTATAATAAGTTTACATAACTTCATTAGTTCTCACTCCCTACAATATTTATACTACAATAATAATTTTATCATACAAAATAATAAAGGTCCACATAAAAACTATTTTATACCAAAAATAAACTCTTACTTAAATTCTAAGTAAGAGTTTTAATCTATTATTTTTACTTAATTCCAAAATACTCATTTCTAATCTTAGCTATATATTCTTCTCCAACCTTATCAAAAATATCTAATAATTCATTATAAGTATTTCTATCTGCACCTATTTTATCCCATAAACTTTTCCCAATCAGAACATTATTATCATTATCCATGTCAAATAACTTATATGGTATTGCATGTGCTGATTTATAAATCTCACCTTCACCAGCTGGATTATACGGTAAAGCAAAATATGCCTCTGCATTTTCTTCTGCTGTCATTAATATTAACATATCTTTTTTAGCTGTTTCTGTTTGGTCTAAATTAGGTTTTACTGTTTTTAATGAATAATATTCTTCTTTACCATCTTCACGCTTTATATATAAATCAAATAACACACTTACATCTTGATACCTATCTGTTTCTAATTCTCTTAACTCTTCTAACTCTTCACTTATAGTTTTTACTTTTATAACCTCACCTTTAGCTTTAGATTTTGCATCACTTTTTTGCTTTCTTTGTTTAGCTAATATATTATCTATCTTTTCTACTTGCCAAGAATTTAATCTAATTGACTTAACATACTGATTTTCGGCAAAAGCCCCTGAACCCTCTGCTATTATTTTTGCAATCTGTTCAAATATACCTTGTCCTAAAGATGTAACAAAAGAACGTTCAAATTTAGAACCTTTCCATACTTCTATTGGGACTAATCTATACCCAAATGGATTTTTATTTTTTATCTCATCTTCATTAAATGGTTCTTGGATTGTTCTTTTATCAAGAATTCTCTTCATTACTCCTCTTAAGTGCTCTTCAACTTTATTTCTAGTTTCAATGTTCATATATTTATCCCATCCCTATTATTCAATATACTTCTATTATACATTAAAACTATTCAATAAGATAAAAAAAGTAGAAGATTAATCTCCTACTTTTCTAATACTTCTATTAATTTACTTCCTAATATCTTTGCAACCTTTACCGGTACTGCATTTCCTATTTGAGTATATTGGTCATTTATAGTTCCATTTATTTTATATCCTTTAGGAAATCCTTGAATAGCTATATACTCTTCTATACTTAATGGTCTATCTTCATATGGATGACCTATATTCGTACTTTTTTGTATAGGAGAAGTTAATAATGTAGGACTTGGTTCATTAGCCTTTATCCTCCTAAAATAACCTGTTTTCCCTCCACCTGACTTATATGCTCCACCCATAGCTTTTTCTACTATAGATTCATCTAAATCTCTCCAATTTCCACCACCTAAAGGTATTAACTTCATATATTTTAATCTTTCTTCTGAATATTTAACATAATTATGCTCTATATCTCCTAATTCCTTTATAACATCTCCTACAGTATTAAATGGATTAGCAGTATCCTTTCCATGTGTTATCTCTGGGAAGGTATATACTTTATTTAAATCCTTTCTTATCCCTACAAAAATTACTCTTTCTCTTTTCTGTGGAACACCATATTCAGCGGAATTTACTACTTTATATTTAACATCATAGTCTTTAACTTGATTTAATAGGTATTCTAATGCACTTCCAGTCTGTTCTTCCTTTTCTAATGGTGGAAAGTCCTTTCCTCTTTCATTTAATGGTCTATGTTTTAATGGTGCTGAAAGTAATCCTTTTACATTTTCTAATAAGAACGCTTTAGGTTTTACCTCTTCAATTAATTCTATAAATTTTAACATAGCCATTCCTCTTTCATCAGAAAAGGCTTTTCTCTTTCCAGCTGTACTGAAACTCTGGCATGGGCTTCCTCCAAAGATTAAATCTACTTCCTCATCATGCTTTAAATTAGCATCATGATATATTTTTTCTTTAGAGTATTCCATAATATCTCCATTTACTACATTAAATGTAGGATTATTTTGTTTTAATGTTACACAGTATTTGGGTTCTAATTCTACACTCAATTTTACATCAAAGCCTGCTTCATGTATTCCTATATCTAATCCACCAGCTCCTGCAAAAAATGAAATTGCGATTCTACTCATTTTTACACCTCTTGAAATATTATGTCGTTGTAATTATATCACTTTTTTAAAAATCGGTCCACTACTTTTTTTAAGTCTTCCCCTAAACATTAGTTCTATTCATATCTTTTAAATTAAAAAGAACTATACCCAATTATCGGCATAGTCCAATTAAACTCAATATCCAATTTCAGTAAAAACCTCACTTACTTATGGTACGGTTCATTTTTCATTATTCTAAAGGCTCTATATACTTGTTCCAATAGCATTACTCTAAACAATTGATGTGGAAACGTCATTTTAGAGAAACATACTTTATAGTTAGCCCTTCTTATTACATCTTGAGATAAGCCTAAACTTCCCCCTATAACAAAAGTTATGTTAGAGTTACCCATAATCCCTTGAGTCTCAATAAACTTTGAAAACTCCTCAGAAGTCATTTGCTTAGCATTTAAATCCATTGCTACAACAAACATATTATCTTTTATTTTTGATAAAATAAGCTGCCCTTCTTTATCCTTGATTTGTAACTCTTCTTTCTCTGATGCATTATCAGGAGTTTTTTCATCAGGCAGCTCTATAATATCAATTTTACAATATCTTGTTAATCTTTTAGAATATTCATCAATTGCCTGCTTTAAATACTTTTCCTTTAATTTTCCCACAGATATAACTGTTATGTTCATTATTTTTTCCTCCTAAGTTATTTGTTTTTTTATAAACTTAACTTTTAATATTAAATCTTATATTTTAGCTTCATAATTATCAACATCAATTATAGTAGTATCTGTTCCTATATAAGTATTCTTAGGAATTAATACTCTCAAAGTATCATCTTTAAAGACAGCTTTTATATTATAAGCATCTGCATTTTCTACATAATAATCCTCTTCTATGTCACCACCAGATTGTATTACTGCCATAGCTATATTTTGATTATTAGTATAAAACATATTTCTCTTTACTTTAAGGGTTATATAATTATTTTCATACTCTAAATCAATATTTTCCTTTTTAACTCCAGGTAAATAACATTCAAGAGTATACGCTCTTTTATGCTCTTTAAAATTAATATTAACCGATGACATGCTATCTATTTCATTAATTAAATTATTCATAAAATCACTATTTATAACATTATCAACTATCTTATCTATTAATCCAATATTACTAGTAACTGCATTTAAAGTAGTTGAAAATATATATGGAAATATATTAAACATAGAATCCTCCAATTTAACATTTCTAACTACTTATAATTTATTTATAAACCTTATTATTTGCCACTATATTAAATATATTTTTAACTTACTCCACAAAAAAAGAGCCTTGAAATCAAAGCTCTTTTTTAATCAAAGATTATTTTCCACAACATTTCTTGTACTTTTTACCGCTTCCACAAGGACAAGCATCGTTTCTTCCAACCTTATTTTCATTTCTTACGCTACAAGATTCTCTATATGACTTTTGAATCTCTTTTCTCTTTTCTACTGAGAATATAGCATCCCATTGTGGTAACATATATAAGTATTCAGCTTTAGCTTCTAACATATTGAAGTATAATTGTTCTAAATTTATGTCTAATACTAATTCGTCAGTAGCGCTTAATGCTTCTAAGTCATAAGGGTTATTTAAACTATCGTTAATTCCATCAACGAATCCCATTACAAACTCTTCAGAAGTTTCATATTTCTTTGCAAAATCAGCAATGTTAGTTTTTATAGCTTCTTTACTATTAGCTAATAAATCCTTATATATAGCAGTTTCTATTTTAGTGTATTCATTCCAGAAAGCTGCTTCTCCTTTTGTCTTAACGTATTCTACGACCATATCTGTCCATTGTTTATATAAACTCATATCCATTTCTCCTCTTTCTTCTCTTACGGTTATATAAAAATTATACTAAATATTATGTACCTTTTTCAATATATATTATTATATCATTTTTACTTCATATTTAGCTTCTTCATTACAATAACTACATTTCTTATCTGTAACTTCATTTATTACAGGAAAAGTTTCTTTTTCATTTATAACTTCATCCATTGCTTCGTCTATATGTTCTTCACAAGCATATATCAATTCCATATTAATCACCTTCTGATTCTTTAAAATTAAATACTCTATAGAGTTATAATTTTACTAGGATTATGCCTATTAGCCATACTTAAAAATACATCTGAACCTATTTCTACATTACTAGCAGTTAATATATCTCTAACTGTTAATTCTGCAAGCTCTGGAGTATTATTAGTATTGCTTAAATGACCTAATATAACATTTTTTCCCAACCCACTTTTTAATATTTTAACGATAGCTTCTCCACAGTCCTCATTGGATAAATGTCCATAACTTTCCTTTATTCTTTGCTTTAAGCTATAAGGATACGGACCCATATCTAACATCTGAGGATTATAATTACTTTCTATTAAAATAACATTTGAGTTTTTTATATTATCTTCAATCTCTTTAGTAAATGTCCCAAAATCAGTTGCAACACTTGCTATTTTATTTCCTATATTAATAGTGTATCCAACTGGCGCAGCAGCATCATGGGGAATTATGAAAGATTTTATATCAACATCCTTTATAGATACTGATGATCTTCTATCCATTACCTTTATATTATGCTCTTTTATCTTTCCAATAGTACTTTCCATCGCAACCCAAGTATCATGAGGTGCGTATATAGGAATATCGTATTTTCTTGATAAAACTCCTACACCTTTAATGTGATCTATATGTTCATGGGTTATAAAAATTCCATCTATCTCACTTGGATTTTGCCCAATGTGTTTTAATGCTTCATCTATTTTCTTACCAGGTAATCCAGCATCTATTAATATTTTAGCCTCTTCAGACCCTATAAAAATACTATTTCCACTACTTCCACTATATAATGAGCAAAATTTCATTTAATCTTCCCCCAAGTTTATCTTACTACTCTTCTTATGTCTGCTCCTAATGCTCTAAATTTATCTTCAATATGAGGATATCCTCTATCAATATGCTCAATTTCAGATATTTCAGTTTCTCCATTAGCAACTAGACCTGCTATAACCATGGCTGCTCCAGCTCTTAAGTCTGTCGCTATTACTTTTGCACCATTTAATGATTTAACACCATCTATTATAGCTGTTCTACCTTCAACTTTAATTTCTGCACCCATTTTCTTTAATTCATCAGTGTGCTTATGTCTATTTTCCCATATGCTTTCAGCTATTAAGCTTCTACCATCTGTTATACTTAATAATGTTGACATAGGTTGTTGTACATCTGTTGGGAATCCTGGATAAGGTGCTGTTTTTACACTTACCCCTCTTAATGGCTTATCAACAGTTACTCTTACACTATCGTCACCTTCTTCAACAATTGCACCCATTTCAGTAAGTTTTGCTGAAATTGATTCTAAATGCTTTGGAATTACATTTTTTATAGTTATATCTCCTTTTGTAGCTGCAGCAGCTATCATAAATGTTCCTGCCTCTATTTGATCAGGAATAACACTATAATTACATCCAATTAAGTTTTTCACACCTCTAACTCTTATAACATCAGTACCAGCACCTTTTACGTCTGCTCCCATAGTATTTAAGAAGTTAGCAACGTCAACTACATGAGGCTCTTTTGCTACATTTTCTAATATAGTTGTTCCCTCTGCCATTGTAGCTGCAATCATAACATTGATTGTTGCTCCTACAGAAACTACATCAAAGAATATATTAGCAGCGTGTAATTCTTCTGCCTCAACACTTACTGCTCCATGTTCAATTGTTACTTTAGCACCTAAAGCTTCAAATCCCTTTATATGTTGGTCTATAGGTCTTACCCCTATAGGACATCCTCCAGGTAATTCAACTCTAGCTTTTTTAAATCTAGATAATAAGGCACCAATGAAATAATATGATGCTCTCATTCTTCTTACATCTTCAGTACAAGCATTTACAGTCGTTATATCTGAAGCATCTATTTCTAAAGTATTATTATTTAGTTTACTTACTCTACATCCTAAACTAGTTAGTATTCTTTCTAGGCAATGTACATCTTCTATATCTGGTATATTATCAATAATACATTTACCTTCACCAGCTAAAATAGCTGCCGGCAAAATAGCAACTGCTGCATTTTTTGCTCCGTTGATTTCTACAGCGCCTTGCAAAGCTTTGCCTCCATTAATAATTAATGTTTCCATCCTATTCACCCTTATCCAAATTTATATATATATTAATCTATCCTATAATATAAAAAATTATCCAATTTTTGTTTCATAAGTCAAATTTTATTTTTTGTCTTAGAATTTTTTGGTCAACACAATTGATTATATCATAAAGTATGTATGAGTTAATAGCGTTTTTTTCTTCCAAAACTCCTTATTTTTAAACTTTACCATAAGATATCGCTGAAATATACAAATTGTCAATTTAAGCTTATATATGATATAATTTAATATAAACGTATTATACAAAATTTAACTTGTGAGGTTATAACATGAAATATTATTTGGTAGCATTATTTGATGATGTATCTTATAAAAATTTAAGCCCAATTCAAAGAAGTTTATCTAAAAAGTATAGAGCAAACAGAAACTCTCCAATTCCTTATATTCCTTTAGAGGTTATAGAGAATCCTAATATAGATAAGCTTAATACAGTTATGGATAAAATTTTAAAACCATATAAAAACTTTAAAGTAGAGCTGTCATCAACTGTAACTCTTTGCGATTCAAATAAAACTCTCAACTTAAAAATCGAAAAAATTGGATATATAAAAAAATTAGATAGATTAATTGCTGATAATCTTAAAATGCATGGTTTTAATGTAAAAAATGATACTAATGACCTTCATTTATCTTTAGCTAATATTAATTATATTAATAAGGATAATAAAAAATTTGATACTGAAATTGAATATAAACCTAGCATTTCAACATTAAAGGTTAATAGAATAGAACTTTGGAAAATATCCAATAATCGAAGAGAAACTTTAATTCAAACATACCCATTAAAAACAATTTAATAATTTCTATATAAAAAAAGAGCTCTATTTTTATAGTTGCTCTTTTTTTGTTGAAATTTGTAATAATAAATTTTTAATTTTATTTTTGTGTATTCGTTTACTGCACTTTTCAAGATTTAATTATTTCTGTAAAATATATATATTAATCCTAGTAGACGGGGAGGACACTTATGAATATTTTACCAATTGTGGAATTACAAAAAGAAAAAAAACATGGAATTTTAATTAATCAAAATCTCTCACAATATAAACTTTGGGCTAGAAAACATCTTGAATTACAAGTTAAGTTAAGCTCACTAGCAGAAGAAACTAAGTGTTATAAATACTGGATAGATGACGGCTTAAATCTAAGCAAAGAAACTGTATTTATTAAATATGCAGATTTTCTTACACATGTAATTAATCTAGGTATTGATAAGCATTATATTGATAACTACGAAGTAGTGCTTAGACCTAATGATTACTGTTTAAGCGATCAATTTTTAAACCTATATATAGACATAAACGATTTAATAATATCACCTTCTATTGATCACTTTTTCACACTACTTGAAGATGTATTAAGTTTAGGTATCACTTTAGGTTATTCAGAAGAAGAAATTTTTAACTCATTTATATATTAACTATTAAAGGCATTAAGATGAATTATATTAACATCTAATGCTTTTTTTGTTATTCATTTTTAATAAATCACCCCTTATTTAGGAATACTATATAGGAGGTGATAAAAATTGTTTGGTTTTATAATTGCTATAATATCTGGCGTTGCCATGAGTGTTCAAGGCGTCTTAAATACTAAGCTTAGTGATAAAATAGGCACTTGGTAAACTAATACTATTGTTCAGTGATCTGTACTTGTTTTAACATTAATAATATTATTTTTCTTTGGAAATGGTGATTTTAAAGAAATCAAGTCTGCTAATAAAATATATCTATTAGGTGGAGTACTAGGTGTAGTAATAACTTTTACTGTTATTGTTAGCATTAGATCTCTAGGCACTACTGTCGGAATTGGAACTATATTAGTAGCTCAACTTCTAGCTGCCGCTTTAATAGATGCTTTTGGTTTATTGGGTTCAGAAAAAGTTCCATTTTCCTTTCATGAAATATTTGGAATAGTAATAATGATAGGTGGAATATTGCTTTTTAAATGGAAGTTTTAATTTATATTATATTAACAAAAAACTCCTAATTCATATAATATATTAATGTGAATAATTTTAGGAGTTTTTTATGTTCTCTTCAACTAAAAAACTAGATCATAATCTTAAAAGTCTTTTAGCATCTAGTATTATTAAAGAATATAGAGTTTTAATAAAATATAGAAATTTTCCAGATTCAATTTCAAAAAAAATAAACTCCTATCGGGGTACAGTTATAAGAAGAATTGAATCATGTAATATAATATGTGCTCAAGTAAAATCAAAATCAATAGAGTTATTATTAGAATATCCAGAGGTACAGTATATTTGTTTAGATCAATACCTTTCATTATGTGGTATGAGTATTCCTTCTGCTAATAGAGTTAGGATCTCAAGTAAACTCCCTATTTATGGTCGTGGCATTGGGGTTGGTGTAGTTGATTCAGGGGTATATCCTCATGGTGATTTAACTTATCCAATCAATAGAATAAGTACCTTCGTTGATTTAGTAAATGAGCTACCTTACCCTTATGATGATAATGGACATGGAACCTGTACATGTGGAATAATTGCTGGTAATGGACTAGCTTCAAATAAAATATATACCGGTGTTGCACCAGAATCTAACATTCATTGTTTCAAGGCATTTGACAAATTAGGAAAAGGTTATGTTTCTGATGTTTTATTTTCATTAGAAGATTTAATCAATATTAGTGAAAAATATAATATTAAAGTTATCTGCTTACCTTTTGAAACGCTTTATTATAATAAATTTATTTTTACACAATTTGATACCTTATTAAAAAAGGCTAGACTTAAATCTATAATTTGTATACTTCCTAGTGGTAGCAACAAAAATATAGATGGATCTATTACGGGAATTGCTTTAAGTACTAATTGCATAACTGTTTCTGGTATAGATACTACTTCATCCGAAATAAAGTCTTATGCATATTCATCCTGTGGTAGTATTAAAAAAGATAAAAAACCAGATTTCTGTGCTGCATGCGTTGATGTAATATCATTAAATTCTAATACTTCTTATATATCATATAAAAATAACAGTAAAATGCATGCTCCTAAATTGGATACCTCTTATAAGAACTTTACAGGTACTTCCGTATCTGCTGCATATATATCCGGTTTATGTGCTCTTTTATTTGAACAACATCCTGATTTTACTTTTGATGATATTCTCTCTTTATTAAAAGTTGCTTCAATCCCTTTAGATATACCTAGAAATCAGCAAGGAGAAGGTAAAATAGATATAAATAAAGTTTTAAAGCAATAAAAGAAACACCCTCAAAGGTGTTTCCTTTATTACTCTATATATTTAATAGGATCTACTGGCTGATCATTAACTCTAAGTTCAAAATGTAAATGTGGACCTGTACTGTTTCCAGTATTTCCAATAGCTCCTATAATATCATTCTTTTTTACTACATCTCCAACATTAACATATATATCACTTAAATGAGCATAATATGTTTTCATATTACCTTCATGTTCCAAAACTACTAAGTTGCCATATCCACCATTATTATAACCAGCCTTAATAACCTTTCCATCTAAAGAAGAATTCACACTTTCGCCTAAGTCTTTAGCTATATCTATTCCTTTATGAATAGATTTTGATCTAACCTCACCAAAATAAGAGCTTAAATATCCACCTTTAGTTGGCCTAGCCAAAAATGCTATCCCATCACAATATGGATTCTTAGTTCCTATTTTCACTACATTATTAACCACAGGTTGAATTATTTGCTTACTAATCACTTTTTCATCACTCTTATTTAGTCCATCATATATTATCTCTTTATGAACTAATCCAACACCCTTTACCCCTTGAACAGTTTGAGATTCCCCTATATATAAATCACTACATTTCTCTGTTACTGTTTCGGGTTCAATGTCTTCTGTTTCTCTCAAATCTATTTTAAATTCTAATCCTGATAAATTTTCATTTATCACTGTAGCATTATATACTTCCTTTGCCATTTCACCGCTATCAATTAAATCTGATATTCTACCACTTTCTATATCAGAATTAATTGTTCCTATAACCTGTATTTGTGTAATATTATTAACGTCAATACCAAGTTCATTTACATAGGAATTACATATTTCCTCTAATATTGAATACTTATTATCAATTATAGATAATAAACCAATAGTATTGTCTGCTAACTTTACTGAATGTCCTTTTAAATTAATAGTAAGATTATTATTAATATTAGAGTTGAATACATCAATACTTTTAAACTTATCCTCTATATTTTCCCCCATAGCTAAATTTACTACTCCATCATTACTAGCTACCTTATCTTTTAAAATTACTTCATCATCTTCTAATTTGCCTGTGTTTAAATTTGCATAAGCATTATTGTTAGGTGATATAAAAATAAAATTTATAAGTGTAATCATCAAAGCAATTATTGAATTTTTTATCCACCTACTTATGCCATTCTGCCCATTCAAATCCATGTTTTTAACTTCCTCCTACTTCTAAATTTTAAGCACATCACTTAATTTACCCGAATTTAGATATATTATGCATATTTATTATTTAATTGTTATGTTGAGGGTTTAGAAAGCCTTTGCTATAATTAATTTAAATGTATAACTTTAAACAACTTTTCCAATAATTAAAGTTGTTTAAGTTAACTAAATTCGATTTGCTAAATAAAGATTTAGAATCTAACTTAAGAAAGGTCGAAAAATAATATGAGCACTTTTATGCTAAAAAATAATTCTTTAAACTTTACTCCAGTAAGCAATATATTTATTGAGAAATATATGCCAAAGGCTCGTGGAGAATTTATTAAAGTTTACCTATTGATGCTTAAATATAGTAATTCTGGAGAAATGGGTGCAAGTTCTTCAATTTTAGCATCATCTCTAAACCTATTAGAATCTGATATATTAAATGCATTAAATTATTGGAATGACGAGGGCGTATTAAAACTTATTCCAATAGATAAAATGGGAAACTATAATATAGAGTTTGTAAATTTAATAGAAGATTCAAATATAAAAAATAAAGAAGTAAATCTATTAGAAGCATTAAATAAAACATCTACTAAGGATATGCTTAATGATATTGAAAGATTATTAGGTAGACCTCTATCCCCTAAAGAAATGACAACTTATTTAGGGTGGCAAGATGAATTTAATTTTTCTTCAGAACTAATTCTAATTCTACTTGAGTATTGTGTCTCAAAAGGAAAAAGTGATTATAGATATATAGAAAAAGTGGCTATAGGCTGGCATAATATGAATATTACAACTATTGACGATGCACAAAACTATATAAAGAAAACCGAAGATAAATGGGTTAAAATTCGTCATATACTAAATTACTTAGGAATTAAAAATCCAGAATTAATGAAGCCACAAGAAGAAATGTTAGAAAAGTGGATTATTGATTATGCATTTCCTCTAGAAGTAATAGAAAAAGCTTGTAATATTTGTTTTCAACGCTTAAATAGGCCCGATTTTAAATATATAGATGGTATTTTATCTAGTTGGAATAAAAATAACTTAAAAACTTTAGTAGATATAGAAAGAAAAGAAGCTAATTATAAAAGTAATCAATCTAATCGAAACTTTACTTCTAAACAGCAAGAGGTTAATCCACTTAAATTTAATAACTTTGAAGCTCGTGAATACGATTATGACTCATTAGAAAAGAAATTGTTAGGATGGGATAAAGATGATTAAAGGCTATCAAGCAGAGCTTATGGATATGTATGAAAAAATTCGTACTGAAGAAAATCGTAAGCTAACTCAAAGACGTGAAGAAATAAAAAATAAATATCCTGAAATATTAGATCTAGATACTGCAATACAAAAACTTTGTTTAAATTTATCTATGGCTGCCTTAAAAGGAATTAATGATCCTAAAGACTTAGAAGCCATTAAGGATGAAATTACTGATCTGAGGGCAAGAAAATATGAAATGCTGGTATCTCATGGATATAGTCCTGAATATCTAAATTTACATTATAATTGTCCAAAATGTAAAGATACAGGTTTTATTGGAATTGAAAAATGTTCTTGCTTTAAATCGAAGCTAGTTAAACTATATTATAAGGATTCTGAATTAGAAGAAGCGGTTAAAAGTAATAATTTTAAAAACTTTAATATAAATTTATATCCAAATCATAAATTAAATGATGAAAGATATACTCCTAGAAAAAATATTGAAGATATTTTAGAATATGTAACTGGAGAATACTTACCATCATTTAGAAATAGCAATACTAATCTCTTATTTTATGGTAACTCTGGAACTGGAAAAACATTTTTATCTTGGTGTATTGCAAAAGAATTATTAGATAAGGGCTTTTTAGTAGTTTATAAGACTGCTGATGATCTTCTAAGATCATTAAAGGATATTAAATTTAATAATGATACTGATTTAGAAAATTTACTTATTAATTGTGATTTATTAATAATAGATGATTTAGGTTCAGAACAAATAACTGATTTTTCATCTTCTGAATTATTCACATTAATAAACAAAAAAATATTAAAAAATAAGAAAATGCTTATTTCTACTAACTTAACATTACCACTTATCTCAAAAAGATATAGTGAGAGAATTTCATCAAGAATAATTGGTGATTTTAAGTTATTTAAATTCTTTGCTGAAGATATAAGAATACAACTTAACTTAAAGAGACAAAGATAAAAAAAGTCGGCGATAGCCGACTTTTTTATATATAAAATTTTATCTATTTAGTTTACTTTTATATTATTTTTTATAAAACAAAAAAACTCCACTTTTGTGGAGTTTTTGGAGCTTCATGTCGGAGTCGAACCAACAACCTGCTGATTACAAGTCAGCTGCTCTGCCATTGAGCCAATGAAGC
>NZ_JAASHM010000032.1 GCF_019734195.1 Clostridium sp. K13 | reverse complement strand
AAATATGAATAATAATAAAAAATATTAAAATAGGCCGTATCTATATTGAATTTATAAATTCAATATGATACAGCCCCATCTTATTATCTATTCTAAAAGTTCCTTTTGAATTTCTTCTAATCTTTCATATATTTCTTCACATCTAAATTCTGCATATTTTAAATTTCCAGAATACTCTTTAAACTCTTCTTTAGAATATCTTTTAAAATCATACTCTAAGTCTGCTTCTGCTAAGCTAATAGCTTCATAGAATCCTGCAGTACACGGACCCCCTCCTCTCATTTCTGCTCCAAATATTGAACTTATTTCATTAAGTGAGTACTCTTTTACACCTTCAAATTCATCATCTACTTCAATTACTTTACCATTTTCTTTTATACTTATAGCCTTTAAAGGATTTGTTCCTAATATTGCAGCCTCTTCTCTAAACTCTTTAATTAGTTCTACTGCTTCATTTGCTAATTTCATTTGTTTTTCTAGTATAATCATATTACCCATCATCCTTTTCTATCTTTAATCTAAAGTTTACTTTACTTAAATAATTTAAATGTATATTTTCATTTTATTATTAATTATAACAACTTTCTTCCATATTTTTTGTCGAAATAAGTTGTAGATATTAAATTTTATAAATTTATCTAACTAGTTTTTGTAAAAAATAAAAATTTTTTATAATATAAAAAGATAGCTATAAAAGCTACCTTTTTTTAAATCCTTCTATTTATTTTGTATCACTCAGTAACTGATCTATTACTTTAATTTATTTCACATTATATATTTTCCATATTATACTATGATAATATCTTATTATTATATTTATATTTAAAATCAAAAAATATTTTTATATTTTTTTGTATACATTTCAATTATTAAATTGTCTTACATACATAAGGCCTTAAAATTTTACATAGGGGGATGAATGGACGCAGATATAGTAATAAACTTATATAAAAAACAATTTAAAATAATTTGCTTATACTTAGTTAAATGTGGATGTTCAATTAGTGATGCTGAAGATATTGTCCATGATAGTTTTATAAAGGCAATTGAATATATGGATGGTGTTGCTATAGAAAATCTTTCTTCTTGGTTATTTAGAGTTGCTATTAATAGATATAAAAATCATATTAAACGGACTAAAATAATAAATTCTGTTTCTATTGATGAAGTAAATTTTTATGAACAATTGATTCACGATTTAACTGTTGAAAAGGAAATTTTATGCAAAGAAAAGTGTAAGGAAATTAAAGAAGCTCTTAATAGTTTAAAAGAAGAATATAAATCATTACTTATATTTAAATATGAACTTGATTTAAGTTATAAGGAAATTGGACTTTTATTAGGTATAAATGAAGATACTGTAAAAACTTATTTATACAGAGCAAGAAATAAATTTAAAGAGGAGTGGATTAAAAAGTATGAACAATATTGATGATATTTTTGATGATAAAAAACTAAGAAAATCTGTTAAAAAGGCCAAGCTTAAATCTACAATAAAAATAATAATAATCGCCTTAATTATTTTTATAATTGGAACTTTTGCCAATATAATAATTAGTCTAAATTTAAGTGCAAAGAAATATGAAGCTGATGAAGCTTATGTAAAATTAACTGTTCCTAATGGATATATAAGTGAATCAAATGATATTATAGGATTCTTAGGCGGGAATGGAACTTATAAAATAGCTAAAAAAGTTTGTGATAAGTCTGTTATTTTAGAAGATAGAATTTCACTTTTTGGTCTAATACCTCCAATGAATTATTTTAGGGGCACTGGCAATGGATATATTGTAGGAGGAGAATGGCCTGTTCATCTTTGGGAAAATAGTTATAAAAAGCTAAGTTTTTTTCACCCTGAACTTAATTATAAGGAATATCAGAATGATTTAGCTAATTTAGATACAATTCCTGATGGAAAAATAATTGAAATGGCTATATCCTTTGATAAATCATATAAAATAAAGGACTTATATACTATTCAAACAGAACTACAACCTTCAAAGATAACATGGGCATGGTTAAATGAATTCACCGAAGAAAAAATGAATGAATATCGATATTCAGTTGAGAATTATGATGCTAAATCAGCTGGAATACCAGAAGAAGATACTATAGGAATACCATTATATAGTGCTTATACTTTTGATAACATTTCATATACTCAATATTATGATGAAATTATAGAAAATTTAGAAAAAAGCTACTCATCAGACCATAAAAAATTATATAAAGAAATTATGACTAAAGGTAAAACATCTTCAAATGATGCTGAAATACTTGGAGTAGTTATTCAAGGAACTAAGGAAGACTTAA
Organism: Clostridium sp. K13; assembly: GCF_019734195.1. Lineage (GTDB taxonomy): Bacteria > Bacillota > Clostridia > Clostridiales > Clostridiaceae > Clostridium. The sequence continues at coordinate 33,768 of NZ_JAASHM010000032.1, read as the reverse complement.
AAAAAATAATAGGAAATCCTATTATTAAAGCTTCAAGCTTTGGTGTAATAACTGATCCTATATATTAAATTAAAAAGTGCCATAAAATTTGCTCTCTACAAGCTTTATGGCACCCTCTATTTCTATAATCTAATATATTTAATTAACATCCTTTGTTTCATCCGCCTCATAATTAAAGAAATCAAAATCTGCATAATGCTTATGAAGTACTCTATCTGCACAAGTCATACCAACAAAAGTTCCTGTAAATTCACCATACTTACAATATTCATCTGAGAACTTAGTTGTATCAAAAACCTTTCCTATCTTATTATAAGCTTCTCCATCATAACTCCACTCAAAATAAGACTGACGTCCTTCTACATTTAATCTAAGATATATAGGACATTCATCTACCGATATTCTAGTATTTAAAAACTCAGTTTTTTCTCCATTTTCAAGATGAATTATAGATAAAGCACTTTGTCCTAAGGTTTCACTATAATACTTTCTTAAATAAATATAGTTCATATTATCATAATACATAATAAGTCCTGCACTATGTTGATGTACCTCTGGCTTAAACTCCATTTTTGTAGTAACCTTTGCATAAACTGATGTTAACTTTCTAGCTAGTATACTAACCTTATTTAAAGAACATCTAGATTCTTGACCTCTAATTCTTACAAAGCCAGGTCTAGCTTTAACATCTGCAAATGATGAAGGTGCTATTCTTGGAGCATAATATTGAAGTCCAAGCTCCTCACCATCAAAATCATCAAAGTTTGGTATTTGAGGCACTTTATATTCTGGAAGCTTACTTTCAGCTACATATTCCTTAGCTAAATTTAAATCATCATACATTCTTAGCCAGCCATCATCTGTCCATTTCATTTTTTGAATTGCAGTTTCACGTCCAAGAGTACATCTTAATTCTGGTACAAATGGTCTTGCTGTGTGATGAACTAAATAAACTTCTCCTAATTGAGTTTCAACATAACTTCCATGGCCTGATTTTTGAAGTACTGATTCTGGATTAAAATACTTAGGCTTTAAATGATCAGGATCATGTCTTTCATAAAAATCTCCAGGTATAGATGTTAATATTGGATTTGTTGGATCTCCCTCATAAGGTCCCCATACTTCTTTAGCTCTTCCCATAGTTACACTATGACCATATCCAGTTCCACCTTCTGCACACATTATATAATAGTAATCTCCACGTTTAGTTAAGTGTGGAGCTTCTATACATCCCCTATCAGTTCCACCAGACCATATTCTCTTTGGATATCCTACTATCTCTTTCTTTTCTGAAGAATATTCAACCATACATATAGCTCCTGGTTTTTCATAGCCTTCTCTAGTTTCCCATTCTAATGATACAATATACTTTCTTCCATCATAATCATGTAATATTGATGCATCAAAGCCCGATGAATGAATATAAACTGATTCACTCCAAGGCCCTTTAATATCCTTTGCCGTAATTAAATAGTTGTCCACATCAAAGTATCTAGCATTCATAGAGTTCATTACTCCATAAACTACATAAAATAAATCTTCCTTTTCACAATATGTTAAACATGGAGCCCAAATTCCCTTTGCTGATGGTAATTTCTTTAAATCTACAGCCACATCATCAGTTAATACATGACTATATAGCTCCCAATTTTTCAAATCCTTTGAATGATAAACTGGAATTCCTGGAAACCATTCAAAAGATGATACTGCCATATAATAATCTTCGCCTTTTCTACAAATACATGGATCTGGATTGAATCCTGGTAATATTGGATTTTTTATCATAATATACTCTCCCCTTAATTCATATCATATTATTTTTTAATGTCTATATTTATCTACTATTAGGTTGTATATCATTTTATATACTCCCCATTATCTAAACTATATTTTAATCTCTTAATTACTGCCCTTCTAAGATTATTACATCCCAATCTCTTAATGATATAACATCATCCTTTTTATAAACCTTTCCAGTAAAAATATCTTTAACATTATCATAAGGACACTTTAATTTATTATTTTCTTCACTATAATGTAATATATAATGAAGATTTTTACCTAAAGAATTGTATCCATTTTTGATTATTATAGGCCAAGATACTTCTGGTATTTCATCTATTAACTTCGCATCCTCCATAGCCTTTTTATAAATTTCCTTTAGTAAATCCTTTTCTGTATAACATCCAATATAATATGCATATCCTTTTCCAAAGCCATTTCTAGTTATACCTGAATATTTACCCCAGTATTTATGTTCATAGTTGTATAAGCTTTCTGCACCTTCTAACTTTAATAATTCAGCCCAGTACTCTATTTTCCTACCATCTATAGTTGTTTTTCCAGGTTCAGTAAACTGATTATAGCTAATTCCAAAACATTCATGTAATATATGAGGTTGTTTATGATGATAAACACTTAAATGTTCATCAGCTACAAATGATTTAAATGAACTTACTAGTACTCCTCCTTGTTCTACAAATGATTTTAATTTATAAAGAACTTCTTCACTTGTACTGTAAAGAGCCGGAGTTATTATTACTTTATATTTATCAACATCTAAATCTTTAGCAAATACAATGTCACATTCTATATTCATTTCATATAAAGAATCATACATCCATCTAACTACATCGTTATAGCTTAAGTCTCTATCTATTGGAAACCATTTAAATGCTGTTAATGACTCATTATCAATAACAAGTGCCACTTTATTTTTCTTCTTTAAATTTACTAAATTCTTTCCAAACACTTTTAATTCTTTTCCTAATGTACATGCCTCTTCATAAGTAGGATTACTTTCTAAATCATGACTTAATAATCCCTTCCAGTAAGTCTCATAGCCATTATGAATAGAATGCCAATTCCAATACATCATCCCGTTAGCTCCACTAGCTAAATGACTATATGCATGTAATCTAAGTTGTCCTGGGTATGGAGTCCAATATTTAAAAGCTTGTGCCTGACATTCAAGTACAAGATAATTATCATTTTTTAATGTTCTTATTTCATCTCCACCAAAAGCTATTTCTGCTCCTGTTAAATCATCTTGTGTTGGATGATATATATCTGTTCCTGCAATGGTTACAGCCTCTGATGCTTCCTTATGATTTATATCTGGTTGTACACCATAAGAATATCCATCTTGTGCAATATCAGCTCCAAATTTCTTCCATTGGAAATCAAAATTATGAGTTATAAATTGATTATTTCTTTTATATTCTTTTATAATTTCTGATTGCCACATTAAGTATTGTGTTGCTAAAGTTCTTTGGAATTTCTCAAACTCACTAGCAAGTCCTCCATTAATACATCCCCTTATATCAGGTAAGTCATCCCAATTACTAATAGAATTACTCCAATAAGCTAATCCAAAAGTTTTATTAAAGTTTTCTGTTGTTTTAAATTTTTCTATCAAATATTCTTTAAACATTTTTTGAACATACTCATTAGCTGTTCCATAATGCTTAGTTTCATTATCTATTTGGAAGCCTATAACACAATTTGTATTTACAGTGTGCTCAATTAATTTTCTAATTACACGTTCTGCATAAAATCTAAATGTATTATTGGCAATATTCATTATTTGTCTATGACCATATTTAGCTTGTCCTTGTTTAGTTGTAACCATAATGTCTGAATCTTCATTTGAAAGCCATGAAGGAATAGCATAAGTTGGTGTACCTATTATTGCTTTCATTCCTTCCTTTTCTACTAACTCTAAAACTCTATCTATATATGTAAAATCAAACTTTCCATTACTAGGTTCTAAAGTGCTCCATGTTGATTCTGCAATACGAACTACATTCATCCCCGCATCTTTCATCATTTTAATATCTTCTTTTAATCTCTCATAAGGCATATACTCTAAATAATATGCACTTCCAAATAAAATCTCTGAATTCATATTTTCTCCCCATCTCATCCTAATTTAAATAAAGAGACTGTATTAAATAATAATTGTACAGTCTCTTTATAATAACTATTTACTATTCATGTATCTTCCAGCTTCTAAGTCAGCAATTATTTTGTCATATTTCTTATCTAAATCATAGAAACACATACAAACTACTCCAATACCCATAGTAATAGCTGGGATCCATATAAATGACATTCCAATAGCATTCATAGCTGAAGAACTTTGAATTGCTAAAGTAGCATCAAATTTTCCAGCAGCTAAAATCCAACCTAAAGCAGCTGTTCCAATACCTGAACCAACTTTCATACAGAAAGAAGATGCAGCATTTCCCATACCTGAACTTCCAAAGCCATTTTTCCATTGTCCATAAGTAATAGCATCTTGTAAAAGACCAAACATAACTGCAGCAGAACATCCAAATCCCATTCCCTTTATTACAGAAGCAACAACTTGAAGGCTTACACTAGCTCCAGCAACTCCAGTGAATACAAATCCTATAGTTGCAACACCAGTACCAATTAGCATTGTGTTTCTTTTTCCTATTTTCTTCATAATAAATGGTGTACAGAACATTGTAGCAATTTGCGCCATTGATAATGCATTTGATATAGGTGCAAATTTATTTATATCTCCTATAACATATTGTGCATAATATGCAGCTGATCCAAAGAAACAAGACATCATAAAGTACATTACAAAAAGTACTCCAACCATTAATAACCAATATTTATTTGTAAAAAGACCTTTTAAAGATTTTATAAATGACACTTCTTCTTTTTTATCACTATTAGATGATGACTCTTCTACAACTCTTTCTTTACAAGTAGCAAACATAAATAAATTTAATACAACTGTTGCAATTCCTATTACTACGAAAGCTTTAGTCCAACCAGCACGATTGTATTGATCTCCATTACCTAAAGCAACAACCATTTTTAATACAAATGTATTTACTGTCATTGTTCCAGCAGTAGCTAGTAACATACGGAAGTTTCCTAATAATCCACGTTCATATTGATTAGTTGTCATAAGCCCATTCATAGCAGCATATGGAACGTTAATACCAGTAAAGAATACTGTTGAAACTAAGTTATAAGTTAAAAACATATAAATAAACATATATTTTCCGCTTAAACTTTCTGGTACTGAGAACATAAGCACTGCTGATACTGCAAATGGAACACATAAACGTAATATCCATGGTCTTGCTTTACCATATTTAGATTTAGTCTTATCAACAATTCTACCCATTATAAGATCTGAAATACCATCAAATATTTTTGATATTGCAATTATTGATGCTGCCATTGCTGCATCTGCATTGACAACGTTTGTATAATAAAGTAATAAAAATGCACTTATTGATGAATATATTAAATTTCCTGAATAATCTCCTATACCATAGCCTAAACGTTCTTTAAAAGAAAGTTTTGCATTTGGATTCATTTTTTCGTTTACATTGACCTTTAATTTTGCTTCCATAATTATAACCTCTCACCCTCAAATATTAATTATTTTTCAATTGGAAACCAACCTTGTGCTACGCACTTTCCTAAATCCCAGCTATCCCATCCAATCCATCCTGGCTCATTGACTGTATCTAGTAATAATTTATAATTCCAATAATAATATCCACTACCCTTTTTCCAAGCATTAAGTTGAGCTTCTGCTACAGAAGAATATAATTCTTTCTTTTCTTCAACTGATAATGTCTCTTCATTTGCTACTACGCCACTTAGAGGAGATTGTCCACCCTTAGTATCTATTCCAGTTCCATAAGAATTAAATAAACTCCATTCTCCACAAATAACATGGAAATATTCTTGCATTTCAGCTACATCTTTTTCAAAATTTTCTTTGATATAGTTTACATAAGCTTCAGTACTTTTTTCACATCCGAAAGCTTCTGCTACCATTAAGTATTGATGTGTATCTAAAACTACATTTTTAAATTCATCATCTCTCATAAAATCTTTCCATGATTTTAATTCAAAGGCATCGTGGAAAACAACTGCTTTATCTTCTGGCATATGCTTACGTAGTACTCTATATGCATCAACGTAAAACTCACGTAAAAATTCTAAGGAAATAGGTCCACTTCCTTCTGCTAATTCTGGTTCTACAGGTTTGTACCTACTTTGTACATCAAATACATCCCACATATTTTCTGTAACAGGCTCATTTAATATTTGAATTCCCCAAAGGCTTTTTCTTGTTCCATATCTCTCTGACAATCTTTCTAATACACTTAAAGCAAATTCAACATTTTCAGGATCTTGTGCCCACTTGCAAACACCTGAAATTCCACCATTATCAAATCCATTTTGACTTCCTGGTACAGTATGAAGGTCAATTAAAATACTTAATTCATATTTTTCAGCCCAGTTAAATGCTTTATCTAATTCTTCTACACATCCTATGAAAGGTTCACAATCACCAAAAATAAAATATGGTACAGGTATACGTACTGAATTTAAACCAAATGATTTTATAGTTGCAAAATCTCTTTCTGTTATATATTCACTACGATGAACCTTAATACGAGATTCATAAACATCTCTTGGTAGTCTTCTTGGTAGATAATACTCATCCTCTGCATCTGTTCCATAAAATAATGTTGGACTCATCCATTTTTCTAATACTAACCAATTTCCTAAGTTTACACCTTTTACATACATACTTATTACCTCTTCTTTCACTATTTAAAATAAGACTATTTTGTGTTTACGAGAATCCTCAAAATTTCATATATGCAATTTCAAGTTCCTTGTTAAGTCTTATAAATCCTTCATCTGTTATTATTGTATACAATTACATTTGCTTAATTAAGTATCTTTATTATCTATTTTATAGGTCAATATTATCTTTTTTTGAATTGATTTACAAGTAAATATATTTTATACTAATCTTAAAGGGGTGAGAATTTTGAATAAAGAAAACATTACACATGAGATAATACAACCTGCAGAAAACTTAGATGCAGTTCTTAAGCTATTTAATGATACTGGTAGTTATACTCCTAGGCATTGGCATAACTCAATCGAAATCCTATACATAACATCTGGTAACTTACAAGTTGATATTGGGAAATACTCTTATGCATTAAAAAAAGATGATTGTATATTAATTAATTCAGGAAATGTTCATTCAACTCGCTGTATTGATGGAAATACGTCAATTTTATTACAAATACCCTCTGGATTATTAAAACGTTATATACCTAATTATAAAAATCACTATTTTGACTTAAGTATTAATTCTAACGATGGTAGTAATAATGAAAATTTAAATAAAATAAAAGAGATTTTGAAAAGCATGAAAGATTTGAAAACGTATCCTTGCGAAGTTGGACACTTAAGATTTGCCAGTCTTTTATTTGAGTTTCTTTTTTTGTTATATAATAATTTTAGAATTACAATAACTAATGATAAATTAAATCATTCTAATGTATCTCTTTCTAATTTAGAACCAGTACTAGATTTCACTAGGCAAAATTATAATAAACATATTTCTATTAAAGAAGTAGCTGATGTAGCTCATCTTCAACCGGAATACTTTTGTAGAAAATTTAAACAATTTATGGGACAAACCTATTTAGATTATTTAAATGAAATTAGACTTTCTCACATTTATATGGACTTACTTAATACTAAAGATTCTATATCTAATATTATGGAAAGACATGGTTTTAGCAACTATAAATTATTTTATAAAATATTTAAAGAAAAGTTTAACTGTACTCCAAGAGAAGTTCGTAAAAATAAATAAGTCAAATCATATAACAGCTTAATACCTCTTTAAAACTTACATACTTTATCAATATATTCACTTTATACTATAAAAAATTATATATGTATAATATACATAACATTTTAATGGTTCACTGAATATAATATAGTATTATTACTAAAGAGGTGAAATTAATGAGCACTATTAATGAAACTGCATATAAAGCAGCAGATGGTAGTCCCGGTAAAGGTGTACCATACATTTATTGGATTAACTTAGGAGAAAACTTAACAATAAAACCTGGTGAAACTTATCAACTTACAAATACACTAGGAAATACGGGCTATACCTTCCACATGACAATAAAGGGTGTTGGCAACATGAACTTAGTATCTAATAGCTTACCTACAGAATATGGTGATTTAGGTCGTATTGATTATCAAGGTATTCAAGGTTATCCTGTTTTTTATCCCTATAACTATAGTTATAATGGTCTTAATGTATGGCGAGTTGACCTTGAAGATATTTATATTACAGATTCTGATGGAAATACTATAACTAATTATTCATTTGTGGCAGCAGATGCTGAACAAACTAATCTTTTTCCATATGGTGCAGAAAGTAATACCTTTGTAACATCAAACGGTGTATGGAGTTTATATGATACTGTAAAAGCAGACCCAACACCCCCTTGGATATATCCTGGTGAATTAGAATTAATAGGATTAGGTTCAAATACTGTGCAAGAACTTCCCGTTAAAGAGGGCTATAATTATGCTCCAATTTTTTTATGTCAAGCTACAGGTAATTGTCAAATAACTATGATTTCTCCCCATCAAAGACAAGCTGTTGCAATAGGAGTAATGATACAAGAACAAGGTATTAGTATCGAAAAAAGCCCTCTAGATCAAATAATAATAAAAAGAAATAATTATGAATTTTTCTTTGACTTCAAGTTTACAGCTTTAACCTCAACAGTTGGATATACTGAATATAGAATAAGTGACTCCTTACACCCTGGATTATCTGCTAACCTAGAATCCACTACAGTTACTCAAACTATGGGTGGAGTAACTACTAATGTAACTTTTAAAACACAAATAGTTAATAATACTACTAATATAATTATTCCTATAGATAATGTAACTGAAGGTGCAGATGTAACTATAAGGTTATACGTTAAGGTTACAAATCGATTATTACTTCCTGATAAATTTTTTAATGAATGCAGCATCGCTGTATTAAATACTAATTCTAATGAAAATAAAGTAGCCTTATCTAACAAAGTTACTGTAATTTCAACTCCAGATTTTGATGGAATTCCAAAAACCAAACCAATATCTCCTGCAAATCCAAAGCCAACACCAATTGTACGCCCTAATCCGCATTATCATGTAATTAGTCACTGTAGCTTATGGTATTATTGGTACTGCTGTTGTAAGAAAAAACATCATAAAAAGCATAATATATAATTAATGCTAAAAGTATAAAACAGATACTTACTTTTCAGTATCTGTTTTATACTTTTATATCTTTATACTTTTCCAAATATATTTATTCCTCTGAATTTAATATTTGAATATAATATTATATCATCACCTATATTTGCTAAATCTACATTTCTTGCAATAAAATTTCCATCTGGTGTACTAATATAAGATATTGCATTATCAGCATATATCCATGAATACCCTAATTTATCTGTAGCTGATATAAATTGTCTGAATTCATCTTCCCCTTTTAACCTTACTATAAATTTACCTATATAAGTTGTTCCATCTTCTTTCTTGAATTGAACTTTCTTTACCAATGGTTTAGCTACACCTGGTGTTAATATAACTACAGGATATATTATTATTCTATCTTTACTTATAATTTGTGTACTACCGCTACCAATATCATCTACTGATATTTCACCTCTAGTACAACTAATCTCTCCAGAACCTATTAACTTTATTTCTCCTACCCCACCTTTATAACCTGCACCTATTGCTGATGTATTTAGTCCTCCCTTTACTCCTACATCAAGTTCTCCAGTTATTTCTATTGTTCCAACTGCACCATTTATTCCTCCACCTATTCCGGCTCCATTTATTCCTCCAGTAGCCATGAGTTCTCCTGTTCCACTTACTGTTATATATCCTCCTGAAACATTAAATCCACCGCCTATTCCTGATGCATTTATTCCTCCTGTTGCTATTAACTGCCATCCTACATTTATTTTTATAAATCCTGGCGAACCTTCACTTCCACTACCTATTCCTGCTCCTCCATCTCCACCTTGTACATCTAAAATATTCATAGCATCTATAACTATACTTTCTACAGCCCCATTATATCCACTACCTATTCCTGCTGCTCCATTTCCACCTATTACTTGCATATTTGCAAAAGTATTTATGGTTATATTTCCTGATGCTCCATAAAATCCTCCACCTATTCCTGCTGCATTAATTCCACCTGTTACCGTAACTATTCCTATTCCATTTATTTGTATTTTCCCACCAGAACCATTGCTTCCTCCACCTATTCCTGCGCCTCTATATCCACCACTTATATTAATAGTTCCAGCAGTATACATAATTATATTTCCAGCAGACTCATTAGAATTTCCTCCAATTCCTGCCGCTGAATCATAATTACTTACAAATCCTATACACTCAAGCTTAGTATTGTCATCTTCAAAGTAAATAGATAATCTTTGTCCTTCTCCAATATGAATTGCAGCATTAATTTTCGCTTCTGGATAATTTCCTGTTCTTGATGCTACTATACTATTATTACCTGAAAACTGTAACGTGTTTCCTTTCTCTGTAGATTTATTCTGTAAAATATCACTTGCTATATCTATAAATACTCCATTTGTATCATTATCGGGATTATTTGCTGATAATCCTAAATTTATAACCTTACAATTAAAATATGTTTCTCCTCCACCTTCAGCAACAAGAGATGCATATATATAATTAATAGTATTATCTGTATTTTTTCCTATTAAAGTAAACTCCACTATATTATTAGGTATTTTAATACTATAGTAACTTGTTTGAGTATTAAACTTTGAATTACTAAGGTCTAATGTTATACCTGTAATATTAGGATTCTTAATTGCCAGTTGCTTCATATAATTATTTAAATCTTCACCATTATACGTCCATTCTGCTTCTAATAATTTTATTTCCGAAACCATCTATTCTCCCTTTTTAGCTTATTTATATTCTCCTTACTATAATATAAGTATTTTAATTTAATTGTTCTTAATTATAATATTAATAAATATATTAACCTGCAGGGTCAATCTAGTTTTTTACATTTAACTGCTAATTTTGAAGCTGCAAAGGCTGATATTGGAATAGACAAAACAAGAGCTATTCCTCCTGATATTCCTTGTATAACCTCAATTACTATACTATCAATATTTATTAACTGCATATAAGGGAGATTGTACATAAAATAAATAACAACTATATTAATACTACTTCCTGTAAATGCTAATATTAATGTATTAGTCATAGTTCCCATTACATCTTTTCCTATATTCATTCCTGATGTAAATAACTGCTCACTAGTTAACTCTTTATTTACTTCAAACATTTCAAATACAGATGATGTTATAGAAATAGTAGTATCCATAATTGCTCCCAAGGAAGCAATTATTATTCCTGCAAAAAGCAAATCCTTTATCCTTAAGGAAGTCTTTTGTGCAACAAAAAGTAAATCCTGTGCTTCATAAGTATTAAAGCTTGAAATATTAGTTATAACTCCAAATAAATAAGCTAAAATTCCTGCAATAGCTGTACATAAAATACAGCTAAAACAAGCTACCATTGTTTTTTTGCTCACCCCATTTAGAGATAACATTGTAACACCTGTTGATAATATAACAATAATTACTGATGCTACTATTGGATTCATACCTCTTATTATTAAAGGAATAAATAAAAATATTATACATACCATTGTAAATCCTAATGAAAATAAAGACTTTATCCCCTTTAATCTTCCTATAAATATTACTATAAACATAAAAATTAGTACTAATAAGTAAAGTGCCATTTCTCTACTATAATTAACAATAACAGTTGTAATAAAATCATCAAAACTAGAAATTATAAACTTAGTTCCAACCTTAGCTGGTTTATTATCTACTCTTCCAATAAAGTTATTTGCAGTAACTACTTCACCTTTTCTGTCTCCACTTAAAATTTTAAGCTCTAAGTTTTGTTTTCCTATATTAATATAAGGAAAATCTGGATCTGGTTCTAACTCTTCTGAAACTATACTTATAACTTCTGCTTTTGCATATTCAATCCCTACTGGTCTATCTTCTGGTTTTTTATAATCCAACCTTTTATTGAATATAATCAAAAAGATAAAAAAGCTTAACATAAACCCAATCCAAATTATATTTTTCTTATTAACCCTTAAATTATTACCTTTAAATTTATCCATAAGTATATTCCTCTTTACCCTTATTTTTATTTACCCACTATTACTTACTTTAAATTTTTTATAATTATAACTAGCTTGTTATTCTAATAATCCCATCCCTTACTTTTAACTTTCCATAACTATCTTTAGTAGATAGTGTAGTTTTATCTACATCTCCATTTATAGTTGCAAAAACTGCCTCTTCTATTTCAATAACAAGCTCATCATTTGGAATTACTGAATCTTTAAGCTTAAATATTAATTGAAATGGTATATCCTTCTTTTCTTTTTCAAAGCCACTGCTAACATATGCATTCTTTCCTGCTGTTGTATCTAAATACATAGCTTTTATTACACCTTCTTGATTTGCAACCTCTTCATTATATGACCACTGTGGAATTTTATAAGATGCTTCATCATCTCTCTCCGGGTCATAATCATTATAAGTTTCCATAGTTCCTATAGAAATTCCCACAAACTCTAATTTATTATTATCAAACTTTATTTCTACACTTGCTGCTGGATATTCATTATCAGGTAGTTTACTTAATACAGCAGGTATTATAATCTCCTCTTTATAATTGGATGAAATTTTTTCACTAGAAACTTTTAATTTCAATGTAGGTGTTGTTTTAATACTAAAAATAAATATACTAAGTACCAAGGTTATAGTTAATACTATAATTCCTCCACTAATCCATATTTTCTTGTTTTCTTTTATTTTCATAAGCTTTCCCACTCCCTATCAAAGGTTTTTATTCTATACATATGATACATTATTTTCCTTTTATCTTCTTTGATAGTTACGTTAAATATATGTAATAAAAACTTAACATTGAAATAAAAAAATAAGAGACAAGTCGCCTCCTAACTCCTCTTCAGGTAGCTTGTCTCTTATTGCATTATTTAGATAAAACTTTAAACTCTTTACCTGCTATATAATTATCAACTACATCTATAGCATCTCTTGTATTAATTCTTCCATCAGCATTAACGTTTATGCTAATAATCTCTTTATTATTTAATTCAGTTTTTCTTAACCAAGAACTTACTGCTGCTAAAGCATCTTGTGCATCTATTCCATCATTATTAATATCACCAAATAATACTGTTTCTACTTGCTCTGCTGTTTCTGTTAATGTATAACTATTAATATCAGATAAGCTATCTAAAGAAGTATCTGCTGATACTAATGCAATATAAGTTACCTTTCCTGTCTTCTCTGTAAATTCTGGGCTATATTAGAATTTAGTATCTCCAAATTTAACATCAGTTGTGTTTTCTACTAATGTAAATTCTGATGCAACAGCCTTCATATTTTCAGGGATTACATCCACTCCTTCTGATACATAAAGTTCTCTTGCACTAACTTGTGCTACTTCTTTTTCTACAAAAGTAATTGTGCTCTTAGCATTTTTAGTATTGTATTCTATATCAACATCATTTTCACATCTTAATACTAGGTCTGACATCTTAATAGCAGTACTATCTTCTGAAGATTTATCTTCCTTTAAAGCAAGTGTTAATGTAACTACATTTTTATTGCCTGATGTGTTGTTAACAAAAATAGGTTCATCATCTAAGTTTGCAAGAGCAACTCGTAGCTTTCCATCAACAACATTGTAATCCCAATTATTTGCTTTAATAACTTTGTTATTTAATTCTACAGCTTTTACTTCTAAATCTTCTGGAATATCAAATGCCATTTCTGAAGCTATTATTACAGAATCAGTTGGTAATTCATTAACTACAACTGGAACCTTAAATTCTACTCCTGCTTTACCTTCAACATTTTCAACATCTGACATACTTACTGTATAAGCACTTTGTTCTGTATTCCTAACAACAGTTAAAGTATCATATATTAATGCTTTAACTTCATCATCAGATTTTCCTTCTACTAAGGCAGTAAACTTTTCTGCACTTAATTTAAAGTCTTTAATTTGCATTATTGATTCTTCAAATGTTAGATCATCATATCCACTTGTTGTACTTTCGTTCCCTATACTAAATCCACTGTTTGCATGGTCTGTTGTAACTACAACAATAGTATCTTGATTTTCTTTTGCATAATCTAATGCAACTTTAATTGCATCATCAAAAGCTAAAATATCTCCAATTGTTCCTGATGGATCATTAGCATGAGCAGCCCAGTCAATTTTACTTCCTTCTACCATTAAGAAGAATCCATATTCATCTTTATTTAAAACTTCAATAGCTTTGTCAGTCATTTCTGCTAATGAAGGCTGAACATTATCATTATCACTTTGTCTATCAAAGTCATATTTTAAATCTGCATCTGCAAAGCTTCCCCATAATTTATCACCATCATAATTATCTAATTCATCTTTAGTAGTGATAAAATCAAAGCCCTCTTCTTTAATATTATTTACTTGATCCTCATAATAAGCTGCAAACTCATCAGTTGAAACTTCTGATGTAAATCCGCTTGGTTTATTAAATCCACCACCTAAAACAACTTCCATATCTTGATTAATTTGTTGTTGTAATATCTGGTTATAATGCTTTCTATTATTAGTATGTGCTGTAAAATCAGCTGGAGTTGCATGAGTTATTTCACTAGTTGCTATTATCCCTGTAGCTTTTCCAATGCTTTCTGCACCCTCTACAATACTAGCTATTGGAGTATCATTAACTGATGTTCCTATATACTTATTATTAGTCTTTTCACCTGCAGCATATACTGTTCCTCCTGGTGCAGAGTCAGTTATTGGACCATTTGCCCAGCTTGTAATTACACTTCCTACAGAAATTTCATCCATAGCTAAATTTCCACCTTTTGTTTGTCTTGCCAATGTGATTCCTTCTGTACTCATACCATCAGCTATAAGCATAATTACATTTTTAGCTTTTCCTCTTTCATTTGCATATACTACATTACTTCTTGATGCATGTATATTAGTGGTAACTCCTGCTACTACTAAAAAAGCAGCAATTATCCCCTTTATTCTTTTACTCATTAATTCATCCTCCCTATGTATCTTTTACATATCTTACATTATTTACTATAAAGGAGTTTCTTTAAATCAATATTAAGAAATAAGTATTTTTTGTTAAATAATGGTTAATGCTATATATTTATACCTACAAGATTAATCCATTAATTTACACTTTTATTTTTCCCATTTATTTTTAGAATATTAAAAGTTATATTTTATAAAACTCACTTCTGGTTATCTTCATATTTGCTTTTTAATACTTAAATCCTGTTAAAATTTTTTGAAATTAATTTTTATGAAATTCTCTCTTTTATTTTCTCACTTATAACTTACTATTCTCACTTTTATGACTTTGACTTTCTTTGACCTTGAATGTATAATATAACTGTACAAAGAAATAAGAGAAGTAAATAAAAGTAATGCTTCTCTAAATAACATTTAAAGTTAGTTAAAGATAATTTATTACCCACTATCCTTAGTATGGATAAATTCAACTAACCAAATTAAAATTTAAAATTTCACTTAAAGGAGGTCTTTGTATGTTTGGTTTAGTACCTTTCAAATTTAATAATGGAGAAAATAATAGAGGATTAAGCATTAATGACATGTTCAATGATTTCTTTAATGACAACATGTTATCATCATTTAATTCAAGTGAAAACTTTAAGACTGATATAAAGGAAACACCTGAAAAATATATTGTTCACGCCGAATTACCAGGAATCAACAAGAAAGATATAAATATTGATTATAGTAATAACTATTTAAATATTTCTGCTAACAGAAATTATGAAAATGAAGAAAAGAAGGATAACTATATTAGACGTGAAAGAAGTTATGGATCAGTTTCTAGGGGATTTTATATAAATAATGTTAATAAGAATTTAATTAAAGCTAAATTTGATAATGGAGTTTTAACTATTGAGTTACCTAAAAAAGAATTAACCGCAGATAATGATAGTAGAATTTTAATTGAATAAATTATTAATCCTAAAAGAAGGTGATTCCAATAAATTCTAAAATAAAGTAGTTGCAAAACTTATTTTTGCAACTACTTTTCTATTTACAATATATGATTTTACCCCTGGGTTTAAACCATTTTTCCCCTTAAATTATGCTACATCATCTTTATTTTTCTTTAATGATAAAGATCCACTACCTGCTACTAATAAACCAAATAAAACTGGAATAATTGAATCAACTCCACCTGTTTGTGGTAATTTACCTCCATTTGGCTTAGTTGTTGAACTTCCACCATTACCATCACTAGGCTTATCTATATCTTCATCCTTATCAATAGTAGTATCTTTTCCTGCTACTAATAAATTTTCTACATTAGTATCTATTCCATTCTTTCTCCAATATTCCATAATACCATCTCTCATAACAATGTTAGTATCATACATATCTTTTGCATTAGAGAAATCATATCCATCTCCACCTGTTGCCATAAAGTCATTTACAACAACCTTATAATACTTATCCATATCTAATTTAGTTCCATCTTCAAACCTTATTGAAGTTATTCTTTCCCCTGCTGCTGCATCTTTATCATACCAAACCTTTATACCTGAGAATTGCCCCCATCCCATATTATCTGGCATGATTCCATGTTCAATAGCTTTAACTATATCTTCACCTTTAAGCTCCATTGTAAATAATGTATTATCAAAAGGTAATATAGTATACATATCTCCTACTGTTATATCTCCAGCAGTTAATGGAGTTCTAATTCCACCACCATTAGTAATACAAATATCAGCATCAGCTAAAATTCTCATTGTTTCTGCAACAACTATACCTAATGGTTGTAAGCCTTCTCTTGAATTATAAGCTAAATCTTTATCTAAAACAGTTACCTTCTCATCTAATATTGGTGATAATTCTTCTTTATTCTTTGCAACTAAAGCTGCCACATCTGCATCAGCAACTATACTTGCACTTCTCTTATAAACCTCTTCTGTATTTGGAGTTACAGAAACTAAATTTCCTTCTTTATCAAAATCAAAAGATAAAACT
Organism: Clostridium sp. K13; assembly: GCF_019734195.1. Lineage (GTDB taxonomy): Bacteria > Bacillota > Clostridia > Clostridiales > Clostridiaceae > Clostridium. The sequence continues at coordinate 16,710 of NZ_JAASHM010000032.1, read as the reverse complement.
GATAATCCTCTTCCATTATATCCAGCTTCAACTATTGGAATATTGTTAACTATTCCACTTGCAAATTGATGGTCATGACCACCTATTATAGCATCAACATTTGTAACAACCTTAGCTAAATCTGCTGTTTCTCCTGTAATTTCACCTGTAGTTTTATTTTGAGTTGCACCTAAATGAGATAATACAACTACTGCATTAACCCCCTTTTCTATCTTTAATTCTTTAGCATATTTATTAACAACCTCTGCTGGTGCTAAGAAAGTAAGATCCTTAACATTTTCAGGCTTAGTTTTATATGCTGTTTCTTCTGTAGTTATACCTATTATTCCTACCTTTAATCCATTACTTTCAACAATTAAATATGGATCTGCAAAATCAACAGGATTTCCAGTAGCTTTATCTACAATGTTTGCTGCTAAGAATGGGAAGTTTCCTTCTTTTTCCCAATTTGTAATTTTATCTGTTCCCCAGTCGAACTCATGATTTCCTAAAGCTGATGCAGTTAATCCTACATTAGCAAAGAACTCTGAAACTGGCTTACCATAAGTTAAATTAGATATTGCAGTTCCTTGATATAAATCACCAGCTGCTACAGCAAAAGCTTCATAGTTAGAACCTTTTATATTTTTTCTTTCTTTTAATAATGTAGCTAATTTAGCAACACCAATATTTTTACCGCTTTCTTCTACATTTCCATGTAAATCATTAAAGCTCATAAATTCAATTCTAGTTGTATCTAAAGCTTTTAATACATCATTCCAAGTTAAGCTCTTAACATTAGGAGTTCTTCCATCTTCTGATGAAGGAAGTTCTAATATACCTTCATTAACAAGTCTAACAGCTTCTGCTCTTAAGGTTGTATCATAATTAATACCTGTTAACTTCCAATTGTTATCTACATTTCTTGTTATTTTTCCATTCTTAACATTTGTAATATATTCAATGATTAAATCTCTCATATCTGATACTTCATCAGCACCACTATCATAAATTTTCTTATGAGTACCTTGTTCAAATACAGGATTACTTGAAGAATTTAGTATAGAATCATATCTATAGTTATTAACTGCAAGATAAACTACATCTTCATCTGAAACTTCCTTACCATCCTTTTCAAAATAAAGATTTTCAATTCTTTTACCTGCTGGCTTTGAAATATTAATATCGTAAGTTATCCCATCAAACATATCATATTGATATAATCTTATATCTTCATTAAGAGATACTGTTAAATCTCCAGTTTTAAATTGATTATATATAGAAGCTGTCCATTCCATATATCTTTTTAATTGTTTACCATTAGTTTTTATTATATAAAGTTTATTATCATATTTATAAATATTAGATACAGCTGCCTTTGTTATATCTCCAGCAAACATATTAGAATTAGCATCAAATAGCGCAGCACCTGATACATTATATCCAGAGTTTGATTCAATACCTAAGCCTTCAAGATATTTAGCACTATTATATAATTGAACTTCATTAACAAAATCAGTTACACCTTGGTCTTCTACTAAAGATTGTGGAATTCCCTTAACTTCATTTTCATCTGATAATGATTTATCTAACTTTCCAATTACTCCTCTTGCATCATTAATTGCCCTGTTGTGATAGCTAGAAAGCTTAGATTGCAATTCTTCATCAACTGCTTTACCCTTTGTTGATAAATTAGAACTTGAACTTTCAATAACCTTATATCCTTCTTCAGTCTTTTCTAAAGTTATATCTATCTTACCTAAGTCTGCCCCATTATTTCCTGGTTGTACAACTATAGCATTATTAACTTTTATTCCAGCTTTCTTTTCATGGCTATGTCCCATAACTATTGCAGAAACTTCTGGATTAGCATTAGCTATGTCAGTAGCACTATCTCCACCACCATATTCTGAAGTTAAACCAACATGTGCTGAAACTACATAAAGATCTGCTCCCCCAGCTGCCTTAATTTCAGCTATAACTTTAGTAACCTCTTCTGTAGGATTTTTTGCTTCATATCCTACTAAGTTTGCAGCATCCCACTTTGTTATCCAAGGAGAAACTACACCTATTACTGCAACTTTAACTCCATTTTCTAAAGTCTTAATCATATAAGGATTTAATACTCTATTTCCATCCTTATAAAGATTAGCACATAAAACATTTAAGTTATCATTTGTTTGATTTATAAAATCATTTAAGTTATTCATTCCAAAATTAAATTCATGATTACCTAAGTTAAATACATCATATCCAATTTCATTTAACCCCAGTATCATTGGAGACATATCATCATTTAAAAATAAATGATTATAATTTCCTTGAGTAGTATCTCCATTATCAATTATTACTGTATTTCCATTTTTATTTTCTTTAATTAAAGTAGATATTTGAGTTAATCCACCATCAGATTGTAAATCCCTTGCATACTCATAATTTGTAAATCTTCCATGTAAATCTGTAGTTGCAAGAATTTGAACATTAACCTTTTCACTTTCTTTTAACTCAACATTATTTTCTTCTGTAACTTCTGTAACTTCTTCTGCACTAACTAAAATATTAGTAGGTAAAAGGCTGATACAAAACAACGACACTAAAATGGTAGCTAAGCTTTTCTTAAGATTTAATTTGTTTTTCATCTTATTCCCCCTAAGATAATATTTATATCATAAAAACAAATGATATCCTTTAAATAAAGCACACATACTCTATAGATATATTACGCTAACTACATAATATTCCTTATATTTGAATCTATTTATTTTTCTTTATCTTAAGATATTAGAATAGCTTTCACTATATCCAATACTCATAATAATTATTATAAGCATATTCATTTACAATACCATTATACCTATGTTAAAAACAGGTAATTTATTTGCAACCTATATATTCACTAACTATTTCTCTTATTTCTTCAAACTGCTTATTTGTTATATAATTTTTTGATTTAAAGTTTAACATTTTATCTAAATATTTTTGTTCCCTTATAATCCTTATGCTTTCATCATAAACAAGTCCAAATAATAGAGATATATGTCCTACTACATTATCTACAGCCGTCTTTTTTAAAGTTCTTAAAATTGTATCTTTTCTTTTAAAGTTTTCTAATACTTCTTTTGTAACTTCTGAATTATATATCTCCTCTGTTGTTACATTATAAATTTCTTCTAATGGAACAATAGTATTTACTTTAAGAATATCTATTTTATCTGCATCTCTTAATATATTACAAAAAGTTTTACTTTCTTCGGAAATATCTTCTGCTATCTTATATTCATTATGATTTTCAATTACATTTTTAATTAAATCATCTTTACTTGAATCATCAATAAATTCTCTTATCTTACCATCTTTAAATAATATTTCTACACCTAATTTAGCATGATCAACTGATTTAAAATCATTAAAAGTCCCATATCTCTTCACTTGCTCAAATCTACCTACATCATGAAGCATTCCTGTAAGCCAAGCAATCTCAATATCTTCATTGCTCATATTTATACTTTTAGCTATTCTTTCACACAACTCACTTACACGATATGTATGCTCTATTTTTAGCTTTATTTTTTCATCACTACTATCATAATTTTCTACATAATTATGGAATGCTTCTTTAACCTTACTTCTATTAATTTTCATTACTTCTTTCACCCTTTATTAATAAATTTTCTTAAAATTCATCTAAATCTTTATACTTATTAACTGTAAGTTCTACTTTATCATAATTCCTCTTATATTTTTCCATGGCCTTATCAAAAACTACTGCCGCTTCTTTTAAATTAGTATTTAAATTTTTCATAATATCAACTTTTTCAATTAATTATTCTCTCATTTCTTTCTTCTAACTTCTCTTTAATATAATCTCTCATAAATTCTCAAACCCCTTTATTTAAGTTTTATAAAACTAATCTATAAAAGTAACAACATCCTCAAGTGGTTTACGTGGTGGTGAGTTTGGAGTATCTTCTTCTGCAACACCTAGTGCTATCATAGACATTAACTTATATCCTTCTTTTTCAAAGTTAATAAGCTCTTCAATCTCCACTTTAGAATGAGTAGGCCCTGTCATATAGCAAGTCCCATATCCTAACTCTGTAGCTGATAATAAGAAATTCTCTACAGCTGCTCCTATACCTTGAGCTGCTGAATTTGGGAATCTTAATTCATTTAATACTTCCTCACTTGCATTATTATCTTTAAGAATAGTTTCCTCTACCATATAATACTCTTTTGAATATACAACAACTAATACTGGTGCATTTTTAAAACAAGTATAATACGATAATAAATTCATCATTAACTTTCTTTGCTTTTCTTCTTTAGCCATTTCTGCTAAGTTAATATGATTTTTTTCTACTATATCACTTATTTTACTAATTAATTCATTGTTTTGAATTACAACAAAATGCCATGTTTGCTGATTCTTTGGTGATGGTGCATGTATTGCAGCATCTAACATTTTAACAATATCTTCTTTTGATACTTTATCATTTTTAAATTTTCTAATACTTTTTCTGTTATAAATAAAATCTAATTTTTTCATATGTTTACCATCCTTTCTTTTTCAACTTCTATTATATACTACTTTAAAATAACTCTAAACAAAATCATTGGAAATAAATTTAATGTATCATTCTCATTATTTATGTTAAAACAATAATTATATAGAAACTTTTTTAGTATTGGAGTTTAATATGGAAAATATAATTAGTTATGCTAAAAACGAACTTCATTCTATGAATGAAAAAGAATTTAATACTGTAGATTCCTTAATTCTTTCTCAAATAAGCTATGTAATACTTGATAATTTGGTAGGTTGTATAAACTCAAATAGAGTTCCTGCAACCTTTAAAGACTTATTAAAAGCAGAGTTTTTTCATAAAATGTTTGATACAATTCCTTACGGAGATCTTACTAAAGAGCTACTTTTTTATGTATCTTCTAACCCTAGATTTAGAGATATAAGAATTAATTATCATCTTTCAAAAATTGATTCTTTTTCCGAAAAACAATTTTCTGCAACTACCTTTATATTAAATAATAGCACTGCTTATATAGCATTTCGTGGTACAGATTATAGTATTGTAGGATGGAAGGAAGATTTTAATTTGGCTTTCACTACTCCAGTTCCTTCTCACAATGAAGGAGCTGAATATGTAAACACTATTGCAAATTTAATTCCCCATGATCTTTATATAGGTGGACATTCTAAAGGTGGAAATATTGCTGTTTATGCTGCTATGAATTGTAATTATAGAGTTAAACCTCGCATAAAAAAAATATTTAGTCATGATGGTCCTGGATTTAGAAAGGAAATAATAGAAAGTGATGCTTTCAATGAAATAAAAGATAAAATAAATAAGACTTTACCTCAATCATCACTTATAGGAATGCTCCTTGAAAATCATGAAGAGTATCATGTAGTAAAAAGTAATAAATTTGGTGGTTTAAGACAACATGATCCTTTTTCCTGGGAAATAGTCGATTCTGATTTTAATTATTTAGAGAAAATTTCTTATGGCTCTAAATACACTAGTGACACTTTAAATAATTGGTTAAGTAATATTTGTGATGAAAAAAGAAGATTATTTATAGATGGCTTATTTGATATTTTTACTTGTACTAAATCTCAAAGCTTTATTGAAATATCTCAAAATTGGAAAAATAATATTCCTATTATTTTTAATGCATTAAAAAATATGGATAATGAAGTTAAATCTATGATTATTGAACTATTTAAAGAACTTTCTACATTTTATATTAAAAGTTTAACTCATCATGATAAAGAAAATATGACTTCATTTAAAGATAATCTTATATCACACTTATCTAATAATAATTAAGAGGATGCACAATACATCCTCTTTTTACTTGTTTATTTCGTTTCTAAATCAACTTTCTTAAAATACTCCTCTTGAAGAAGCTTTACTATCCCTGTAGCTTTTCCTCCCACTGATACTCCATCAATCTCACAAGCTGGTAATATCAACTTTACTTGTTAATTCTTATAGCAAATCACTTATTTCTATTAAAACAAAAGAGAGCCTTTAGAAAATACTTCTATAGGCTCTCTTTTTTAATCTTCTTTAAACATAGAAACTTTACTTTCATCTATAACTTTATCTGTATTAGTTTCTATCATTACAAATGTTCCTTCAAAATTAATTAATTGTTGTATATCATTCTTAAATATCATCTTATCATAAACTCTAGTTCCAGCAGAAATACTACATCTAAATGTTGGCTCTGTTAACTTTCCATCTACAGATATATCTTTACCTTCAACTATAACTTCGTTATCTGTTTTATTTTCAATACATAAGTTTAAATTTATTTCATCTTCTTCATTACGACTCATTCTAATAAAATAAACTTTTATTTTATCTGTATTAATTATTAAGTCTCCATCTACATCACTATTACAATCATCTTCAATTATTACAGTCTTTTCTTCATTATTATTTTCTTCTGGTGTTTTATCTTCTTTTATAGTTACTTCAGCTTCTTCTATAACTTCTTCTACTTCCCCTACAACTGGCATAATTCCAGTAAAGTCTTGAATAGCCTTATCATCACTTAGGATTTCTTTAATCTTATTTAATTCAGTAGTACATTCCTTATAACAAGAATTTAGATTATCCCTTACCTCTTCATTCTCTGAATATAAATCAAGTGAATTATTGAAAAGCACTACAAATGCATCTAAAGAATATGAAAACTTATTATTTTCTTTTTTAGAACTTTTTGCAGCTTTATATTCATTATTATAATATTCCTCTAATGACTTTCCTAAATTAACCAATACATCTTCTAAGCTTTCTCTTGCTTTATTAATAAGAACTATTTCTACTCCATCTTTACTATATTTATCTAATAAATTATCATCAACAGTATATCTTGATGCTAAATCAATTATTTCACCTAATAAATCTCCTGTTTCGCTAAAGCACTCCTCTACACTTGGCGTCTTTTTATTCTTGTTCTTACTAAACATATTAAATAATCCCATCTTTATAGTACTCCTTTATCTTGTATGATTTCTAATTTATTATAACATACACTCATTAATAAAGGTAATTATTCCATTTATACAAGAATATATATTATTCTAAATTAATATTTTTTGAATAAATATTGTAATAATGAAGCAATAAAGGCAGGTGGATTTAAATGACATTAGATGAATTAGAAGTAGGAAAAAGTGCAACAATTGTTAGTGTCGGCGGTGATGGTTCACTAAGAAATCACTTTCTTGATATGGGACTTACACCTAATACTCAAGTGGCTCTTATAAAGGTTGCTCCTATGGGTGACCCCATTGAATTATGTGTACGGGGATATGAACTTACACTTAGACTAGCAGATGCTGCAAAAATAGAAATTAAAGATATTACTGATACAAAATGTATTAATAATTATAAAGAAAGAATTCACGATATCCCTCATCCTCAAGTAGGTGAAATGGGAATTTACCATGTTAATAAAAAAGGCGATGAGTTATCTGCAGGAGCACCTTTAACCTTTGGTTTAATTGGTAATCAAAATTGTGGTAAAACCACACTATTTAATCAATTAACAGGTAGCAATCAACATGTTGGAAACTTTCCTGGTGTAACAGTAGATAGAAAAGATGGAGTAATTAAAAATCATCCTGAGGCTACAGTTACAGATCTTCCTGGAATATACTCTCTTTCACCATATACTAATGAAGAAATAGTAACTAGAGATTTTATTATTGATTCTAATCCTAGAGGAATAATAAATATTGTTGATGCAACTAATATTGAGCGTAATTTATATTTAACAATGCAACTTATAGAAATGGACCTACCAATAGTTCTTGCACTAAATATGATGGATGAAGTTCAAGAAAATGGTGGAACTATTAAAGTTAATTTACTAGAAGAATTATTAGGTATTCCTGTTGTACCTATATCAGCTTCTAAAAATATGGGAATTGATGAACTTATTGAACATGCTATTCACGTTGCTAGATTTGATGAGTGCCCTGGAAGATTAGATTTTTGTGATGAAAATGCTTCTGATGAGCAAGCTGCCATTCACAGATGTATTCATGCAATACTTCATTTAATTGAAGATCATGCTAATAATGCAAAAATTCCAGCAAGATTCGCAGCTACAAAATTAGTTGAAGGTGATTCTATTATTTTAAATAAACTAAAATTAGATGAAAATGAAAAGGAAATGCTAGAACATATTATAATAGAAATGGAAAATGAAACTGGCAAAGACAGACAATCTGCTCTTGCTGATATGAGATTTACTTTTATCACTAATGTCTGTAATAATACAGTTATAAAACCATTAGAAAGTAAATCACATATACGTAGTGTAAAAATTGATAATATACTTACTGGAAAATATACTGCTATACCTGCTTTTGTTACCATTATGGCTTTAGTTTTCTGGCTAACTTTTAATGTTATTGGTGCTACCTTATCTGATTGGCTATCAATGGCAATATCATGGTTTACACAGGTTTGTGATAATGGATTAACTTCTTATGGACTTAACCCTATAGTAAAATCTCTTTTAATTGATGGTATTTTCGGTGGAGTTGGAAGTGTTCTTAGCTTTTTACCAATTATAGTAGTTCTATTTTTCTTTTTATCTGTATTAGAAGATAGTGGATATATGGCTAGAATTGCTTTTGTTATGGATAAGCTTCTTAGAAAAATTGGACTTTCCGGCAGAAGTTTTGTTCCTCTTTTAATTGGTTTTGGTTGTTCTGTACCTGCAATTATGTCTACTAGAACACTATCATCAGAAAGAGATCGTAAAATGACAATGTTATTAATTCCATTTATGAGTTGCTCTGCTAAGCTTCCTATTTACGCATTATTTACTTATGCATTTTTTTCAAAGTATCGTACATTAGTTATGGTTATTTTGTATTTTTCCGGAATTATTGTTGGGGTTTTATTTTCTTTTTTACTTAAAAATAGCGCTTTTAAAGGACAACCTATTCCTTTTGTAATGGAGTTACCTAACTATAGATTTCCTAGTCCTAAAAGTGTTTGGCAATTAATATGGACTAAAGCTAAAGATTTTATAACAAAAGCATTTACCATTATATTTGTAGCAACTATTATTATTTGGTTTTTACAAACCTTTGATGCAAAACTTAATGTTATAAGTGATTCTAAATTTAGTTTACTTGCTTTAATAGGTGGCCTTATTTCTCCTTTATTTACTCCACTTGGCTTTGGTGATTGGAGAATATCAACTGCTTTAATTACTGGATTCTCAGCTAAAGAAAATGTAGTAAGTACTTTAACTGTATTATTAGGTGGAAATACTTCAGCATTACCTACTTTATTCACACCTTTTACTGCATTTGTATTTTTAATATTTACATTATTATATACTCCTTGTATTGCTGCAATAGCTTGTATAAAGCGAGAACTTGGCTCAAAAAAAGTGGCTCTTGCTATGGCTTTAATACAATGTGGTATAGCATGGATTGTTGCTTTTGTAATTCATTTCATAGGATCTTTATTAGGATTTGCTTAAAATATAAATATGACTAACTGAAAATTTAAATATTTATACTTTCAGTTAGTCATATACCTTATAACTTATTATTTTTAATTCTTTCTGCTAAATCCTTAACTTTTAATTCTATACTTTTTGCTATTTTTATAAATTCTTCATCATCTTTTCCAGTTGGATCTTCTAATCCCCAATCTTCTACATAATCTCCTGGTAAATAAGGACATACAACATTACATCCCATTTTTATAACTATATCAACATTTGGAATATCACTTAATAGTTTTGATTTTTGAGTTTCATTCATATTTATGTCATATAACTCTTTTATTATTCTTACTGCATCTTGGTTTATTTGTGGTTTTGTTTCTGTTCCTGCTGAATAACTTTCAAAAACATCTATCCCATATTTTTTTCCTAATGCTTCTGCCATTTGTGATCTACATGAATTATGTACACATACAAAAGCTACCTTTGGTTTATTCATAAATTATCCACTCCCATTACATAAGATTATTTTATTATATCATTATATATAGATATTCATCTATATATATTTTTACTAACTTTTAATCAATTTAAAATTACCACTGATTTATGTTTTCTATTATATAGTCTTTAAACTCATCTGCACTTTTTGAAATATAACCTTCCTTATTCCATCCCATATAAATATTCTTATATCCAATTTCATCTTTTATTTTAAGTTTAGAAATTTTATTAATATTAATCATAGGTGTATTTATAACTATTGCAATACCTGCACCTGCAGAAACCAACCCAGCTAGCATACTAGCTTCAGTAGGCTCTACTGATATCTTAGGATTATATCCTATAAGCTCAGCATATGATATTTTCTTTTCATTATCTTTACTATTATAAACAATAAAATTCTCTTCCTTTAAATCTTTTAAATAAACATCTTCCTTATTAGCTAAATGATGATTCTTAGGTACTATTAATACATACTCTTCTTTCTTTACCAAAATTACTTCTATTTCCGGATAATTGCTAATACTATCTATATTATCAAAAAATCCAAAATCTATTTTTCCATATTTTAAGTCCTTTAATATTTCTACTGTTGTTTGATTATTAAAATTAAACTTTATCTGCATGTTATTATTTAAAAAATTACTTATTAAAAAGGGCATAAAAGTTGCCCCTATACAATATGTAGATGATACTGAAATAACCCTATCATTATTCTTCTTCATATCTTGTATTTTTTCTATTCCTCTTTCAATATCATTAAGAGCAGATTCTGCATACTTTAAAAATACCTCTCCAAATTTAGTTATTTTTATATTACGCCCTTCTCGTTCAAATAATGGAACATTTAACTCCTCTTCTAACTTTGAAATAGCTTTACTTAATGCCGGTTGAGTCACTAATAAAATATTAGACGCTGTAGTAAAGTTTTTTGTCTCTGCTATAATCTTAAAATATTCTAATTGTTGTAAATTCATATTCATCTCTCCTACTAATCTTAATTTATATAATATCTAACTGATTTAAGTGCATACTTTTTTAACAGAAACTAATAAGTCAGTTTATTTTATATAACTTTTAGTTATATATTTATGAATATTATCAATTGGACTTACATTTCTAATAAGTGATATAATCACATTATCCATTGATAAGTCTTCTTTTGTTAATAGACAAATTATAAATTTTATTAATACAAAAGTCAAAAACAATATTTATTTATAATTAATATTAATATAAAGTGCAAAATAATATTATATTTAAAATTAAGGAGTGTTTTTAAAATGTTTAAAGTAAATAGAGAAAAATGTATATCCTGTACACAATGTATTCAAGATTGTCCTACTCGTGTTATTTCATTAAAAGATGGAAAAGCAGAAATTAATAATGATGGGTGTATTAAATGTGCTCATTGCGTTGCAGTCTGTCCTGTAGAAGCAGTTTCAACAGATGATTATAATATGGATGAGATAAAACCTTATAATAAAGATACTTTCACAGTAGAAGCTGAAAATCTTTTAAACTTTATTAAGTTTAGAAGAAGCGTTAGACGTTTTAAAAATAAGCCTGTAGAAAAGGAAAAGCTTGAACAAATTATTGAAGCTGGAAGATTTACTCAAACTTCAACTAATTCTCAAGATGTTTCTTATACTGTAGTTACAGATAAATTACCATTACTTAGGGAATTAGTTTATGAAAGCTTAAAGCAAAAAGGGGATTATATCTTAGCTAACTTAACTCCTGAAACTGAATATCTAAAGAGATATGCAACTGCATGGGTTAATTATTATGATGCTTTTAAAGAAGATCCTATAAAAAATGATAGAATGTTCTTTAATGCACCTGCAGTAATATTTGTTACTTCACCAAATGCATTTAATGGTGGATTAGCTTCTTCTAACATGGAACTTATGACAGATGCTTTAGGTCTTGGTACTTTCTTTAGTGGATTTATACAAATAGCTTCTAAAGATAATAAGGATATTTTAGATTTACTTGGAATTAACGATGGTAATCAAATAGTTTCTTGCTTAGTCATTGGATATCCTAATGTTAAATATCAAAGAACTGTTCCAAGAAAAGAAGCTAATGTAAACTGGATTTAAGAAAAAGTGCCACTAAGGTACCTCACAGGCGCCCTAGTGGCACTTTTTTATTTATCCTTCAAGTCCAGTATGTTTTTTCTCTTCATTTACTAACTCTTGAAACTCTATATCATATAACTTATCTTTTAATTCTTTTACCCTATTATCTAACTCTTTAATTTTTTCCTTAGCATTATACATTTTAATATTAACTGCCCAATCATTTCTTTCTCTTTCGTAGTGCTTAATTTCATCTCTTATTTTTTGACTTTCAGATAACACTAAAGATATTATTAATTTTTACAGATAAACTTATTATAATTATTATATAATAACAGTATTTTTTCTCTATATTTATTATATAACATACTATTCATAGCTTCTAAATAATCATAATTTTCTATAATCTTATTTACAACTTTATTATCTATTTCTCCAAGCTCCACAGATTTATTTAGTATTTCTATTACTTTTTCTTTTTTAAATCTTTCTTTATATGGTCTTTTTTGAATTAAAGCTATAAATATATCAGCTACAGAAACAATTCTTTCACTTAAAGATAAATTAGATATTCCCCTTGGATAACCTTTCCCATTTAATTTTTCATGATGATTAGCTGCTATATTTAAAATACTATCATTTTTTAAATTAGATAAAATTTCATATGTATATATAACATGCTTTTTCATAACTTCAAATTCTTCTTTTGTTAAAGAAGATTCTTTTTTTAATATTTCATTTGGTATTGCTAATTTGCCAATATCATGTAGTAAGCTTCCTATCATTACATTATAATATTCTATTTTACTTAAATTAAAGTATTTGCAAATTATACAACTAGTCTTAGATACAGATAAAGAATGTAAATCTTCAATATAACATTTACAATCAATTATAAAAGCTAAACACTCAATAATCTTTTCTGTACTTATTATTTCTGAATCTAATATATTAAATTCTTCCCAAAACTTATATTTATAACTTCCATCTAACAAATTATTTAATATTTCTGTTGCATTACTATTTAAAAACTGACCTAAATATTCTGGATTATAAAAAAAAGATCTTTTATCTAATATATCTATTATATTATTTATTGAAACTTCTTTATTAATCATTTTAAATATTGATATATCATCTGCTAATTTTATAATATTACTTTCTAACGGCTTTTCAATATTATTAATGATTTTATTAGAATTATAGCTATTATGATGATACAAAACAAATTTACATATACTGGTATTAGGTGATAAAAAATTAAACAATACATATCCCAATATACAATGCTCTTGTATAACAGTTTCAGTTTCATAATCTTCTAAGGAATATACTATATTTGTTCTTACTGCCGAAAAATCATGAAAATATGCTGCTATAACTAATGAATGTTTAGTATTTTCATCTATATTTAAAAGCTTACATATTTCTAAAGTTAAATATGCAACTTCCAAACTATGAGAACTTATAGTTTCATCAAGTTTTTCATATGCACTATTAACTGTTTTTAATACATTTGTTATATCTAAGCACCCCTTCATATTTCCACCCTTTCTCATATAAAAACACATATTTTTATTGTACACCAATTATTTCCATATTCCACCTTGTTAAAAAACTATTTATTAATATTCGCAACAAAAAAAAGACATTAGCAATAAAGCAAATGTCTTTTAATCCTATTTAATTATTTTTGTATTACTTCTTATTTATTACTAATTTCATACTCTTTATAAAAACTAGTTAATATATCATATTCTCCTTGTGATAGGAATTTACTATTATATTTTTCATCTAGGTCTTTTTGTGTAAATCCTATGTATCTTATTTTATTTTTATAAAGTTCAATAAGTCCTAATCTTAAGTTATTATTTTCACTCATTTTTTTATCTCCTTTATGTTTTAGTTTAATTTTCTATTATTATACACCACTTTTTAATGTGATGTTAATACTTTTTATTATTAGTTAATAATTTTTATTGTATCCATACATTAGTTGTTTCTATTTAATTAGTGTATTTTATTAATATAGAAATTTATCGGAGGTCATTATAATGAAAAAAAACATTGCTACTAAAGACATAACTAAAATTGCAATCATGGCTGCTTTAGTTTTTGTTACAACTTATTTAATCAAAATCCCTTCTTTAAACGGATATACTCATATAGGTGACTCTATGGTTATTTTATCTGCTTTAATTTTAGGAAAGAAAAAAGGAGCTTTAGCTGCTGGTCTAGGAGCTGCTTTATGTGATTTATTAAGCGGATATATGCAATATATTATCCCTACATTTTTAATTAAAGCTATTATGGTATTAATTATTGCTACCATTGCAGAAAATTTAATTGATAAAACTAAATTTGCTTGGATTATTGGTTCTATTATAGGATGTGCTTTTCAAGTCTTTGGATACGGCTTAGTAGAAACTATAATGTATGGATTTGCAGCAGCTCTTCTTTCTGTTCCTGCAAATATTATTCAATCTATAGTTGGTACTGTTATTGCTATGGTTTTAGCAACAGTTCTTGAAAAATCAAATGTGTTAAAAAAATTAAGAAATGCTTAATCAATGGTTAATTGGTAATTGGTAATTGGTAATTGGTAATTGGTAATTAAAGTTTAATTTATATAATAAAAAAACTCCCTTAAAAGATTAACTTTTAAGGGAGTTTTAAGTTATTTAAATATTAGAATCCAAATGGTATTCCGAATGCGAAGAATCCTAATAAAAGAATTGTCCATCCAATTAAGAAGCTTATTGAATAAGGCATCATTAATCTTATCATATCACCAATTGTATATTCTGGTTTGTACTTTCTCATAAATACTAAGATAATACCTGCATAAGACATTAATGGAGTTATTATGTTAGTTGATGAGTCAGCAACTCTGTAAGCTGCAGCAACAACTTCTGGTGTCATATTTGAATTTACTTGATATAACATTGGTAAGAATATTGGACCAAGTAACATCCATTTTGAAGTTAATCCACCAACAAATAAGTTAATTAAAGCTGTTATTAATATAAATCCTATTATTAAAAGTATTGGGAATTCTGATAAATTCATAGCTTTTAATAAGTTACCACCTAAGTAAGTAATATAAGTTCCAAGTCCACTCTTAGTTAATAATGCAAGGAAGTTGTATGAGAAGAATGTTAAAACAAGTACTGATCCCATAGAACCCATTTGCTTAGACATACCTTTTACTACATCATTAGCATTTTTGAACTTTCCAACTTTTATACCATAGAATACACCAGGCATAAAGAATAAGAATGTTATTATTAATATAATATTATCCATAAATGGAGTTACTTTTGAACCTGTTTCTGGATCTATAAATGTCTTTAATGGTCCAAAATATAAACCTACTACACATAAAGCTGCAATTAAGAATCCTAAACCTGCAAATTTAAGTGCTTTGTTTTCAACAGGCTTAACTGTGAAATCATCTAAATTCATATCTTCTGGAATTATGTAGCTTTCTTTTTCAAGTCTTGGCTTGATTATTTTAATTGTTACAAAAGCACCAATTGCAGCTAACATGAAAGTAGAAGCAACTACGAAATAATAATGCATTGTAGCTGGATTTAAAGCTTGTCCTGCTGCATTAACAAAAGGAATACCTTGTCCTTCTGCAAATATCTTTGCATTGTTACCAATTATTATATCAATTGGTGTAGCTGGTATTAAGTTTGCACTAAATCCTGCTGAAACCCCTGCAAAAGCAGCAGCCATACCAATAAGTGGGTTTTTCTTTAACCCTGCATATAAAAGACCTGCTAAAGGTATTAAAATTACATAACCTGCATCAGTAGCAATACTACTCATGATTCCTAAAAATACTAATACTATTGGAAGCATCTTATCAGAAACTTTTAATCCAACCTTTTTAATTAATGTAGATAAAAGACCTGATTCTTCAGCTAAACCAACTCCTAGCATAACAACAAGAATTGTACCTAGTACTCCTCCACCATATGCTAACCAGTTGTTAAGTAGTGCATTTGAAAATATCCATTGAATATTTTCTGCATCAAACATATTTAAAATAGTATGAGTTGTATAAGTACCATCACCATTCATAACCTCAAAGGATTTTCCTCCTAAGAATAAAGTTGCAGCTAAAACAACAACATAAAATATTGCAAATATTATAACTGGATCTGGTATTTTCTTCCCTATCTTTTCAATTAAAGATACTTTTTTCCTTTCTTGTAAATCAATTACTTTTTCTTCATTTCTCTGTTCCATTTTATCCCCCCACGTTTGATTAAACTATAAGTTATATAGCTAATTTAGTATTATTTTACTACACCATTATCAATTTATCAACCTTTTTCGATATTTTTTTGCAAATTTATATAATAAACCTTTTTTATTTTTAAATATTAATAATACTTTTTTATTTTTTTGAAATATTTCCTTCAATTTTTATAAACGCTGCAACTGGACTTTTAAAACTATAGAGTTAATAAATGTAAAAAAAAAAAATGGCTTAATTCTTGTAATTAAGCCATTTTTACACATGTTAAATATTGTTATAAACATTTATTAATCTATAATAGTGCAGTTTTCCTTGAATAATTTTACAGTTAAATAAAAAATGAACTTTAACAAGCTATTTTTAATGACT